>JAGWLV010000007.1 GCA_028864875.1 Patescibacteria group bacterium
AGTTTGCTTTTCGGTATTTGATGAAAACGTCGCGCTTCATGCCTCGAATATTCGACTTCGTTCCGGCGATACTCCGACCTGCCGGTTGATCACCGTACATGGTTTTATCAAGCAGGTCAGCGACCTCGCGCATGGGGAGGTCTTTGTACATGTTGATTTCCTCAATAATCACTCCTTTCTCCTTTTCTAGCTCGTCTGCGGGCACGGTGGGGTTTAGGTAGAGGTCGGCGATGACGTCAAGTATCTTTGGAAGATACTTGACGCGCGCTTTAGCGTAATATCCCGTATATTCGTAACCCGTAAAAGCATTTGATTGAGCCCCGAGAGCGTCGAGCTCGTGGGCAATAGCCGAAGGCGACGGACGATTGGTGGTCCCCTTAAAACACATGTGTTCGAGAAAGTGAGAAACGCCGTTTTCGGTCTTTTTTTCGTAGTGCGATCCGGCCTCGACAAGCACCAACACTGTTGCGGTTGGGTTGTCTTTCATTGGCACAACAATTACCCGGAGGCCATTTTTGAGCACTTTGCGTTTTGGTGTCACAGATCTAGACAATACCGTACCTTCTACAACCAATCAATCGGTTCCCGGCCGTGATTCTTCAAATACTCATTGGCCTTGCTGAAGTGGTGGTGGCCGAAGAAGCCGCCCCGAGCCAAAGGCGAGGGGTGCGGCGACTCAAGCACCAAGTGTTTGGTACGGTCGATGTGGGCCCCTTTTTGTTTGGCATAGTTACCCCAGAGCATAAACACAAGGTGTTCTTTTTGGTCGTTGAGTGCGCGCACAACCGCGTCGGTAAACTCCTCCCACCCCTTGCTTTGATGCGAGGCGGATGCCCCCGCCCGCACCGTGAGAACGGCGTTTAATAAAAGTACGCCTTGGCGCGCCCAGCGCTCTAAGTCGCCGCTTTTGTTTTTGAGCGGGCCTATATCGCTTTCTATTTCTTTAAAAATATTTTGCAACGACGGCGGGAGCCGCATCCCCTCTCCTACTGCAAAACACAAACCGTTAGCCTCGCCCGCGTTGATGTACGGGTCCTGGCCTAAAATCACCACCTCGACGTTATTAAACGGACAGAGATCGAAAGCGCGAAATACGTTTTTGGGCGGCGGGTATACAACGGCGTGTGTATACTCCGCACGCACAAATTCCGCAAGTTGTTTGAAGTACTCTTTGCCGAACTCTCCTTCGAGAGCCGTCTTCCAGCTTGGTTCCATCTTGACCTCCATGGGGGCAGTATAAAGCAAAGGGCGCCACTCATGTGGCGCCCCTCGATTTAGTACGGCGTGTTGCGCAGACCGATGCAGTAAAAGATCCAGTTTCCTGGTGTTTTGGTTAAGAGAGCAAAAAGAACCATGAGAGCTAGAATCACCGGGTGCAGGAGTAGCCCCTGACCGAGACTCACAAGGGCATAGCCTACATACCCACCAACCACGTAATCAATTTGGTCCCAAGGGAACCACGGCTGGCCGGGTGGCATATTTTTTGCCCTCTTGATCCCCGATTTCAGATAGTCTCCCAACACCGCACCGCAGCCTCCTCCAACAGCTGCAAGAAAGACATACCATTGGTCTGACGGGGTGCTCGAAATCCATACTTCAATTTGTATGGCAGCGTAGCAGAGCGCAGGCCCCAGGTAGAGCGCAGCAGTTGTTTTGTTTGGTCCCAGAACTTCGTCGCCTTCAAAAACAACATCGTCAACTGATGTTGATCCATAAGGCAACCTCAACATACGCGCAAGTCCTCCGCCGTTGTCCGCAGCGACAAGCGGTAGCCACATAACGAATGCATTTAGCGCAGCGTCATAGAGAAATTCCATAGGAACCTCCCGTAAGTTTTTTCAGCCGACGAGACTATAGCACTACCGCACGCCTTCTTCAAACAACATTTCCGCTTTGCGCTCCGCGCCGCCGCGGTTGTAGTTGCCGACGCTGCCGTCGGCGCGCACGACGCGGTGGCACGGAATCTTCGGGTTGTAGTTGCGCGACATGAGCGTACCTACTGCCCGGGCTGCGCGCGGGTTGCCGGCCTTGGTCGCGACTTGGCCGTAGGTCATTGTCTTGCCTTTAGGAATCTTCGCAACTATTGTCACTACTTTTTTTGCGAAATCAGAAAACTGACTTCGTGCCCGTTTAGAAAAGTTGTCCGCTTGTTTTTTCATGGCCGCTTTTTTTCTTGGCTATTGTAGGTGACTTTTTTATTTTTGGCGCAGGTTTCGGTGATGCTTTCATTAACGCTTCCCCGGCCGCCTGCCTGTAGCGGCAGTAATCGCAATCGGCGCTTGCCGCAGGCACCACTCCCCCGTCAAGGCACGCCTTAAGTTCAACCAACGCCCCGTCCACCCAATCGGTCGAACCTTTGTAAGGCACAAGTGTGAGTTCGAAATCGAGCCGGCCGTCAAAACCGGTGCGGTCTTTGGTCGCATTGGCATAAAACCAGTACCCGGTGTCGGAGACCTTAAAACCGTTTTGGCGCAGGAGCCACTGGTAGATTTCGAGCTGGCGCTTGTACCCCTTGTGCCACTCTTCGTCCAAGCTGTCGATGCGACCGTCTTTGCTGGTCGCTTTGTAGTCTATGACGACCAACTCGCCGTCTTCGTTTATCCAAATGTCGTCCACGCCGCCGCGCACGGTAAGGCCGGTTTCTTTGTGAACACACGACACGCCGCGTTTGAGAGCGTCGCGCCATGCGTCCATCTGTGTGTGTGCGAGCGGCACCAGGTTGAGCCCGTAGGCTTGTGCGAGCGGGTGCACGGTACGCTGCGCGCGGTGTACATCGAGCTCTTTTTTAAGCAGCGCGTCCACCGCGGAGTTGAGGTTGAAGGGAAATCCGGGCGGCCGTGCCACACCGAGTTTGTTGTCTAAATAAAAACAGCGCCGGCAGTCCAAAAACAAATCTATTTTTGAACGCGATAGGGTCCACTTCGACCCGCCGTAGCTGTATTCCGGGTTGCGGTTGGGCTTGTAGAAATTCGACATCAGCCTATTCTACCGCGTATTCGTTTAGGACGTATGTTCGCGCGAGCCAAAGCGTACGCGGATGGCGTGTTCAATGCGTGCGAAGACCGAAAAGACGAGTATGGCGAGGATGGTGGTTGCAACAGCGACTGTGTACATGCTAAAGCCGCTTGCCATCCCTATCGCCGCCGCAACCCAAATGCCCGCCGCTGTCGTGAGCTCCACGTGATTGCTTTGATTGTCGCCGCGCACCACCGCGAGCCCCGCGCCGATAAAGCCGATGCCCACGACGATAGAGCTCGCAATCTGGAGCGGGTTGATGCCTACAAATACCGCCAATTGGTAGCTCGCCGTCACCCCGACAATAGTAAAGAGGCACGAGCCCAAACTCACCAGGGCATAGGTGCGCATGCCCGCATGCTTGCCCGCAAGCGAGCGCTCAAGCCCGAGCACAAACCCGAGCACGGTTGCTATAACGAGCGCCTCTATGATGTGCGTATCCATGGCGCTATTGTAGCCCCACATTTATTGCGCGACGAAAGTTCCCCACAGGACGCTGCCGTCTTCCGCAGTCACCTGGGTGTCGCCGTGGAGCTCGAACTTGCGGTCGCCGTTGTCGGTGCTCTCGCCCACAAAATACGTCTCGCCGGCGATGGTCGGGCGCAGGAGCTCGACATTGCCCGAAGATTGCCCGGGGAAGAAGAGTGTCGCACCGAGCGCGTTGCCCGGAGCGCCGTTGCGGCTTTCATATACGACGACCCACGTAGGCGACTCAACGTTGACCGCGCTCACTGTGACGGTCGAGCCGGCCTTTTGTGCGACGACGGAGGGCGCGCCCGCGGATGTGCCGGGTTGAGCTGTGATTTGCTGCTGGCCTTGAGTCTGTGTTTGTGCAGAGGTGGCGTTTTGGTTGTATGTCTGTGTCGTTGCGGGCGTGCCTTTGGTCACAAGCGCGCTGTAGCCCCACGCGGCCACAACGCCGATGATGATGCCGCCCGCAAGCGTGCCGACCAACGTGGGCACGACCCCTTGCGTCATCGATGCGACAAAACCTCTGCTGTCGATGACCGGTATGGGCGGTGTAGTGGACGCGCCGGAGATAGGCGGCTTTACTGAGGCGGGTTTGGGCGAAGGGGTAGACCATGTAAGTCCGTCCTGCTTGTCATTGTGTGCTGGCATGTATCAAAAAAATAAAAGTAGTAAGGGGGTGAGCTTTCTGCCCCCATTCTACCCATCCATGCCTTTATCTGTCCATTCCCGGCACACAAAGGTTGCCGACCTCTTCGAGCACAGCGTCCGCGCGGGCGCCCATGACCCCCGCCGAGGCCAAGGCGCGGGTATCTTGCGGGAGCGCCTTGCACAACACGCGGCGCTGTGAGAGGAGCTGCATCTTCTCACGGTGATTGAGTGTTGTAAGCGCGGTTATCGGATAGAGTCCCGCTTTGTCGATACGCTCGTGGAGCGAGCGGCCCTCCGGGTAGTCCCAACTCAAGAGATCGAGCCCTTTGCAGCGGGCGTACTGGACGGCTTGGCTGCTGAATTTTGTGTTGGTCACAACAAGACCACGCGCGCCTTTGTCGTGTGTGGCAATATCTTCGATGCGCGCCTGCACATAGAGCACGGTCTTGAGATCGGTTTTAAAGCCGGCGGCGTTGTGGAACTTGGCCTCGACATAGGTGCGCGTGGTCTCACCCGGTCTGTGGAGGAGCACATCGACTTCGTGCTCTACACACGCACCGGCAACTATCTGGTCGATTTGCGCCTCCCACCCTTCGGCGCGATACAGTTCTGCGATGTACGCTTCAAACGGGAAGCCTGACGGTCCGAAGTCGAGCACCGCACGCTTAAGGCTGTAACGCGCGGCCGCCGCCCGGCGGTGCGTGCGCAGGAGCGCAAAGGCGCGACGGTAAATTTCGCTCGTCGTGATGCCGCTGTAGAGTGCGCGCTCGATGTCTTTGTTTATTGATTGGGCGCCCTCTTCCGTGGCACCGGCGCGCCGCAACGACGCTACAAGTTTGCGCGGTTGGAACGGTTCTGTCCCGCCGTCTGATTTAGCGATGAGGATGGCCATGAGACTTTTTCAATAATACCACCGCCGATGCAGCGGCTCGCCTCGCTAAAGCCTTGGCGAAGCGGGTTGTCGCGACCCGCCTTGCCGTCGGGCAGGTACACCACGAGCGACTGGCCTTCTGCAACATACTGCGGCTCCTCAAGAACAACTACATTGCCTCGCAGTTGCGCGGGTATGAGCGCTCCGCGGTGGCGCACACGGGCGGCACACGGGCCGTCCTCATGCGCACCTATCCAGTTCTGCTCGGTGAGCGTAATTTCAGTCGCAGTAGCAGGGGTGCGCTGTGTTGAAACTGTAATCGAGTTGAATTCCGGGTCCTTGGCGGCAACATAGTGCGGCTGTGTGCGTGGCCCGGCCGCAAAAAGCTCAAACCCGTGCCGCTGTCCGATGGTGTAGGCATACACCCCACCATGTCGCCCCACAACGCTCCCCGACTCGTCAAGCACGTCGCCCGGAGTGAGGGTGAGTTCGCGTGCGAGCGCATCGCCGAGCGTAATGCCACCCAAAAAGCAGAGTCCTTGGGAGTCTTTTCTCTGTGCATTCGGAAGCCCCAGTTTTGTGGCGAGCGCGCGGACCTGTGTTTTGAGCAGATGCCCGACGGGAAACATCGTGCGACACAGCTTTGTTTCAGGCACAGCCCACAAAAAATATGTTTGGTCTTTCTCCGTGTCCGCGGACATCAGGAGTGCGCCGTCTTTTGTTTGAGCATAGTGACCTGTGGCTACATAGTCAGCGCCGTGCGCGACGCACCAATCAAAAAAGACGCCGAATTTTATTTCACGGTTGCACAGCGCGTCGGGGTTGGGGGTCTTCCCTTTTGCAAATTCCGCCATAGAAACGCGAAACACTTCCGCCTCATACTCTTTGGAGAGATCAACTTCGCGGTACGGGATGTCGAGGTGCGCTGCGACACGCTTGGCCCACAGAGCATCCTCGCCCGCCGAGCACGGGTAGCCCCCTATCGCAATGCGGATAAACACGCCCGTGACATCAAAACCCTGCTGTTTGAGCAGCGCGGCAGACACGGCAGAGTCCACTCCGCCGCTGAGCCCCACACATACCTTCCCTTTGGATCTTTTTTGTCCACTCATGCTGCAAATAGTATCACAAGCACTCTGTACTGATGTTATGATACATGGGTATGAAAGTTAAACCACACCGATTAGAAAACAAGGAGCGGATAGAGACTCTGGACGCCCTCTATACGGCCGCGAGCACGCTCAAGGGTCGACAAGCAATCAAACTCTTCCTCCGAGACCTCCTTACTCCAGGCGAGCGGATTATGTTGGGTCGACGAATTCTTATTGCGCAGCGGCTGCTTGCGAGCGAAAGCGTCCGTTCCATTGCTGATACCATGCATGTCGGGTGTGACACGGTATATCGGGTACAACGTTGGCTTGAGGACCAGTTACCCGGATATGAAGAGGCAATAAAGGGGATGGAAAAAGAGTTTGTCCAACGAAAACAAAAACATGAAGATAAAAAACGATATGCCACCAGCGCGCTCTATCGTTTAAAGAGAAAATATCCTCTGCATTTTCTCCTCATCCCTGCTCCTGAATCCAAAAAATAAAATATTGATGTAACGATATATGGATAAGATTTATGTTTAAACCAAATCGGACAGATCTACCGGAATATAATCTGGACCTTTCAAAACTTTGCCATCTTCGCGCAGAATCGGTTTTCCACCTTTTCCTAATTTAGTCATGTTAGATGTATGAACGCGCAAAAAAGCCTTGCTAAGTTTTTTATACAATGGAGCAAGTGCGACATCCATTCCTGATATTACAACTTGCACATCCGCAAGCTCTTTAAGCATTGCTCGATATATTTCTTTTGGCACGCTCTCCCCTTTTTCTAATAGTTCAATTGCTTTGTCGACTTCAATAAAAAGTTCTTTAACTTCTTCTTCAATTAGCGAACGTCGCATGCGCAACCGTTCCGGGGTTGGTTCAGCAGAAATCGCTCCACCAAACGCTTCTTGAAACTGTTCAACAAGCTCTTCGCGACTCTTTTCCATGATTGAAAGTATACCTTAGTTGCCGAGGTAAATGTGTTGGTTTTGAAGTTGGCACGAGTAGGTCGCGCAGTAATGGAAGTTCCCATGCCGGTCGGAGAGATAGTACAGGTAGTTTGTTTTGATGGGGGTCACGGCGGCGAGTATCGAGCTCATGCTCGGGTTTGCAATCGGCCCCGGCGGGAGGCCTTTGTGGATGTACGTGTTGTACGGCGAATTTACTTTAAGGTCGTCGTGGGTGAGTTGGAAAGAATTTTTGCCGATGATGTAGGGGAAGACCGCGTCGACCTGGAGCGCCATACCCAACTGTATGCGGTGCCACAGAATGCCTGCGATGATGCGGCGGCTTTGTGTGTCGGCCGCTTCTTTTTCCAGCAGCGAAGCCATGATGATAACATCGCCAAGCGGCTTGCCGAATTTTTTGATGCTCGTTGACGCTTGGTCGATATGGACATTGAAGTCGGTCGTGAGTGCGGTCATCACAAGGCCCGGATCCTCGCCCGGCAAAATAAAGTATGTGTCGGGGAACAAGTGTCCCTCTTTCGGGGTCGCCATCAGTTGAAAGGTTGTTGCATCGAAGTCGGGGATTTTTTGACCGAGTAATTTGGTGATGTCCTTGGCCGTCGCACCCTCCGGGATGCGCACGCGCACGGGCACAATTTCGAAGTCGCCCCCCGCGATGCGCGCGGCCACGGTTATAACGCCCTGTTGCCCTTCAAAAAAATATTCGCCCGCAATGACGCGCTCCCCGTACATACGCACCATCCCTTCAAACAGCACGCTCGAGCGGATAATGTGGCGGGCTTTGAGTTCCGCCGCCACCTGCGCGATGGTCTGCCCCTGCTCAACCCGAAGGTAGGAACCGGAGGGGAACGAAAGCGGCGGCCCGAAGGTAAAGAAGTACGCAAGAAAAATAAAAATCCCGACCAGAAATGCCAGCGGCAGCAGCCGGTTGGCCGTTTGATATTGTTCAAGAAACTGCCTGCCTCGCGTCAAGGCGGGCCGCCACGAGGGGCCCTGGTTGTGCGGTATAGGGGGCGGCATTACGTCGGCAGGTTGGCGGGACCGGGGCCTGTGGGGAGGTTCGGCGGTGCCTCGGACACGCGGCTCCCCACCCTGTTGAGCGAAGGGGTTTTGACCGCCGAAGACGGGAAGTGCCACAAGGTCGCCAATTCTTCTACGGTCAATACCGCGGCGCGCTGGTCGTACGGTACGTAAAAGAACGCGCGCTCTTTGTAGCGACGGAACTGAATGCGTTTTTGTTTGTTTTGACGGATATTACCGACGTCCTGCCATGGATAGTTGAAGTCGGTGAGCAGCGCGATACCCGAAGCAAATCCCATCGAGTTGTACCCCGCTTGTTGAAACGGCGCAAATAACAACAGCATCGGACCGATATTAGTATACCAATCTCCCCTGTCTTTTTTTGCTATAAGGGCTGCGCGGATACCGCAGTCGTATGTAAGTTTGGTAAGCGAGCGTTCGATAAGTTCTATTTTATTCTTCTCGTCCGGAGACAGGTTCATCGGCGTCGCATTGACGGTCTTTTTTGCTTCATCTTGTGAACTCAGTTCGCCGGTGCGTTTGGCGGCGCTTTTAAGAATTTCATTTATCTTCTCTTTAGCCCCGTCTTTGTAGGAGTCGCTGCCCGGAAAGCCGTACCACTCGTCGTTTTTGTGAGCGCGCAATACAAGCTGGAGCCACAAATGCTCGCCCAGGCGCGTATTCCCCATCGCTTCCAAAATGTTGGATATTGGGTCCACTTGTACTTCCGGTTTATCGGTGTCCTTGTCGAGTTTGTAGTCGGTATAGGTTTTAAGCGGTAGAGCATCCACGTCGCCGCTCTTTTTAAATTCAGTAGCGTATATGTTGTAATCATCCAAGTTGAACGGGACCTTCTCGACATAATCGTCCACTTCGACCAACTTAGCTTCCGGATACTGTCCGTAGAGACGTGCCTCGACTTGATTGCGCCACGGTTTTGGTAGGCGCATATAAAAACGTACCGAACCCTCGTTGCCCGCAATCTCAAGTGAAACGATCTCGCGCATTTTGCCCTCCCAAATACGAGCAATAAACGTCGGCTCTCCCCCCGCGTTCCGTAACGCGGTCAAGAATACCTCCATTGCGAGCGGCGACTTTTCAACTTCGGCCGGAAGCTGCACTTCGAGGAGTACGTACTCTTTCTTGAACCACGCCATAAAGCGTATGTAACGTATCCAAAAAATCCAAAACAGGAGGGCAAGTGAGAACGGCAGCCACACGGGCGATGTATACACCACGCCTGCAAAGACGGCTGCGACCGCATCGGGGTCCTCGACCATCGCCGTGACAAGAATGACTAGAAACAGCAACGGCATGACGAGCAACGGGTCAAAATACCAGCCGTCGAGCCAGTCGCGGACGTGCTCGGAGCCCGAGTGGGTCCAAAAAAGGAGCAGCTTTTGCCACAGTGGGTACTTCTTGAAGTCGTCGACCGACGCCATATGCTACAGTATACCGTACTGATTATGAACGCTTTTCTCGACGCGGTACTCGCAAACCCGTGGCACGACATCGAGCTCATCTTCACCGGGCTCGGCGTCTTTGCATTCATCATTTTTTTTGGCGGATTTACCGCGGGACTGCCGCACCTCTTCACCCAGAACTACCATGCGGAGCGCATCGCCAAACACCGCCTACGCGTCACCTGGGGCGTGATGATGCTCCTCGCGCTCTTTATAGTCTGGGAGGTTGTCCGCTGGGTTGCAGGGTATTTTTCATAAATAAAAGCAACCCTTCAGGGTTCTTTTATTTATTTTGTTTATTTCACAAGTGAAAACTTGCCGTCGCGGGCGCGTTTGAAATACTTTTGGTTCTGCAGGTTAACGACGATGGTGCCCGGCTTGACGTGGCGCTCCTTGAGTACGTTTGTGATTATCTGCTCGCGTGTCTGCGGGCCGTTCTTTTTGAGCACGTCGCGGATGACGTCGCGGACGACACCCTCGGTGTAGCCCCACTCGCGCAGCGCGTACATCCCGCGGCCCACCAACACAAAGCGCGGGTCCTTAATAAGCTCGTTGTGGGTCGTCGCCACGTGCGCCGTGCGGTTGAAGGTCTTTTCTATCATCTTGGCCACCTCGCGGAAGTGGAGCGGGCTGCCGTGCTTTTTGACCGCCAGGTATGCGTAGTCACGCACGCCCTTGGTCTTGACGTTTTGGCTGTGCGCGGAGCCCCACTCGCCGAGCGGATTCTTGCCGATGTGTTTGGAAATTTTGAGCCAGCGCTTGAGCACCTCGTCGTTGCGGTGCTTGTCGTTGATGGTTTGGAGCTCTTTGAGAAAGCGGTCTATCATCTCGCCCTCGGGGATGAGGTCCTCGTCGCTGAGGCCTGCATAGAGGCGTTTGAGCGCGTCCTCGACCTTGCTCGCCAATTCGGGGTCTACATACCAGCAGCGGTTGACCTCTTCGTCCTCCTTGCGGTACTTGAACGGGTCGCCGAGCACAAGGAGGAAGTAGATGTGATTTTGCATCGACGTGTCCTGCGTGAGGTACTCGAGCAAATCGTCCTCGCACACGATGCCGCCGAGCCCGTCGATGATACGCTCAAGTTCATCGAACGCTTCGTGTGCCTCTTCAAACGCCGGGGACTTGCGCAGCGACTGGAGCGCATGATTTTCAATCTGGCGGACGCGCTCGCGAGTGATACCGTAGCGCTTGCCTATCGCCTCGAGGGTGACCTTCTCGGTCCCTGCGCCGAGCCCGAAGCGCGCTTCAAGCACCGAGCGGGAGCGCTCGGGCAGCGCCGTGAGGAGCTTTTTGACTATAGCCTTCGGTTTAAACCCGGTTTTTGCCCCGCTGCTATTTGCCATATGATGTGGTGTTGTATATCACAGCGTTATGCACAGTGTCAAACCCTATGGTCAAATCACAAAACTGACAATCCGCCCCGGCACATACACAGCCTTCTTTTCCGGCCCCGTGAGCCACTTCTCCACAGCCTTGCGCGCCGCGCTCAAAGCCTCCTCTTCGGCGGCGGTTGGGCTCAGTTCTATCGAAGCGCGGGTCTTGCCGTTGACCTGCACAGCGACCTGCACCGTGTTTGAAACTATCTTTGCCGGGTCGTACTGCGGCCAAGCGGCAGTGTGGATGGAAAAGGGCTCGCCAAAGTATGCCCAGAGTTCCTCGGCAAGGTGTGGGGCAAACGGCGCGAGCAAACGCATGAACGCCTTCCACTGCCCCACGCGCAGCGCGGGTGCCTTTTCCATTGCGTTGAGACAAATCATCATCTGACTCACCGCGGTGTTGAATTTAAATGCCTCGATGTCCTCGCCGACTTTTTTGGCGGTTTGGTGAAGCACCGACTCCAACTCCGCGCTCGCCGGGTCTTCGGTCAGCGGCTTGTGGGCGAGCTTCCAAATGCGTTCGACAAAACGTGCCGCACCCTGAATAGACGCGGTGCTCCAAGCAACGGTGTTTTCAAACGGACCCATAAACATTTCGTAGATACGGAATGCGTCTGCGCCGTACTGCGCCACCACGTCGTCGGGGTTGATGACGTTGCCGTAGCGCTTGCTCATTTTGCGGCCGTCCTCGGCCAAAATAAATCCGAGGAACTCCAGCCGTGCGAAAGGCTCGGTGGTCGAAACAACACCGATGTCGTAGAGGAATTTGTGCCAAAAGCGCGCGTAGATGAGGTGGCGCACCGCATGGTCCCCGCCGACGTATACATCAACCGGCGCCCAATACTTGTCTTTATCCTTCCCCACCAACGTGTGGTCATTGTGCGGGTCCATAAAGCGCAGGTAGTACCAGCTGCTGCCCGCCCACTGTGGCATGGTGTTTGTCTCGCGCTTGGCGGGCCCACCGCACTTTGGACACGTTGTATTGACCCACGCGGCAATGTTTGCGAGCGGCGACTCGCCGGTCCCCGAGGGCTCATAGTGCTCCACTTCGGGCAGGCGCACGGGAAGTTGATCCTCCGGCACTGCAACGGGGCCGTCTGTAGGGCAGTGCACAATCGGGATAGGCTCGCCCCAGTAACGCTGGCGGCTAAACACCCAGTCTTTGATTTTGTATGTGACGGTTTTCTTTGCAAATCCTTTTTTGACCGCGTAGTCCGCCACCTCTTCGCGCACATCGCGGGCTACTTTTCCGGCAAATTCCGCAGGTTCGATAAGAATAGCGTTTGAAAAATCGGTCCACGCCCCGGCAGTGCCGAGCAGTTTGCGCAAAGCGTACTTATGGGTTGCAGGTGTGAGGAAACTTCCCAATTCTGCGGGCGTGAGCCACACCAATTTATGCTTGGACTCTTCTTCTTGAGAAAGCGGCACGCGCTTGTCACTGCCGAGTTCTATCACAAACACCGGTGTGTGTCCGATGCGATTCTGCTTTTTGGGCACGTGATAGTACTTACCATGGATGGTACCGAGCGTCCGCACAGACTTAATATCCGTGTAGCCCGTCTCTTCTTCAATTTCGCGCCGTGCAGTCTCTTCGCCACCGCCCCCCTTTTCAATTGCGCCGGTGAGCAGTGTCCCCCAGTCGGGCGCGTCCTTCCACCGCAAGCCGAGGTATTTGTCCTCATCCCACTTTTTTAAAAGCACGATTACACCGTGATGCTCAACGAACGGTTCTCCTTCGTGGAAGGTTGAGGAGCCGGTTTTTTGGACATGCACGGGCTCGAGTACTTCTTTAAGCGGAATATTGTACTTTTTGGCGAATGCGTAGTCGCGCTCGTCGTGTGCAGAGCACTTGACGATGCCGGTGCCGTAGTCGGCGAGCGCATAATTGGCAATCCAAATCGGCAGCTCCCCGTTCCCGACCGAGTCGACCGTGTAGCGGCCGGTAAATATTCCCTCCGGCTCTTTGATTTGGTCGTAGCCCTGTGCCGCGCGCTTGTCGGTCATCGCTTGTGCTTCTTTGAGAATTTTTTCTTTATTAGGCAGGCCTTCCAAAAGAGTCGGCAAAAGCGGGTGGTCCGGCGCAATAACGACAAATGTGTCGGCAAAAAATGCCTCGAAGTGTGCGCTGAAGGTATCTATGGTGAGACTGGTGTCTTTGACCGGTGAAGTAAAGGTGAGTCCTTCGCTGCGGCCGATCCAGTTGCGCTGCGCTTCTTTAATATGCTCGGGCCACTTCAGTGCATCGAGGTCCGCAAGCATCCGGTCGGCATACGCGGTGATTTTGAGCACCCACTGCGGGAGCTTCTTTTTTTCGACCGGCGTGCCGCAGCGCTCGCAGGCGGTGCCATCGAGATCCTCATTGGCCAAGCCCGTCATGCACGACGGGCACCAGTTGATTGGCTCGTCGCTCATGTAGGCGAGGCCTTTCTTAAACAATTGCAAAAAAATCCACTGCGTCCACTTGTAGTACGCGGGGTCGGTCGTGTTTATTTCCCTGCTCCAGTCGTAGTCAAAGCCGATGTGCGCGAGCTGCTCTTTAAAGTACGCGATGTTGCGCTCCACGGCCACGCGCGGGTGCACTTTGTTTTGGAGCGCATAGTTTTCGGCCGGGAGGCCGAATGCGTCCCAGCCCATCGGGTGCAGCACGTTGTGGCCGCGCATGCGCATGTGGCGGCTGTAGATGTCGGTCGCAATGTAGCCTTTGGGGTGGCCGACGTGGAGCCCTTCGCCCGAAGGGTACGGGAACATATCGAGCACGTAGACTTTGCCTTTGCCGGAGTCTTGCGCGCGATAGATGCCTTCTTTCGCCCAGCGCTCCTGCCACTTTTTTTCTACCGAAGCGTGATCGTATCTCTCACTGGCCATGAGAGACAAAATACCACAGTTATTGTGTTGTGGTTACTTCAGCGGCGGGTAGAGCGCCGGGTCTATCGTGCGCTCAAAGCATGCGCGGCCCGTGTCGTGCGCCCACGTGTCGAAGTTCCGCCCGCTCGGGGTGCCGAGTGCCGCGGGCTCGGGGACGGTGCCCTGCGAGCTCCAGCTCCGGGCGCCGAACGTCGCGCATAACTCAAAGCTCATGGCATCGGTCTTTTTGTATTCGTACGCCTGACCCGTCTGCGGGTCGGCGGGCACGGTGTAGTTTTGAAGCGCGTTGTTGAGCACATCAAGCGTTGCGGGCAGTGCGCGCTTGGCTTGGTAGTAGTAGGTCAGTTGGTACTGAATGCCCTGCAAGTTGTTTACACGCGTCTCATCCAGCCGGTAGAGCCGCGCCGAAGCGGGCGAACCAAAGAGGAGAAAGCCCGCCGCAATCGCAAGCACTGCAAGTATGCCGACACCCCAGCACACAAAGCGACGGCGGTTCGGCCACTCTTCCCAGTAGCCCCAGTAGTCGGCGATAAAGTGCATAAAAGCGACCGCCGCCACGAGGAAGAGTACGAGCGCCTTGAGCAAAAACGCCCCGGTGAGCTCTTCGCCGCCGAAAAATTGTGTCAAAAGCGACACCAGGTCCCCCGCCATTGTCGCCCCGGCGACAAAGAGCGTCAAAATGAGTGCCCATTTCCGGACCCAGATCTCTTTTCTACTGGAGTCGCGCACAATGTCCCGCCGGATAACCCACGAGAGCAGCATGTAAATGGGGGGGAAGACGACTATCGACGCCATTTCGTACCCTATGCCGCTGTCGTACGGATTTGCCGCCAGGTACGCGGTCGGGTTGGGCAGCGTGTAGCTTATGTAGTTGAAGATGAGGAAGATAAACGCGACCGCACTCCAGTAGAGGGCGACCATCGCCCCTGCCCACATAAAAAAGTCCTTAGGGGTTGTCCTGGGTCTATCCATAGGCTTGACTATAGCACTTTTGAGCGGCCTGCTCCCCTATCCACATACACAAACAAGCAAATAGTCCCGAAGCCGCCGCATAATTACTATCCGGATGACTCCGCCGGCTACGCCGGCATACATAGGAAGGACCTCCCCCATGGAGCTCTATCGCGATGGCTTCGCTGACCTCAGCGATGCCGAACTCGCGCGGCTCCACGCGGAGCCCGCAGTAGCTGCACATCTATCTGCCGCTGACTTTAGGCCTCACGAGCTCTTCCTTTTCGACGATTACGAATGGAGCGGTTTCTACGTTCCCGGGCAGTTTACGCTCATGCTCACACAAGGGTTCTTTACTTTTGTGGGCACGCGGGATATGGAAACTCTTGCGGGGCGCAAGCCCTCAGCAAACGTGTGGAGGCACGAGGGTACCGGCGAGATTATCAAGGTCCGCGCGGTGTTGCATCACGCCGATAAGCGTGTGTATCTGCACAGCTTCCTCATCGGAGCACAAGGAGGCGACATCACTGACCACGTCAATCGCTTGGCCTTGGACAACCGGAGTGAGGAAAATCTCTGGAACACGACTTCCAGTGCCAATAACTCCAACCGTATTCAGGTGCGCCGAGCCCCCGGTTGTGTAGGGCTTAAGGTCGGGGTTGAAAAGCGCGCCGGAGGCATGTATGGCGGGGTAGTAAAATACAAAGGCATCAACTACCGCTCCGAAGAAACGTGGGCCGACCAAAACAAGGCCCATGACTGGTACTTTACGAAGCATGCCGAGCTTCATAAGACGGTCGAGACCAAGCGCCCCGCTTTCAACCTTCCCGTCTTCCCTCCGCGCAAAGATGGCAAGCCGACTATCATCCCGGGTGTTACGCCCGCGGTGACAAGCGACATCTGTGCGACGTTCTGAAAAAGAAAACCCCGCGAGCTCACGCTCGCGGGGTCTTTTTTTGCTCTGGCCACTCCCCTGGCAAAAGCGGAAGCGCTATTTTCTCCTGCTCCGGTTGAGGAGGGCTCTCCCTCTCTTCCGGTGCGTGGTAGTGGAGCTCGCCGAAGAGGTTTGACATGGGCTCGGTGCGGGCCCGCATCATGATGTTGCCGTCCTCGTAGTAGAACCCGGAGGCAACATTCATCGTGCACAACCCGCGCAACTGGCACCTGCCGCACGTGAGCTCGTGCTTGTGCACGTCGGTCGGATCCTGCCAGTCGGGCGTGTAGAACTGGACATTGAGTTCTTGGCGCGCCTGGGGCTTGTACTCAAGCCGGTGGCGCCCCTCGTTTTTTTGTCCGGACTTGAGCCGCCCGAGGGTCTTGTTGCCCGGAGCGTAGCGGCACGCCCCGACCGACTGCAACCACAGCGCGTCGCCGAGCTCGACCATGGAGTAGCCTTGCTCTTTGACGAGCCGCTCGACGAGCGGCACGGCCACTGCGGCGGCGGTTTCATACCGCAGCTTGGTGCCGTCGCCATTGGCGTAGCGCATCCCCTCCGTCGCAAAGAACACCCGCAGATTGTGGAAGTCCACAGGTGTCGACACCGGGAACTCCGGAATGAGCTTGGAGTCCATCAAAAAGTACGCGAGCATGCTCGCCACCTTTTCGCGGAATCCGACAAACCCCTCCAGCTTCCCCGGCATGGTGCGATACTTTGAGCTCGAGTTCTTGTTGACAACGCGCCGGTACATTTCGTCGGCGTTGGTGACACCGTCAAAGATGCGCCGCGGGTCACCGCTCCAGTCGCGCTCGAGCCTCTTGAAGTTCCCGAGCCAAAGCTTTGGGATTTCAAAAAGCCGGTACATCAAGAAGGGCTTGAGCCGATCAAAGACGTACTGCTTCGTCGCTTGTTTGGTGGACAAGAAGACCGGGTCAAAGAGCTCCGGATGCGTGCGCCAAATCTTTACCATTTGTCTGATGGCAAAGTCGCTCTGTATCGTCCCGCGCATGAAGTGGCACGTGCCGAACAAGACGAGTGCATGCACAAGCGGGTCCGCCCGGATCTCCGCGGGCACGTACTCCTGCGGAGGTTTGGTGACGTTGTAGGGGAACTTGTGTTGCCTGAGCGACTCGATGAGGAGCGCGCAGACATCCCGTATCCGGGGGTAGTCGACTTCAATCTGGGCCATCAGGTGCTCCCGAGAGAGTGTTCAGCCGAAGTGAGTATGCCTTATCAACTCTAACTGTGCAAAAAGACGATGACGTCGCCGTCTTTGACGATATATTCTTTGCCCTCCGTGCGGATGAGTCCCGCCTCGCGCGCCTTGCCCCACGAGGTGGCACCCACAAGTGTCTGCCAATTAATCACCTCGGCGCGGATAAATTTGTCGCGGAAGTCGGAGTGTATCGCCGCGCCCGCCTCGGGCGCGGTAGAGCCGTTTTTAATCGTCCACGCGCGCGTCTCGTCTGCCCCGGTCGTAAAAAATGAAATGAGGCCGAGGAGCTCGTACCCCGCGTGTATCAAATTGTTGATGCCGTCCTCGACACTGCCGTACTCCTGGCGGAATTGCTGCTTGTCTTCGGGCGCCAACTCACGCAACTCGCTCTCCACGTGTGCGTCGACGGTTACCCACTTCTTGTCCGCGAGGAACTCCGTCAGGCGCTCCCAGCGCTCGTCGTTTACTTCGTCGATGTTGTGGCCGCCCGCCTCTTTGTTGAGCACATAGAGCACCGGCTTGTCGGAGAGTTTTTGCAACCCGGGCAGCTCTCCCGGCCGGACAGGCTTGCCCTTTTTGCTTGATTCGCGCTTTTCTTCCGACTGCAAGTCGGCCAATTCGAGTTCGGTGTTGATGATGCCGATGTCGCGCAGCGGGTCGGCCGTACCTTCGACATGGCCGATGTTGGCGTTATCAAAAATCCGCACCACGTGCGCAATGGCGTCCACCTCGCGGATGTGCGAGAGGAACTGGTTGCCAAGCCCCTCGCCCTCCGAGGCGCCGCGCACCAAGCCCGCGATGTCAACAAACTCGACTGCCGCAGGAATCTTTTTTTCTGATTTCGAAAATTCGGCGAGCCGCTCCAGCCGCTGGTCGGGCACAGCGACCACCCCGACCGACGGGTCGATGGTGGCGAAGGGGTAGTTGGCCACCAAGACGCTCTTTTTGGTGAGCGCATTAAAAAGTGTGGACTTGCCGACGTTGGGCAGCCCGATAATGCCGATTGAGAGCGCCATGCGTGAGGACTATAGCACTATTCCGCGTGCCTCCCCAAGTGCGCGGCGCGGCGGCGGAATTCTTCGAGTTTCCACGTGGGCGCGTTGTCGGTCGGACCAAAGTGCGATACTTTTGTGCGGAAGCCCGCAAACCACAATATCCCCATTTTTATTTCGTTAGTGTAGTCGCCGAAAAAAAGCCAGATGAGCCACGGCGGGTTGCCGGAGAGCACAATAACCCGCGCGCTCCTTCCCTTCATCCTCTTTACCCACCCTATCGCCAACGTGCCGTCGCGGTGCTTGCGCATATTGAACGCAAATCCCGGCAGCCACATGCGGTCGAAGAGCCCTTTGAGGAGTGCGGGCATCGTACACCACCAGTTGGGGTATATAACGACAAAATGCTCGCACCACTTGACCGCCTCTTGGAGTGCGAGTAAGTCGGGCTCGAGTTGCTGGATTGTTTTGTAGCCTTTGTGCAAAATAGGGTCAAACTTCATTGAGCCCAAGTTGAAACGCCGCACCTCGTGGCCCGCTTTTTTTGCAGCGGCTTCGTATAACAGCGCCACTTCGCCGCTCAGCGTTTGCCCTGCGTCGGGGTGACCGAGCAGGATAGTAATCTTTTTGGGATGATTGTCTGAAAAAAATCTCATTTAGTTGAGCGCGGCGAGTTTTGCTGCAAGTTCATGGTAGCGCGCGACATCCTCGGGCGTGCGCGGCATAACGCGCAGCGCCGGAATGAGCGACTCTATCTGCTCGATAAGTTTAGGCGCGGGTGCCGCCGCCGGCTTGGGTTCTGGTGCGCGCATAACCGGCGCCTCAAGCTCAAGCGGCTGAATGGCCAGTACTCCGGGCGCGGTATCCACTCCGCTCCTCATTGTCCGCTTCGCATCCGCACTGCGGGGCTCCGTGGACACCGCGCCCTCCGTTTTAATAGGCGCAATAACCAGGGGCTTCGGAGGAGGTGGCGGTGGCGGAGGTGCCGATACAACGACGGGCGCAGGCTTCTCCGGTATCTTGGGGAGCGCGGGGAGCGACACTTTGGGCAGTGTAATTTTTGGTATAGAAATCGCCGACATAGATAGTTTAGGCATGGACATCTTCGGCAGCGTAGGCATTTTGAGCGCCACACCCATGTGTTTGTGGAGCGCCCACACAATGAGTCCCCACACCACGCCAAAGCTCACCATCCACGACACGTACAAAATAATGAGGTCGCTCCACGCCACCACCGGAGCCACACTGTGGACTAAAAAGAGCGCAAACCACGTCCCACCCGCGAGATACTCGATGAGTGCTTCGTGCGTCGAATTTGAGCTGGGGAGTTCCGCAAGCAAGTACAGGACCAGCGCGAGGAGTATGAGCGCCCATTTAAAGAGGAACGCTGGCGCAAATAAAATATCAAAACTCCCCGCAGAAAAGTGCATCGCTGTCACCATGGCGCCCGAGCCGATGATAACGAAGAGCGAAATGCCCAACAAGCCGCGGGTCGAGCGCACAAACGAGGTCGGCGTGGGCCGCGCGCCGACGCGCACGGAGGAAAGGTAGTTCACCAACAGCACGGTTTGCGCGCCCACGCCGAGCATGACTCCCAACTGCTGGAGGAGGAACAACAGCACATCCATACCTCCTCATCATACCTCCAAAAAAACCCCTGCTTCGTATACAATACGGAAGTTCATGAAAACTCTCTCCGTACTCATCCCCTGCTACAACGAGGAACACACCATTGCACAGGTTCTGGCACGTGTTGAGGCGGCGCCGGTGCCGGGGGGCTGGCAGAAAGAACTTGTCATCGTCGACGACGGCTCAACCGACGGAACGCGCGCCATACTTGCGCGCTCTGCGCACAAGGTCATACTGCGCGCCGAAAACGGCGGTAAGGGTGCCGCGGTCAAAGACGCCCTGCGTGCGGCGACCGGCGAGTACTGCATCATCCAAGATGCCGATCTGGAATACGACCCGAAGGACTACGTGGCGCTCATCAATGCGCTCGACGACGCCCACCCGGTTGTATTCGGCTCGCGGCTCATGGGACACAATCCCTACTTCAGCCGCGTCTACGTGCTGGGGAGCAAGGTTATTACCGCGTTTTTTAATTTATTGTTCGGAACACATGTAAGCGATCTGACAACCTGTTATAAACTGTTCCCCCGCGCGCTCGCTCCGGCAATTATGCGCCACAATGCCGACGGCTTTGTGTTTGATGCAGTGTACTTGAGCTATGAGCTCGCGCAGGGCGGCGCGATACGGGAGGTACCCATCACGTATCACCCGCGTACCCGCAGCGAAGGCAAAAAGGTGAGCGCGCTCGACGGGGTGCGCTGCCTGGTCGCCATGGTGGAGCTGAAGTTTGGACAGCTTGCGCGCTTCCTCTTTGTCGGCGGCGGGGCGTTCGTCATCAACCTGTGTGTGCTGTGGCTCCTCGCGGGCGCACTCCACATGTACTATCTTGTTGCTGCGGGGCTGTCGTTTTGTGCGGCGTTCGCGTTCAACTTTCTCCTCCAAAAATTCTGGACGTTCAAAACCCATTTGCGTCACGCGGCCAAAGAGATGCCCGCGTTCCTCGTTATGCAGCTCATCATTAATCTCGGGCTCAATACGGTTTTTCTCTATGTACTGGTCCACTATGTGCATGTGCACTACCTTGCGGCCCAAGCTGCGCTTTCAATTATTTTTGCAGTCGTGACGTACGGTATAAGCAAACATGCCATCTTTACCGCGCGCGCGTGAGCGTGTACGTGCTCCCCAACTGCCGCGTACCCAAAAAGGTCGCGAGGAACGTGGGTTCTTGCGTGGACGCATTGTCCGACGAGATAACCCACACGTGCGTTGTAGACAGGGCTGCGCGCGCGACAAGAGTTTTGAGTTCATCATCCGTATAGGCGGTCGCAACAAGCGGCTTGAATGTGCTCTGTGCGTACTGTGGATGAGCGAGGAGGAATTGGAAGCGGCTCATATCGGCACGCTTTTGGTCGAGTAGCTGGAGCGATGCGGTATTAGTGGGCAGCGTGAGGCGCAGTGCGGAAGGGTCGGTAATAAACGCGACCTTCGGCGAGTTGTACTGTCCTGCGAGCGTGCGCTCGAGTACGACCTCGGTCGATGGCTGCCAGTAAAGCGCGATGGAGTGCACTCCGACAACAAGCGCGAGCGCGCCCGTCAGCACCAGCGCACCCCCGAGGGCGCGGCGCGCGACAAGCGGCACAAGCACTGCGGCGCCGAGCGCGCAAGCAAAACCAAGCATAATCCCGTAGCGCGGCGCCACCGTAAAGCCGGCGAGCGCATGGAAGAAGAGATATGTGACGACCGGATGCACGCACGCGAGCGCGCCCCAAAGTCGTTGACGTTTTGTGAAGGAGCGCATACTCCACGCAAATAGAAATACGCCGAACACATACAAACCAACTGCAAGCGGCGCACTGAGTATGACGTACTTCAGTGGCAAATAGAGTCGCAAAAATAAATCACTCCCGCCACTGTCGTTAGTGATAGCGATGCCGGCAAAAGAACCTTCAGGCAGGTTAATAAAGAGTGCGCGGTAAATAAAAGAAATATTGAGCGCGCCAAAGACTACAAACCAATACCAAAACTTTTTAATATATCCCCACACGTCGCCCCAACTAAAGTGACCGAGAACAAGCGCATAGAGCGCGATGAGCGCGATTGAAAATGCGCCGACGTAGTTTTGAAATGCGATGACAATGCCACTCCACACGAGCACGCCGAGCCACGTGCGTTTAGACAGAAACTCGTCCGCCGAGGCTGCATAATACTCCTGTGCTATAAGCAGTGCGCTCGTGAGCGCCACTGCGAGCATGTAGAACACCCACACCTTGGCCGTGTGGACGAGACCTATAAAGAGCGAATTGCTGAAAATAAGAAGACCTAACAAAATCAACGACAGTGCGAGCGGCTTTTGAATCCTGCGCCGCGCGAAATAAAAGTACAAAAACACGGCGAGCGCAAGTGTAAGAAGCCCGTTGACTGTGCGCAGCACGTGGAGGAGGTCGCCCGTGTGCTGTGCGACCCAGGCTTGTGTTGCTTCAACCGAGAAATGTTGCGACGCAAGCACGACGCCCAGTGTCGGGATGAGCGCCACAAAGTCGACATACGTCTGCGGGCCGCCGTAGTAGTTGCCCGAGTAGGAGAACTCCCATCCCGGCAGCGTATGCTTTTGTATCGCTTGGAGCGAGCTGGTCAAAAAGTAGCTCTCGTCGACGATAACGTCGGGATTATTCCCCATCGAGTTGGGCCACAGCACTGCAAGCGCAACAAACACAAAAACCATCAGTATTGCACTCTGTTTTAAAAAGTTGTTCATCGGTGGACCGTGCGGGAATCGAACCCGCCACCTCTTCCATGCCATGGAAGCGCTCTACCAAATGAGCTAACGGCCCAAGCAAAAGGATTTTACAACAAAACGGCTACAAAATCACCGTTGCGCCTTGGGGACGGACTTCGAGAATGCCGCCCTTGATAGTAAATTTTTTACCGTCGACTGTTACCTCTCCCGCTTTGAGCGTTGTCACCAGAGGCATGTGGCCGGGGCGCACCTCGAGCACGCCTGCGGCCCCGGGCGCCTTGAGCGAGCGGGCCTCGCCCTCGAACAAAATTTCATCAACTTTTGCAACAACAACGTGCATCATTTTAGTTTCTTTTCAAACTTTTTGAAGCAACTCACACAGACGTGATATTTCTTCACGGCGTGTCCTTTTGGAGGACTAAATAAAATGCCGCCAAATGCTTTGAGCTCTTTCCTACAAAAATCACATGTTGGTTTAATCGCCATAATTATTTAACTGATTCGATTCCGCCTTTCATATAAAATGCCGCTTCGGCTTTGGTGTCGTGCGTGCCATCAAGGATTTCGCGGAAGCCGCGGATGGTCTCCTGCAAACTTACATGCTGCCCTTTTACGCCGATAAACACCTCCGACACAGAAAACGGTTGCGTGAGAAAGCGCTGGATTTTGCGCGCGCGGTACACGACCGTTTTGTCCTCTTCTGACAACTCTTCGATACCCAAAATCGCGATGATGTCCTGGAGGTCTTTGTAACGCTGTAGCACCGCGCGCACGCGCTGTGCAACATCGTAATGCTCTTGCCCCACCACTTCCGGCGCGAGCGCGGTCGACCCGCTCCCCAACGGATCGACCGCCGGGTAGAGCCCCTGGCTCGCGAGCCCGCGGTCGAGCACGATTGTCGAGTCGAGATGGCTGAACGTCGTCGCGGGCGCGGGGTCAGTGAGGTCGTCGGCCGGCACGTATATTGCCTGCACGGATGTAATAGAGCCTGTTGCGGTCGAGGTGATGCGCTCTTGGAGTGCACTCATCTCTTCGCTCAACGTCGGCTGATAGCCGACGGCCGACGGCACACGGCCGAGGAGTGACGATACCTCCGAGCCCGCCTGTACGAAGCGGAACACGTTGTCCATAAAAAAGAGTACGTCTTTGTGCATGTCGTCGCGGAAGAACTCCGCCATCGTAAGGCCGGATAGAGCGACGCGTGCGCGCGCGCCGGGGACCTCGTTCATCTGGCCGAAGACGAGCGCGGTCTTGGCGAGCACTTTGGACTCGGCCATCTCGCGATAGAGGTCGTTGCCCTCGCGCACGCGCTCGCCCACGCCGGCGAAGACCGAGTACCCGCCGTGTTTGGTCGCGACATTGTGGATTAATTCCTGCGTAAGCACCGTCTTGCCCACCCCCGCGCCGCCGAACAGACCCACTTTGCCGCCGCGCAAAAAAGGCGCCAACAAATCTATCGCTTTGATGCCGGTTTCAAACACTTCTGCACGGGTCGACTGCTCAATGAGCGCGGGTGGCGCGCGGTGTATGGGGAGGCGCGGCGCACCTTCGGGTGCGCCGAGGCCGGCGAGAGGTTCGCCGACGACATTAAAGAGCCGTCCGAGTACCGCCTCACCCACCGGGACCTCAACCGGCTTGCCGGTGTTGCGGACAGACTTGCCGCGGGCGAGGCCTTGCGTGTCGCCGAGCGCAATTGTGCGCACGCGCCCCGCGCCTGTGTGGCCTGCCACTTCAAGTACAAGCGGCGTGTCTTCGCGTTCAATAACAAGTGCGGTGCGCACAGGTGGGAGTTCTTCGTTCGTAAAGTGTACATCAACTACCGGGCCGATGACTTGCACGACCACTCCCTCGTTTTTGTTTTGTTTCTTCGTCTTTTTCATATGCTCAATGCTTCCATGCCGCCCACAATTTCTGACAACTCGCGGGTGATCGCCGCCTGGCGCGCTTTGTTGAAGCGGCGCGTCAGCTCGACCGACAGCTCGTCCGCCTTGTCGGTCGCCGACTTCATCGCGACCATGCGGGCGGAGTGCTCGCTTGCGGCAGACTCCCGCAGCGCGTGGTGTATAGCTACACTCGCGAGCCGCGGCACAACCGCCTCGAGCACCTCGGCCTCCGACGGCTCAACGGTGTATGTAATCGGCTTCAACAAACCTCCCTCCTGAAAAGTCCTCGGATCTCCCGTCTCGTCCGCCTGTCTCTCGCGGCGTCCTTGCGGGCCAGACTTTTCACCCGGAAGGTTTGTTTTCGCAAAATTAAGATCTTCAACCATGTGGTTGAGTTCTGTAAGCGACAGAGGAAATAGCGTGCGCACCGTGGGGCGCTGCTCGAAGGTTGAAACAAAGTTTTGATACGCGATGCGCACGACCCCCACGTCCCCTGCGGCATAGAGCTTGGATGCGCGCTCGAGTACCGCGCGCGCCGTCCTGTCATGCGAATCAAGGTTTAAAACCGAAAGTTCTACCGGAAATCCGCGGCGGACAAAGTACTCTCCCGCCTTGCGTCCCACTGCGATGATACGGGCTTCTCCGCGCGACGCAATATCGGCCGCCGCGGCTTTGAGCACGGCCGAATTCAGCGCGCCCGCGAGCCCCTTGTCGGATGTAATAACAATATAGAGCATATGTGCGGAGTCGTTCTGGCGCACGAGCGAGTGGCGCGCAAGTTCCCGCGTGGAGCTCAAGCGCGCAAGCACGGAGAGCGCGGCGCGCGCATACGCCCGCGCGCGCAAGGCATGTGCTTGCGCCTTGCGCATCTTTGCGGCGGACACCGCCTCCATCGCGCGGGTCACTTGGCGGCTTTTACACACCGAGCGGCGCTTGAGTTGTATTGTTTTGAGCGACGCCATGTTACTTGAGTTGTGCGCCGTGCGTGTCCATAAATACTTTGAGTTGCGACTTCAACTCCGCTTCAGTTTGGCTTGCGATATCGCGCGCGCGGCGGATGCTGTCGAGCACAACTTTGCCCGCGCCGTCCATGTGCGCAAGAAACTTGGTTTCAAATTCTGAAACTTTATTGAGCGCTACGTGTTCTAAAAATCCGTTGATCGCAGCGTGGAGCACGACAGCCTGCCGCTCAAACGGAATCGGCGCACTGTTTTTTTGATTAAGCGCAGCCACCAATCTTTGACCACGCGCAATTTGTTTTTTTGTTTCTTCGTCGAGGTCGCTGCTAAATTGCATAAACGCTTCGAGCTCGCGGAATTGCGCCAAGTCGAGCCGCAACTTACCCGAAACTTTTTTCATCGCCTTGGTCTGCGCAGCCGAGCCGACACGGCTCACCGAGAGCCCCGCGTTGACGGCCGGGCGCACACCTTTGTTAAAAAGGTCCGGCTCGAGGAATATCTGGCCGTCGGTAATCGAAATGACGTTGGTCGGGATGTAGCCGGAGACATCGCCCTCCTGCGTTTCGATGATGGGGAGCGCCGTGAGCGAGCCGCCGCCGCGCTCTTTGCTT
>JAGWLV010000008.1 GCA_028864875.1 Patescibacteria group bacterium
TCGCGCGGCGCGATTTCATTGCGGAAATTGCGGCCGATTTGTGCGAGGCCGAACGGGAGCCGCGGGTGGAAGGAGTCGATGATGTTTTTGAAGTTGACGAACATCCCCTGCGCGGTCTCCGGGCGCAGGTACACCGTTGTGTCGCTCCCGTCGACCGAGCCGACACTCGTTTTAAACATCATATTGAACTGCCGCGGCTCGCCGAGGGTGCCTTTGCACTCGGGGCACTTTGCAGAGTCTTTGAGGTGGTCAGCACGGAAGCGCTTTTTGCACGTTTGGCACTGCACGAGCGGATCGCTAAAGCCCGCGGTGTGACCGGAAGCCTCCCACACTTTCGGGTTCATCAAAATGGCCGAGTCGATGCGGTACATGTCCTCGCGCGAGTCGACAAACTGCCGCAGCCACAGGTGCTCGATGTTTGCTTTAAGTTGTGCACCCAAGGGGCCGTAGTCCCACGTGCCCGCGAGCCCGCCGTAAATTTCGGAGCCCTGATAGACAAAGCCGCGCCGTTTGCACAGCGACACGATTTTTTCCATCACGTCTTCTTTCTTCCCCGCCATACTATTGGCCGACTATACCATTAGTGCCGTCCTTGGTCGCGGTCGTCGGGCCCGGCGCCGAGGCGGAGACCGAGGCGCCCGAGAAGCGGTCTGTGCCGCTGAGTTGTGTCGAGCCGGTGAGTGCGGGGGCGAGGCCAAGCTGGCTTTGGCTCGGCGTAATCGACACTTGGAAGTATGCCGAGAGCGCGGACGTAGAGTAGCCCACGCCGGGGTTGAGGTCGCCGATCGACCAGCGCACCGTGCGGCTCCCCGGGTCGAAGGTCACCCCGCTTTGCCCCTGCACAAACTGGACGTTTTGCGGCAACACCGTCTGGGCGGTTGCATTGGCGATGGTGTTGGATGAATTTTTGACGCTCCAGCGCACAGAGTACGTGGTCGCGCTGTCGGCTTTGGGCGGTGTCGGGCCCGAGTTGGCGTACGGGCCCTGGGTAAAGAAGGAGTCGGTCGAGAGCGCGGTCGCCGAGGTCAGGGACACCGTCTGGGTGTCAGCGCTCGAGACGGTTTGCGGTGCGCCCGTTTCGTCCTGCCGGGTGCCCGAGACGGCGACATTGAGCACCACAGTCGGGTTGGTGTACACCGTTCCGCCCTGCCCGGGCGGGAGCGTCGAAAAGCTGAATTGCAACTCGCCGTTTTGCCCGGGCGACACCTGGGCGAGGCTCGGGTCCTGCTCTGGCCCCCACGTGATAGTCGAATTTTGCGATTGGTAGAAGCCGGTGCCTCCTTGGACGGAGGACTTGTCGAGCGTGGGACCCGAAAGTGTGAGCGTAATCGTCACGTTGGAGACCGCGCTCCCGAGATTGTTGACCCAAGCGATAGAACCTTGGACCGCGCTCCCTGCGGGCGCTGCGGCGGTCGCCCCCGACTGCCCGTTGGTCGACAAGTTGGCGCTGATGAAGGGCTTGCGCACTGTGATAGTTATGGGTGTCGTGAGGAAGGGCACCTTGACGGTGGCGTCGGTGGGGTCGGTGTTTTGTCCGACGAGGAAGCGCACCACGCGCTGGTCGCCGTCTTGCCCGTCGAGCACTGCGCGCAAGTTGAGCGTCACAATCTGCCCTGGTGTGAGCGAGCCGAGGCGCCACAGGGTCGTGTTGACCGCGGGTTTGGGTGTAGCCGACTGGAGCGTAAAGCCGAAGGGGTACTGTGCTTCGACGGCGACGTTTTGCGTCGGTTCGGTCGCGTTGCTCTGGAGCGTGACGGTCACATTGAAGGGCTCGCCCGCGGTAACTTCAGGCGGCGCCTGCACGTTGAGCGAAATCGGCGAGGAGCCGATGGTGAGCGGCTGGTCTATGTCTTTGTTGAAAATCGCATTGCTCCCCGCGACCGAGTACTCGAGCGACGCGTGGAGCGTCTCTTGCTGTCCCTCGCTCCCGTAGAACACGGCATTGATGACCTTTTTTATTTGCTGCCCGGGCTCGACGGTGCCGAGCGATATGCGCTCGTGCGTGAGCGACTGGGTCGGATCGTCCGCACTGCGCGTCCCCGGCGGGTAGTCGAGCACCAGGTCGGCCAACTGCAGCGGCGAGGTGTTGCGGTTGGTGATGAGGATTTGGAGTTGAGCCTCCTTGCCGCCGTCGATGAGCGATGGTGCGGCGATCGAAATGTCGATATTGTTCGGCGAAATGAGGTTGTTGCCCGCGAAGAATGTGTAGAGCGCAAACGCGAGCGCTGCGACAAAAAATATCCCCGCCCCCGCCAGAAACTTCGCCGCGCGCGAGACCCCGCGGCGGCTCGCGTAGGGCTCCTCGTAGCGGTTGATCATGCGGGTGGGCTCCGGGGGCTTGACCGGCGGGCCCCACGACACGGGCGCTTGCGTCTCGTGCGGGGTCAAGGGCGCGCGGACGTCTTGCATGGGCTTTTGACCCTTGCGCGAATAGAGTTTGTGCTTGAGGTCCTCGACCCCGTCATTCTCCTGCGGCATCTCAGCTATTATACCGCTCTAAAAAAGGTTTTCTTACAGCCCTGTGGCGTGGAGGGACTCGTTGATGGTGCGGATGAGGAGCGCGCGGTGTTCGAGGGCTTGGGCGGAGAGCTCGACGCTGAAGGCCCCGTCCACAAAGGGAGTAAGCGCCTCGGAGTGCGGGAGATAGCCGAGCGTTGCGAGTATGCGCAGCACGAGCACTATTTCTATCGCAGACACATGCTCCGCCATGTGAGCCGAAGATGGACGGCGCTCAAGGCCGCTAGGCCAAGCTTTACCGTCCCCTATCGGCTCACGTGTCTCCGCAACAAGAGCGTTGAGCCCTTCGCGCACAATAGTATAGAGGCCGGACGTCTCTTCACCGTGCACGAGGCGCAAAAGCAGTTTGCAGATGCGCCCGGCGGCGGTGCGCCGCGCGCGTTCTGCACTTCCGATACTCTGCGCATGTTCGGCGCCCGAGAGCCGCCACGCTTTTTTGCCGCGCACAAAACTGTAGCGCCCGAGCGTAAGCGGCTCGAGCCCGTAGCGCAGCTTGCTGCGCTCTCCGCGCCCGGCTTGCGCCGTGGCGCGGAGCAGTCCAAAGCGCTCGGTCAAAATCGCAACCTGGGCGCTCTCCTCCCCCAGCGGACGCTTTTCTAACACAATCCCTTCGGTGACGTTTATCGTGTACATGCTACAAACGTTTGAACACAGTTTCTTGTCCGTCTTTTGCTTCAAGCGACAGCAATCCTGTCGCGCTCATCAACTCTTTTCGGTGCGCGCGGATAAAGTCGGCATCAGGCGACTCGACGAGGAGCCCGGGGCGGTCCGAAACCGAGAGCCCTTCGGTTTTCCGCCAGTCTTGTATGGCGCGCACCCACTCGCGCAGTTGTCCTTCAACTTTCAACTCCGGTGTGATGGTTGTGTCGAGTGCAACTTCGCTGCCTTGTTTGATTTGTTTGACATTCAGCTCATCCATAAGGAGCTCGCCGAGCTCAATAGGGAGTGTGTTGGGGATGGCGATGCTCGCAAGTGGTTGGCGCACTTTGATACCCGCCTTCTCCCGCAGTTTAAGCCCGGCACTTGCCAACTCGCGCACCGTGCGCATGTCCGCAATGAGCGGGTCGGCGCGCTCCTGCGGTGCAAATAGCCGCGCCAGTATGCCTTTGCGCTCGTGCGCCGCGGGCCACGGGGCAAGGTGGACGCTCTCCGCATCGCCCCCTTCGCGCACTGCTTGAAACAAGTACTCCGCAAAAAACGGCATCGCGGGCGCCATCGTGCACGCGAGCGTGTAGAGTATGTGGCGCAAGGTGCCGAGCGCCGCATCTTTGTCCGCGCCGTCTTCCTTCATCCGGTCGCGGCTGCGGCGCACGTACCACGCCGAGAGGTCGTCGATAAATGTGCCGAGAGGCCGCACCGCGCGGTCCAGTTGGTACCCTTCGTACCCCGCGGTCGACTCTTGTATAAGTTCCTGCAGGCGCGCCACAATCCAGCGGTCGAGTACATTGTCGCTCGCGCTACTGCGCTTTTGATCCTTCGCATATAGTTTATAGAACGACAGCACATTGCCGAGGCGCCCGATATTTTTTTTAGAAATCTCATCAACGATGCGCTCGTCAAAGTTTTTGGAGTCACCGGGCGCGTTGACGGTGAACATAAAGTACCGCAGTACATCGACACCGTACTTGTCTATCACGCTCCAGGGCTCGACGACGTTGCCGATCGACTTGCTCATTTTTTTGCCCTTCGCGTCGAGCACGTGGCCCAAACAGATGACATTTTTAAACGCCTTCCCCCGGCCCATAATGTTCCCCACCGCGTGGAGCGTGTAGAACCACCCGCGCGTTTGGTCTATCGCCTCGCAAATATAGTCCGCCGGGTATCCTTTGCCCTCGACCCACGACTTGTTTTCAAACGGGTAGTGGTCTTGTGCGAAGGGCATGGCGCCGGAGTCGAGCCACACGTCCATGACATCCGGCACCCGCTTCCACTCCCCCGTGTTGAGCTCGTCGATGTAGGGGCGGTGGAGGTCGAGCTCGAAGTCTGCGTTGTGCGGATAGGGAGTGAAGGGCACTTCTTTGACCTCGGCGTGGCGCAAAAATGGGTGCTCGAGATCTTTGTAACCAGTGCCTTTAGGCGAAAGATGATTTGCAACGCCATTGAGTATGCGCCCTGGGCACTCGTGCGTGACGATGAGAATATTCTTGTCCGAATAGCGCTTCTCTGTTTCAAACAGAAATTCCCCGACCCTCCGGCGGATATCGTTGAGCGACTCCCCACCCTCGGGCGCGGCGGTGAGTTGATCTTGCGGGTCTTTGAACGAGCGTATCCAGTCGACAATCGGTTTGCCATCAAACACACCGACGCGCATCTCCCACAGCCGCTCGTCTTCGACGAGCGCGCTCTGCGGCAAACCGAGCGCCTCGCGCACGACTTCGGCGGTCTCTTTGGTGCGCAAGACAGGCGACGTGACAATAAGGTCGATGTGCTCAGCCTTAAGTTTTTGTGCCGCCTGCACCGCTTGCTGCCGGCCCTCCCCGGTGAGGTGATTGGTCGGGTCGCCCTTGGTGTCAAAGATGTTGCTCCCGTTGCTGTTGGCTGCGCCGTGGCGCATCACAAAGTAGCGGTTGCCCGACGTTGGTACAAGTGCAAGAAGGTCGTCTATGGAGCCCGCTACTTTTATTTCTTTTGTCTCCCCGTGCTGCCACACGGGGAGCGGCGTGCCCCAGTAGCGGCTGCGGCTTATGGCCCAATCCTTCACCTCTTTGAGCCACTCGCCGAAGCGCCCGTCGCGTATGTGCGCGGGCTCCCAATGGATGGTTTGATTTTCGCTGATGAGTTTGTTTTTGAGCTGTGACATCCGGATGTACCACGAGGTGTCGGCGTAGTACATGAGCGGCGTCTTGCAGCGCCAGCAAAACGGGTACGTGTGGCGCACCGTTTCTTTTTTGTAGAGGAGCCCGCGGCTCTCGAGGTCGCCCATTACCCACGTATCCGCCTTTTTGAAAAACTGCCCCGCGAGCGGCCCCGCCTGCGCAGTAAACTTGCCGTCCTCGCCGACGAGGTGGTGCTTGGGCAGGCCGACTTTAGTGCCCAAGTCGAAGTCGTCCGCGCCGTACATCACAGCAGTGTGCACAATGCCGGTACCATCTCCGGTCGAGACAAAATCCGCCGCATACACTTTGTACGCGTTGTGCAATTTTTCTTTTTCTTTCGTAGGCAAGCTGTCTGCAAGAAACGGGTAGAGCGGCTCGTACTCAAGGCCGGCGAGTTGCGAACCTTTGATGGTACCTCCCGGCGTGTGCGTAATAATGCCGCCCTCGAAAGCGTATCCGACATTCTCTTTTACCGCGAGCACAACGTTGCCCGGCAGGGTCCACGGGGTCGTCGTCCACGCGAGCAGGTACACGTCGCCTTTCAGCCCGATTTTCTCGGGATTCTTTACTTTAAACTTTATATACACGCTCGGGTCCTCCACCTCTTCGTAGCCGAGCGCCACTTCGTGGCTCGAGAGCGCGGTGCCGCAGCGCGGGCACCACGGCACCACTTTGTAGTCTTTGTACAGCAGGCCGCGCGCGTTGGCCTGCGCTATGACGTTCCACACCGACTCGATGTAGGAGTTGTCGAAGGTAAAGTACGTGGAAGTGTGGTCCATCCAAAACGCGATGCGCTCGCTGAAGCGCTTCCACTCGTCGACGTAGCGCAAGACGCTTTCTTTGCACTTTTGGTTGAACTTGGCGACACCGTAGGCTTCGATGTCTTTTTTGCTCTTGGAGCCAATTTCTTTTTCGATTTCAAGCTCGACAGGCAGACCGTGCGTGTCCCACCCCGCCTTGCGGCGCACGTGGTAGCCCTGCATGGTCCTAAAGCGCGGAATGGCGTCCTTAAACGCGCGGCTCTCGAGGTGGTGGATGCCGGGGCGGCCGTTGGCGGTCGGCGGCCCTTCATAAAAGACAAACTCGCCCTTTGGTGAGGGCTTGCTGAGTGATTTTTCAAAAATGGTGTGCTCGGTCCAAAAGGCAAGGATCTCTTCCTCGCGCCTCACCACCTCGTTTTTGGCCTCGGCCATATCTCAAAAATATAGCATTAGAGCCATATTTTTACATCTCCTCGGGGATTGGGATGCCGAGGATATCGAGGCCCGCTGTGAGCGTGCGCTCAACCGCCCTAATCATGTCGGCGTGGCTCTTGAGGATTTGTCCGTCGACAATAAACTGCTGCACCCCGTACCACTTATTAAATGCCGCGGCGAGTTCGGTGAGGTACGTCGTGAGGTAGTGGGGCTCGAGCTCCAGCGCTGCGCGCGCGACAATGTCCGGAAAATGTACAAGTACTCGCGCGACGGCAGTGTAGGACTCTTTGTCCGCAGGAGCGACATCCACTTCGCGCGCGTCGGCCGCTTTGCGCAGAACCGCCGCCGCGCGCACGCACGCGTACTGTACGTACGGCCCCGAGTCGCCTTCAAGACTAAGTGACTTCTCCGGATCGAAGATGATGTCTTTGTGCGATGCGGACTTCAGCACCGCATACTTCACCGCGCCGACGGCAACATCTTGTCTGCCGCGCGCGCCTTCGGTCAAATCGGCGATGAGCGACTCTCCTGTAACGACGTTGCCCGTGCGGGAGGACATCTTGCCCGAGGCGAAGCGCATCATGCCGTGGGACACGTGGCTCGTCTTTGCGGCAACATCCGCCACCTCTGAGATGCGCGTTGCCGCGGCGAGCACCACTTTGAAGTACGCGCTCTGCTCGCTTGCGGTGACGGTTATGGATTGGTCAAACTTGGCCTTTTCCTTTTTCAACTGCAAAAGTCCCAAATCTTTTGTCTCGTAGGTGGGGAGGCCGAGCGAAGTGACAAACACGCGCGTATGCTCACCGTGGAAGACTGTCGCGCCGTCACTCTCCTCAAAAACCTCGGGGTGCGCCTTAATAAGTGCAAGCCCTTTGGGTGCCGACTCACTCTCAAAAAAATAGTAGTTAAATGTTGTGCCGAGTATCTTGTAGATGTCTTCAAAGTGAAGTAGTGATATTGATCTACCTGCATCGTAAATAGAATTTACCAAAGGGTCACTCCTTTCATAGATTTTTTGATTTATTTCATCAATTTCTTTTTTGGCTCCAGGATTCTTGTCATATTCTTTTGTCCCCTCGACGTAAGCCTCCCCTATGGCACCAGCATATGTTCCGGATACGACTCCTCCATGTTTTTTTATAATTGCCCAAATCGCTTTGGCGACGTGCGGGCCGACGTCACCCTGGTAGTTGACGCGCAATACTTTTGCTCCCGTTGCCTCGAGTAAGCGTGCAACGCTCTCGCCTATTGCATTGCTCATGAGGTGCCCGATGTGGAACTCCTTAAACGGATTGGGGTCGGTGTACTCGACCATAATCGTTTTGCCCGCGTTTGGTTGCGGGAGCGGCTCGTTTTTCGGGAGCAGGGCTTCGGGCGAGAGCCATATATTGATGAACTTGCCCGCCACGTCGACCTTCCCCACTCCTTCGATTTTTGAAAGCGTGCCTACAAGCGCCTGCGGGTCGGTTTTTGACACGAGTGCGGCGTTGGTCGAGTAGTCGCCGTGGCTCATGTCCCGCGGGCGCTCAACAACAAAGTTCACGCCGGGGAGCGCTGTGCGCAGAGCCTCTTCTATCTTCTGTTTAATCACAAACCTAGCTTATCACTTAGAGTGTCGCGGTCGAAAGGACGGGTGCGGGGGGCGCGGGCTCCACACTAAAGCTCTCGCGCCCGATGAGCGCACCGGTCGAGGTCTCGACAGAACATCTCCAATCGCCCCCGTCGAGCGAGGAGAGCGTCGAGTAACCGCGGTAGCCGTCGCTGCGCCCACCTGAGATTGGGAAAGAGAGGTAGAGGCGCGTCTGCCACTGTCCGCTTTGCGGGTCGTAGTGCTCCCAGCGGTGATAAATCGGAGCTTCAAGCCCCGTGGGGGCAAAGACGGAGGAAAAGCAGTAGAGGCTTTCGCCCGCGCTCACGTGCGCGATGCTCGATGTGTCGAGCCAAAATTGCCACCACGCGGCGGGCTCGTAGGTGGCGATGTAGCTCCCCTCCCCCGTACGCAAGAGCGAGTGGTACACGCCGATGTCTTTTAAGGACAGTGGCACCGGCGGGATGACATTAAGAAAGTAGAGGCCGGTAAAGCTCGAGGCGATGATGGCGACGATGAGCGACACCTCGCGCAGTGCGCGCGCGTGCCCGCGGAGCACCGCGCGCCACAAAATAGACAGAAAGAGCGCGATACACACGAGGCTCAGGAAGACGCTCAAGAGAAACGGGAGTGCTCCGACCGAGTGCACGACGAACGTCGGCACCGAGAGCACGAAGTACGTGAGGAGGAGAAAGTAGTACACCGCGACATTGAGGCGCAGCAGACTGTAGCGGGTGCGCACGTACTCATTGCCGAGCACCATCGCGACCAGAAGTCCGACAAAAATCGCGCTCACCGCGAGCGTGCCGCTTTTGCCATAGAGCACCAGGAGGTTGCTCGCGAGGCCGCCGAAGCAAAATTGAAGAATGAGGAGGAGCAGGAACGGCTCGTATGCGAGTTGCGCTTCCATCCGGCGCACTTGCCGCAAGTTGAGGATGATGATGGTTGCGCCGGCGATAAAAAGGTAGCTGAGGAGGAGCGTGTTGTCGGCGATAGAGTCGGGGCGTTTGGCCAAAATAAGGTCGAAGATAAAGCCGACGACGAGCGCGCCGAGCCCGAGGTGGTGCTCGTAGCGCTGCCAGAGTTTGAATGCGCGGGTGGAGTGGAAGTCCATGGCTCTTGTAATAGTAGCAAAAGGAAAGGCCCGGCACTGGTTATACAACCGTGCGCCGGGCCTGTGAGTATTAGCGGTGGGATGCCCAGTACTTAAGGTCCCACGCGCTGTAGCGATTGTCGAAGTGTTTGGAGAGTGACGGGAGCGGCTCGGTGTAGTTGCTCTGTCCCTGCCCGTAGAGGCGGGTCGGGACTTCAAACGTACGCTCGAACTGCATCCCGCACACCGGCTTGCCGTGACCGAGAGCAAAGGGCACCCCCGAGGCGCGCACTTCGAGCACGCCGTGGGTACCCTGAGCGCCGCCGAACCCGTTGTCGAAGAATCCCGCATAGTGCACACGGAACTCGCCGAGGTCGGGATCAACCGGCACGAGCTGCCCGCAACACTCCGGCGGGATCTTCACCCGCTCTTGTGTGGCAAGCAGATAGAACTCGCCGGGGTCGAGCACGAGGCGGCTGCCGTGGCGGTACATCGGCTCCCAATACGCCTCGGGCTGGTATGTTTCACCCGCGGTGAGATCAAGCCGGGTGCCCACGTTGCGTTTGGCGCGGAAGCCAACCACATCGCGCTCGAGGTCGATGTGGAAGTTCATCGTGCCGTCCTCGACCCGTATCTGCTCGCGCGCCACGAGCGCATTGCCCGCCTTGTCGTAGGCGATGCCGTATTTTTGATGCATCTGATACACCTCGTCGGTGCCGAGTCTCTTGGAAGTGCGGGTCTTGATACGCCCCTGCACCATCTCGAGCCCCGCACGCACCCCAATGTGGAATGACTGCGAAGCAATGAGCGCGTAGAGCGGGCCTTTGTACCCCCACGGTGTGCGATCGTAGTAGGGATACTTCTCGCACATAACCCGCACGTGCACGTCATTGCGCCCGATAGAACTCTTGGGCGAAAAGATCATGCGCGTCGTCTCCGGGAATTGGCAGGATTCCACCAACTTGACCACGTAGAGCTTGTTGCGGTCGAGGTGCTGGGTCTGCTCCCGGTTGAGGTAGAGCGGATAGTGCTCGACCGACTTGAGATAGTCCTCAATCGAGTCGTGGGTCGGTGGCGTAAAGGCCTCGGGGACCGCGACCATTTTGTTTCCCAGCCGCAAATCCATCGTAGCCGGTTGGAACTGGCCCTCGGTGATGTGCTCACCGTAGATGATGGGCGCCGCGCCGAATGCGGCGTCTTTGAGCATCTGATACGGGTAGACCATGACGGGCACTCCGTGAGTAGATTCAGCCACGCGCACTATAATACAGCGGGGGTAAAAAAGGAAAGGCCCGGCGCTTTCGCGCCGGGCCCATGGTCCTCCGGGACCAAAACGACAGATGGGGTCGTACCCGCCCGTCGCACTTGTAGTGTACTACTTTGCCACTTGTGCCGCGATGTGCGGGTGGGGATTGTAGCAAGAGAGCACGAAGTCCGAGTAGACGAAACCGAAGATGTCCGTGGCACCCGGACGCAGAGTCATCTGCGGTAGTCCTCGCGGCTCCCGTGTGAGCTGTAACTTAGCCTGCTCGATGTGGTTGAGATAGAGGTGCGCGTCCCCGAAGGTGTGGATGAACTCCCCCGGCTCTAAATCGCACACCTGCGCCACCATCATCGTTAAGAGTGCATAACTCGCGATGTTGAAGGGCACCCCGAGGAAGACGTCCGCCGAGCGCTGGTAGAGCTGGCACGACAGACGCCCCTTCGCCACGTAGAACTGAAACAGCACATGACACGGCGGGAGCGCTGCCTGGTCGACCTCGGAGGGATTCCACGCGGTGACGATGAGCCGCCGCGAGTCCGGAGTTTTTTTGATAGCCTCGACCACGTTTGCAATCTGGTCGATGGTGCCGCCGTCCTCCCAGTGCGTCCTGCTTGTGTTGAAGCGCGGGTCTTTGGGAATGTAGCGCGGGTTCGGCCACGAGCGCCACTGGCGCCCGTAGACGGGCCCCAACTCACCGTCGGGACCCGCCCACTCGTCCCAAATAGTCACGCCGTGCTTGTGCAAGTCGTTGTTGTTGGTCGAGCCGCTGAGGAACCACAGCAGCTCGTAGATAATCGATTTCAGGTGCACCCTTTTGGTCGTCACGAGCGAGAAGCCCGCCGAGAGATCGAAGCGCATCTGGTACCCGAAGATGGACAATGTGCCGGTTCCCGTTCGGTCGCTCTTTTCAACGCCGTGGTCGAGAATGAGTTGCATCAAGTCGAGGTACTGGCGCATGGCCATACTCCCTGTGTCTTTGTGTCAGCCGCTTTGAACATACTACAGTCTCCACCAAAAGAAAAAGGCCCGGCGTTGCCGCCGGGCCCATACTGCCGCTTACTTGCCGTGCTGCCCTCCTAGCCATGTAACATGGCGGGTGTCGCATCAGCGCAAGGGGCGAATCCCACATGCGCTGCCTTTATTGTACACCTGCCCCGTGTAGCGCAAGGGCTTACTTAACATCCACGCCCATGGAGCGGGCGGAGCCTTCGACGATTTTCATCGCCACGTCGACATCGGTCGTGTTGAGGTCGGGGAGCTTTTTCTGCGCAATCTCGCGCACCTGCGCTTTGGTTATGGTGCCGATTTTGGCGGTATTGGGCTTGCCGCTCCCCTTTTCTTTGCCGAGCGCCTTCAAAATAAGAGACGATGCGGGCGGGGTCTTGAGCACAAAGTCGTAGCTGCGGTCTTCGTACACCGAAATTTCGGCGGGCACCATGTCCCCGCGCATTTCTTTGCTCGCTTCGTTAAATTTCTTAACAAATTCGCCGATGTTGATGCCCGCGGGCCCCAACACTTGACCCATTGCGGGGGTCAGCACGGCCGCGCCGCCAGAAGCAATGATTTTAATTTTCTTTACGATTTTTTTAGCCATGGTTGAGTGGAGGCAAAAGTGCTCCTGCGAGCGTTCCCTGCCCTGATTCCTGAAGGGAGCGGGAGCACTTTTGCCAAAACGATAGTATCTTAAATCCGCTTCACTTGCAAAAAGTCGAGCTCTACCGGCGTCTCGCGGCCGAACATCGCGACGAGCACCTTGATCTTGCCGCGCGCCTGGTCGACCTCGCCCACCTTGCCGTCGAGCTCTTTGAAGGGCCCGTCGATGATGGTGACCGAGTCGCCCTCCGAAAGGTCGATTTCGTGCTTGACCGAGTCTTGCGTTGCGGCCATGCGCCCCAAGAGCGTGTCCACTTCGTCTTGCTTCAGCGGCACCGGATTGACGCCGCTCCCCACAAAGCCGGTGACGCGCGGCGTGTTGCGCACCACGTACCAACTCTGGTCGTCGACAATCATGTCCACCAAGACGTAGCCGGGGTACACCTTCTCTTCCTCCTCGACACGGCGGCCGCCTTTGATCTTTATCGTCTTTTCGGTTGGCACTATGACTTGGAATATTTTCTCACCGAGCCCGAGGCTCTCGATGCGCTGGCGCAGGTTGCGCGCCACCGCGTTTTCATACCCGGCGTAGGTGTGTATCGCGTACCACGCGCGCCCGACAGAGCTGTCTTGTTTGGCCATAGAGGTAGTTAGATAATCGTCTTAATAATGTTTGCAAACACGTAGTCGAGCAGCCCGAGGTATGCCGCCGTTGCGAGCGACACGCCTATGACGACCGCGGTGTAGGCCACCACCATGCGGCGGGTGGGCCAGGACACGTGGCGCATCTCCGCACGGACTTCTTTAAAGTAGTTGAACATATCTGCTTTTTTGCCAATTTTAAAACCCCCGCGGGGGCTTGTGAATATAGAATACTTAAATCCTGCACAAAAGCAACCCCTCAGGAGTACGCATAATTTTCTGCTGAAAATTTGCTCAGTCTCGGCGCCAGTCGCGCCTGCGAAGCCTCCTTCGGGTTTCTTTTGCTACAGATTTAGCGGATTTCGTAGACGACCGTGACGTCGCTCGTGACCGTGTTGGTGCCCGGTTCGATGGTGGGCGCAGCGCTCGGTGCACCGCCCTTGCCCATTGCGGCATCAAGCGCGTAGGGGCGCGGGTATCCGCCGCCGGAGCTTTCATTGAAGGAGACCACGCGCACCAGGGAGACCCCGAGTTCTTTGGCGAGTTCCTGCGCTTTGGCGCGCGCGTCCTGTATCGCCTTGCTGCGCGCGTCGTTTTGCGGCGCATTGGGGTCATCAAAGGTGAAGGTGAGCCCCGACACTTCGGTGGCGCCCGTCGTGCCCACGCCCGCGAGCAAGTCGCCCGCTTTGGTGAGGTCGCGCACTTTTACCGTCACACTCTCGCGCGCCTCATAGCCTTTGAGCACCTGTCGCCCCGGTGGGCAGTACATCGCACCACCACCGTTTGCGGGCACGGCCTGCGGGCACACTGAACTTTGGTAGTCATACTGCGGGTACACCGAATAGCCGCTTGTTTGTATGTCTTTTTTGTCCACTCCGGCGCCCGCGAGGTAGTCGATGGTCGCTTTGGACTTGGCCGCGGCGTCCGCCTGCGCGGCAGCAACAGTCGTCTTGTCAGAGACAAGCGAGAAGCTGAACGTCGCGAGGTTGGGCGCCTCATCCACCTCGCCGTGGCCGCTCACCGAAATGGTGTTGCTTGGTGCCACCCCCGCGCCGATGTAGCGCAAACTCATAAGTTGCCCGAGCGCAAGAATCGCAAGGAGCACAATGCCGATTACGACGAGTGTTTTACCCAACCCGGTGTTTAAAAATTCGTTCATGTTCTATTCAGACGGCGCTACAGGCTATTGATTACGGACTCAATCTGGACTTGCGGGAGCGCGCCGCTCACAGGGAGCTGTTTGCCCTTGCCGTAGACGACCGTGTAGGGGGTGCCGGTGCCGCCGTTCTGCTCCGCTTCGGCCTCGTCGGCGTCAATTTTGCTCTGGAACTTCTTCCCGCTGTAGCAGGCGCTGAATGTCGCGGGGTTCGCACCCAGCTGTTTTGCAAGCGTCGCGTAGTACTGGTCGCTCATTTTGCTTTGGTCGGCAAAAATCGTGTCGGCAAACTTCCAGTACGCGTCGTTGCCAAGTTCGTCCGCAATGCACTCGGCGGCGTTGGCCGCGGGTTCGGCGTTGGGGTGTATTTGGTAGAGCGGGAAGTTGCGCATCACCCACGCGATTTTTCCGTTGCTGTTTTGGACAATCGATTTCAATTCAGGATAAATCATCGCGCAGTAGGGGCACTGGAAGTCCGAGTACTCGATGAGCACCACGGGCGCGCTCGGCGAGCCTATGATGTGATCGGCGCTCGAGGGCGCGTGGACGTTGACGCTCGTCGAGGGTGCGGCGACGACGGACCCGGCCCCCGCCGCGGCGGCGGGCCGGTAGTAATTGACGAAGACGATTGCGCCCGCGATGATGACCCCTGCGACGACAATGGCCATCGGTTGAGTAAGCTCGATTTTTTTTGTTTCAGACATACTAAAGAAGTGTAGCCTACCGTCTTTCTTTCAACAAATCGCGGATTTCGGTGAGGAGCTGCACGTCCTCGGGCTTTTGGTGCACGGGGACTTCTTCTTGCTTGCGCCTCCACACACGCTCGCGCAGTGCCGAAAGTACGCGCAGGATGAGGAATATCGAGAGCGCGATGACTACAAAGTTGAACAGTGCTTGCAAAAATGAGCCGTACTTAATGATGAGCGGGCCCTGCTGCCACGCAAGCGTCTTGAGGTCGACATTGTTGGTGAGGAGTCCGATGACCGGTGTGATGATGTCCCCCACCAGGCTGTTTACGACGCCTGAAAACGCGTTGCCCACCACAACCGCGATGGCAAGGTCCATCACATTGCCCTTGAGCGCAAAGCTTTTGAAATCGGCCCAAAATGATTGTTGCGCCATAGGTTTATTGTAGCAAACATACGCACTGTGCTAGGGTGGCTGTGGCTGCACTGTCTCACGGGAGGCTCTCATGACCGCTGCACACCGCTACCTCCGCGTTATGCTCTATACCGTTGCCTTCTTCGTCGTCGGCGTCGTGGGCTCATGGCTCACGAACAGCCAGGCACTCCTCGCCGACGCGCTTCACTTCTTTGGCGACGGTGTCCCCTTCTTTCTTGGGTGGTGGATTCTGCGAAAGCGCTGGGAACCGCGGGTTGCCGGCCACGCAGAGGTGGTCATCATGTTTTTCAACTCTGCGTTCCTTGGTGTTGTTGGTATCGTCATGCTCGTCAGCGGCCTCCTGCGCACAATGGAGCCGGTGGTGATTGAAAACTCGATGCTGTGGTTCGCTGTGGCCGAAGTCGTGGGTAATGCGCTCCAGTTGTATGACGCCCACAAGCTCAAGGGCGCCCACTATCACCACGGCACACACTATACGCAGGTGGCGCACCTGTTCGTCGACCTGCTCTCGAGCGCGTCGGTGCTTGTGAGCGCACTGCTCATCTACTTCACCAAGTTCTGGGAAGCCGATGGGATCTGCACGTTCATGGTCGGAGTACTAAGCCTCATTGCCGCATGGCAGTGTTTGATTCTGGCGACGGCACCCCGCGGCCAGGTGGTGCATGGCCACTTTGGCCACCACCACTGACATCAACGCCCCGCCCCTCGAATTTCTCGGGGCGGGGCGTTTTGTTTTTAAAACATTACGGGTGAAAGAAAAAAGCGATTGCAATAATCGCGTAGGCGACGAGGAGCTGGAGCCCTTCGAGCCACGTGCTCTCGCCGTCTTCTATAATCGAGCCGACGACAAACACCGCAAAGACCATACACACGAGCTCAAAGGAATTAAACACCAAGTGCATGTGTGTCGGAAAAAGGAAACTGATGAGCACAAGCGCGGGCATGACAAACATCGCGATTTGTGCCGCAGAGCCCGTTGTAATTTGGATAGACAGGTCCATTTTGTCGCGCAACGCGACCGTAACCGCCGAGACATGCTCGGCCGCATTGCCTATAATCGCGATGAAAATCACACCAATAAAGAGCTGCGTCCATCCCAAACTCTGCACAATGGGCTCGATGGAGCCGACGAGGATTTCGCTCATGCCGGCGAGCGCCACGGTCGCACATGCGAGGACAAGAATGCTTTTTGTTTTGCTCCACCGGGGCTCAAACCGCGCGGTCTCTGCAAGGTAGAGGTGCCGGTGGGTCCGGAGCGAAAAGAGGAGCGACGCGAGATAGGCCACAATGAGGAGCACGGAGGCGATGATGCTTACACGGTCGAGTGTGAGGTCCCCCACCGAGGGCGCGGTAATCAAAAAAATTGCGGGCACAACAAGCGCCGTGACCGCCAATAGCATACTCGAGTAACTGGCCTTTGCAGCGGTGGAATTAAAGTGTTGCCGCTCGCGCTTAAGTCCGCCAAAAAATATCGACGCGCCCAGCACAAACAGCAAGTCCCCCAATATAGAACCGGTTATAGATGCTTTAATGACTTCAATCAACCCGGCGTTGAGTGCAGCAATCCCGATGATGATTTCGGTGGCATTGCCGAAGGTCGCATTGAGGAAACCGCCCATCGCGGTGGACGTGTAGAGGGTCAGCTCTTCGGTGGCCTCGCCGATGTACTTGGCCAGAGGCACTATCGCGACTCCCGCCAAAAAGAAGAGGAGCACTGCCGAGGCGCCGGTTGCGTAGAGCGCGAGCGTGAGCGGCACGAACAACAAAAGGCCAAAGAACACGCGGTTCATACACATTAAGTATAAATGGGATTTTTGCTACAATGGCACGATGAAGTTACTCCTTACCCGCAGAATGCAAGAAGCCCCCGGCATCGAGTCCTTCTTCTTCAAACCAGAGGCGCCGCTTTCGTGGAAGGCGGGGCAGTTCTTCCACTGGATACTCCATCACCGTCCCACCGATGAACGCGGCTCGGACCGCTGGTTTACGGTGTCCGCGGCCCCCAGCGAGGGAGAGGTGCGCCTCACAACCCGCTTTACGAGCGAAAAAGGGAGCAGCTTCAAACAGGCGCTCGGCGCGCTGAAGGCCGGCGAGGCAATAGAAATTTCCGATGTCGACGGCGACTTCGTTATCGACGACTTCTCCAAACCGTATGTATTCGTCGCCGGGGGCATCGGTATCACGCCGTTTCGCTCTATTCTTATAGAGGCCGCGCATGCCGGAGCAAAGCCACACGTCACGCTCTTGTGGAACAACCGCGACGAACACTTCCCTTTCAAACAAGAACTTGATGCGCTCGCCGCAAACAATCCTGACTTCACCATCCACTACCTCGTGGCACCGCAAAAAATAGACGAAGAAGCGGTAAAAAAATACGTACCGGACATTACAACACCGGCGTTTTATGTCTCGGGCCCGGAGCCGATGGTCGAGAGCCTCGGCGCCATGCTCAAAGGGATGGGTGTCTCGCCCGAGCGCTTAAAACAAGACTGGTTCCCCGGCTATCCGGCGGAATAAAATTTTTGGGCCGAGGGGGTGCAGATAATCGAACCGTCGATTATCTCGGAATTCTATCAGACCCTGAATACATGGCGGGTGTAAAAGAGAAACTGAATCTCATAGCAAACTTCCAAACCGTTACCATTGGATAGGCTATGTAAACGCTCTCGTTCCTATGTCAGCGCGATAATAGGCTTTCGGGAATGAGATTTTCTTTACCGCCGCGTAGGCTCCTGCCAGTGCATGTTGTAAATCAGAACCTATCGCTGTGATTCCCAAAATACGGCCGCCATTGGTGACAACAGCGCCTTCCTTCAAAGAAGTCCCGAAATGGAAAATAACGACATCGTCGACTTCGGCCGATTCAATTCCTAAAATCGGAAATCCGATCTCGTAACGCGCCGGGTAACCGCCGGAGGCAACCACTATGCAACACGCCGCTCCAGTGCTCCATTTAAGCTGGACGTCCTTGAGAGATCCTTTGGCAACTAAGGCGAGAACGGGCAGTAAATCACTCTCCAAAAGCCGCATGTACGATTCAGTCTCGGGATCGCCGAATCGAGTATTGTATTCAATAACCTTCGGACCACTTACAGTGAGCATGACGCTTGGATAAAGCAGCCCGCGGAAAGGTCTCCCTCGCTTCTTGAGACCACGCAAAACCGCTAATACAACTCTGTCTTTAATTTCATGCATCTGCGCGTCGGACACTCCCGGTACTGGGGCAATAGTCCCCATGCCGCCAGTGTTCGGTCCTCTGTCGTCATCAAAAGCACGCTTATGGTCTTGAGCGATAGGAAAAAGAATCGCATTCTCATCGACACAGAGCGCGTGTATCGAAATTTCCTTCCCTTCGAGGAATTCTTCTATGACAACACATTCTCCAGACGTGCCGAATGCATGGTTTATCATCATATCTTTCAGTGCCTCAATTGCTTCCTCTTGGGTCTGCGCGATAACAACCCCCTTTCCGGCGGCAAGACCGCTTGCCTTTATCACAATGGGGAGCGACTGTGTTTTGACATAGGCTGTAGCTGCATCAAAATTCTCAAACTGCTCACTTCGCGCAGTCGGGATTCCTTCTTCTTTCATTAGTTGCTTTGCGAACGCCTTTGACCACTCGATTTCTGCCGCTGCTTTCGTCGGGCCAAAGGCAAGAATCCCAACATCCGTCAATGCATCGACGGCCCCTTCGGCTAGATAGCTATCGGAACTGACTATGACAAGCTCGATACCATTTTCCCGACAGGCTGTAATTAAAGCCGGATGGTCACTTGGATTTATAGCGAGATTCTTTCCGACAGTAGCAGTTCCCGCATTGCCTGGCGCGACAAATATTTCCTTCGCAAGAGGCGACTGTTTTATTTTCCAAGCAAGGGCGTGCTCCCTCGCCGAGCCTCCCAGTATGAGAACATTCATGTCATCAGTTTACCCTGACAGTTCGATTCCCGTCAGAGCCACACCAAACGGTGGCATACTACAAGGGTAAAAATCTGGGTCGGAGGGGTACATCTAACCTAACGAACGGGCTGGACGCACACCCAGTTATATTAAGTACTTCTTTGGGCGGCTACAGGGAATCGAACCCTGATTGAGAGCTCCACAAGCTCCAGTGTTAACCGTTACACCATAGCCGCCATAGGACGGATTAATTTTCGCACACCTTTGTGTGCCCAGGAGAGGACTCGAACCTCCAAGCCTTACGGCATACGCACCTCAAGCGTACGTGTATACCAATTCCACCACCTGGGCGTTTCGTTACTCTACCGCACCCTCGGCAGTTTGAGGAGTCTCCGGATGCTGCGCCGCAGCGGCGGCCGGGGCCGCGAGAGAGCGGCCTTCGCGGCGCATAATGTGGCGCGCTTCGCGGCTTGCCTTGCGGCGGATGAAGTAGAGCTTGGCGCGGCGCACGCGTGCACGGCGGAGCACCTCGACTTCGTCTATCATCGGCGAGTAGAGCGGGAAGTTGCGCTCAACGCCGACCCCGCTTGCCACACGCCGCACCGTAAAGGTGGCGCCCGCTTCACTGCCGTGTTTGACCGCCAAAACCGTTCCTTCGAACGCTTGTTTGCGGACGTTTTTGACCGTCGCTTCCTTTTTGTTGGCCTGCTTTTGGGTTTTGAGTTCAGTGATGTTCTGCCAGACGCGCACCGTGTCCCCCGGGCGGATGCCGAGGTTCTTGCGCGCTTCCATATCGACGGGTGTTATCTTGACTGCCGATTTCATAGACCGAAAGACTGTATCACAAAAGCTTTTCTGCGGCAATAAAATCTGCGGGCAGGGGCGCGTCGAATTTTAGTTGCCGCCCATTGGGGTGGACAAAGGCTATGGAGAGCGCGTGGAGTGCCAAGCGTTCAAAGCCGAGTACTCGCGCGCGCGTCGGCGCGTAGAGCTGGTCGGCCACGACCGGGTGCTGAATGGCGGCAAAGTGCACGCGGATCTGGTGCGTGCGCCCGGTTTTGGGGAAGACTTCTACATAGCACACGCCATCCCCCCGCGCCTTAGAAGAATTGCTGATGCGCCGCCAGAGCGTGAGCGCGTCGCGCTCCACCCCGTGGGGCCGGCGCGCGGAGCGCGGGCCGCGGCCGCCGCGGCCGGAGCCAATCGGTTTGTCTATCGCGCCGCGCTCGTCTTTGAGCGGGCCATACACGAACGCGCGGTACGTCTTTTGTACTTCGCGGTTTTTAAATTGATTTTTCAAAAACTTGTACGCTTCGGCAGTTTTGGCAACCACCAACACGCCGCTCGTTTCCCTATCGATGCGGTGCACAATGTGGAACTCGCCGTACTTTTTTTGCAGCCAATCGGAAAGTGCCGGGTAGTCATGCACCTGGTCGGGGTACACAATCATCCCCGCGGGCTTGTTGAGCACGATGATCGAATCATCTTCAAATAAAATCTGTGGCTCCATATTTAATCAAATTCTAAAAACATTGGAGAATGGTCGGATACTTCAACCGGCAATACTTCAAACTTTTTTACTCGTACACCGTAACTTACAAAAGTATAGTCAGCAAACTTCTGGGGTTTTGTATAGAAGCTCGTCCTTGTTGAAGAAATATTATTCTCTTTTATAAGATTTCTAAGGCCCATATTTTCGATCATGCGCAGGCTTTGGGTCTCAGGTTCAAGATTAAAGTCACCACAGATAACACAATCACTCCCTAGTCCCTGTATAAACTCAACAATCTTACTTGATTGGTCTATCCGCTCTTCGTTATCCCCCTTTCCTCCTCCCGACCAAAGTCCGTGAAAATTAATTACGGTGAGAGGCCGCCCGCCAAGCATTATTTTCACGAATTGAAGATTTCGCGGAGTATATTTACCAGTTGTGTCTGTCCGAGACCTGTGAACAAAAAATTCTCCCTCCTCCAAAACTTCTGTGTCCTTGTGCACAAACATTGCTAACCCTGTCCAATCGCCAATATGTGGATAAAAAAATGAAACATGGTCAGGTAAAAGTTTCTGAAGCAAAGAGAATAAATTGTGTTCTCTTACTTCTTTAGAATTTGCCCACATCTTTGTCCCCTCTTCAGCACCGCCATTTAAAATCTCCTGAAAACAGAAAATGTCAGAGTCTTTCTTTGAACGCACAAAATCCAACAATGGGTCTCGTACAATGCCCATCCATGTATTTAGTGATACAAGCTTCATAACTTTTGTGGGCGCTGCAGGACTCGAACCTGCGACCTACCCGGTGTAAACGGGTTGCTCTACCAACTGAGCTAAGCGCCCATATTCTTCGTAGTCACAACGTGCGCCCCCGGAGGGAATCGAACCCCCAATCGCGGCTTAGAAGTCCGCTGTTATATCCATTTAACTACAGGGGCAACCCTCCGTAAGTCTACCAACCCAATAAATGCCAGTGCACGATACCATATATACATAGGAGCGCGAACAGGAGTGCGCCGAACACAAGAATGTAGCGGCCGATGATGGAGAGCGCACGTTGTCCGTAGCGCCCCGCGAGGTACACCGCAACGCTCATGCGCGCGCCGCGACCGACGAAGTAGCCGATGATAAACGGCACAAAGCGCACGCCGAGGAATCCGCCCGCATAAATAAATACTTTATCCGGTATGGGGCTGAAGTTGCCGAGGAGCATCGTCCAAAACACGTGCCCGCGGATAAAGTGCTGCGCCTCCATGAACGAGCGCTTGGCTCCATAAAATTCCAAGAGCGGCGCACCGAACTGTGCGAAGAGGAGGTGCGCGATGGCGTAGCCGCTCGCCGCGCCGAGGACCGACGCACAAAGCGCCACGGGCAAATAGCGCCGCCAGTGGGTCGGGTGTGCGAGCATGAGTGCCACCAGAAATACTTCAGGCGCGACGGGGAAGAAGATGCCGTCGGCGTACGCGACGAGCGCCAGCCACAGGAGTGCGTAGGGAGATTGCGCGTGGCCAACAAACCACCGCCACACTTTGCTCTGCCACAGTGCGAGCGGGTCTTGCATACAGTTAGTGCGCGAGCGAGCCCGGGGCGCCGGTACTTTCAAAAAGCGCAAAGGGCTCCTCGCCGCCGCCCACGGCCAAAATCATCGCCTGGCTCTCGAGGCCCATCATCTGCCGCGGTGGCAAGTTTGTTACAAAGGCGAGTTTTTTGCCGGCGAGGTCTTGGGACTGGACAAACTTGGCGATGCCGGAGAGCACTTGGCGCTCTTCTGTGCCGAAGTTAACGCGCAACTTCAGCAGCTTGTCGCTCCCTTCTACAGGCTCGGCGGCGAGCACCTCGCCGACGCGGATTTCCACTTTTTTAAGGTCGTCGATACTAATTTCCATCGCGGTTTAGTGTATCAAGAAATGACTGGAGCAGTAAGGCGGCGGCCGAGGCGTCGAGATCTGTATGGTCGGGATTCTTTTTGCGTGACTTCTCCGCAGGAGCAAACTGCCGCGCCGCAAGCGCGCTCGTAAAGAACTCCTGCTGAAACACCACGGGCAGTCCCGAGAGCTCTTCGAGGTCCGCCTTAAACTGCGCGATGTCTTCTTGCACCGGATTTGCTTTGCCGGAAAAATCGCGCGACTCGCCGATGACTATTTTTTGCGCACCCTCTTTTTTAATAAGCGCGTCTATCTCGGCCAGTGCTCCGCGCCCCGCAGGCACAACCGTGAGCGGGAAGGCCACCCTCCCCTCCCCGTCGCTTACCGCGACACCAATGCGCTTGGTCCCATAGTCGAGCCCCAGATATTTCATATGGACACCATACACTATATTGCATACAAAAACCGCCCGGCGGGTTGCCGGGCGGTTTTTGTAAAAGAATTAATTGATTCCAAGAGTCTGGAATATGCTCTGGATATCCGCGCGGGCCGCAACGAGATCGCTCTGTGCGGTTTTGAGCTGGCTGGCAGACGCAGAGAGTGTCGCAGTTGTCGGCGACGACGTTGCCGTGTTCTTTTGAGCCGTGCTGGCGGCAGAATTCGCGTTTGATATCTGATTCGCCAAATCGCTGAAGATTTGTGCGGGGGGCACCGCGGTGCCTGCGGTCTTTGCATTAACCGACCGCGAGCGCAGCTTGTTGGAAAGCGCCGTCATCGCAGTGGAGGCCGAAGCAACACTGCTGGCCGCTGCAGAAATTTGCACTTTGGTCGGCGCAGAGCCGAGCGCCGTGACATTCTTGCTTACAGCCGCCAATTGCACGTCTATCGAGGCGACAGCGCCCTTGAGAGCACTGTTGCTGAGGGTTGGGTCCGCTTGCGCTGCGGAGTTAATCAACACTACTGCCGCTCCCTGATTAGAGGCACGATTAAACACACCGGCCCACCACAAGCCCGCGACTATTACCACAACCGCGACTGCTGCCCATATCCATTTTGCTGACATAAAATACAAAACCTCGCGTTATTATTAATTAAATGAAATACTCATCCAGTATACCCCACCCTAGAATGTGGCAATACCTCCTGGGGAGTATGGTACTGGCCCCCCTCTTTCTTGCCCTCGGCACCGCCACTGCCTCGGCTGCAGTAAAAACCCCCTTTGCCGCGCCTCTTCCTGCGGCCGCTCTCGACCATCAGCACATGACATACATGCGCGCCAATCCAACCCTTTCAGGGACCGCGAGCAACCTGCGCGCCCCGCTTCAACTGCTTTTGACTGATACTTCGGGCGCTGAAGTCTACCGTTCGATAGCGGCGACCACGAGCGGATCCTGGCATGCTACCGTATTTCCATCCTTATCTCTGGGCAACTATGCCGTTACGTTAGTGTCAGGAACGACCACGCTCAGCCAAGGAAGTATCGTCGTGGGAGCATCTTTGCCCCGTCTCGCACTTGATTATTCTCTGGGCGCATTTGATGTGGCGGATGGACAGCTGATGCGCTTTAGTGTGCGCGGCGGCTCCACCGGCGCCGCAATCGGCCAACTTACTTTTGCGCTTAATACGAACGCCGCCAGTGTAGATTTGGTGACACTCTACGGCTTCACCGACTTGCTTTATACGCAAGCGATAGCGACCGGCACTGATGCATCCCTCGGCTCGACCTCAACCAGCACCTCCTCCCCGCTTGTTGTCATCGTGCCCGCCTCTCCCATAGAAATACCGCCCAATACGACCTACTATTTCGAGCTCACTGGGGCGGTTACGCCGAGTGACGTGTCTTATTCCATCACAACGACTCTGCTCACCGATGGGTGGCAAGATACCGGCGCCCCTTTTGCCCAAGTGGCGAGCAGCAGCAACTTCGTTTGGTCCCCGAACAATTTCGGCACGTCGACTCCCCAGGACGCCGACTGGTTCAACGGCTCGATACTGGGCGACCTCTTTCCTGTGGGGCTGAGTATGGAGCGTTACTCTACGCCTGTAGTGGGTTGCAATATGAGCGCGAGCACCAGTACTATCGGGGCTCCAACGCCCGTGACCGTGACGTGGCAGAGCAGCGGCGTTCAGAGCGCGACATGGAGCGACGGGACTCCGGCGGCGCTTCAAGGGAGCGCGGTGTTTGTCGCTTCTACAACGAAAACTTTCTTGCTCAACTTCGCCGGGGCGTCCGGGTCTATACAATGCTTTACAACAGTCGTCTTTGCCGCGTCCGCACAACAAAACCCGGGCCCGGGGAGTGCCCCGCCGCCGAGCCCACCTCTAGGCACTCTTTCAATCACTCCGGCAAGCGGTGTGGCCCCACTGAGCGTCACTGCGCGCGGCACGGTAAATAACAACAACTCCTGCGCCGCATCAACGTATACCTTGGGGTATGGAGACTTGAGCACCACCACCGTCGCCGTCGGCAAAAATGTTTGTAAATCACAGCCATTCGTGCTCTCCCACCGGTACGGCATTGCGGGTACATACACGGCCAAGCTTTATTTCGGCGCCTTCGGGAGCGGCACCACAACGCCCCAACTCCTGGCGAGTCAACAAATTGTGGTTACCAAAGCCGTGGCGGTGAACTCGTCTTCGCTCCTCGCCGGCGCCGCGGCGGCCATCGTCGGTATATGGAGCGTTGTTGTGCAGGCCTTCAGGTGGTTGTTTAATTTGCTATAGGAATTTTGGCGGAGGGTGTAGGACTCGAACCTACAAGGGCTTTCGCCCGCCGCTTTTCAAGAGCGGTGCCTTACCATTCGGCGCAACCCTCCGTTTCAACCAACTATTCTCTAAGTAATGTTCCTCATAATGACAGTTCGGGCAAATTAACTCTAGATTACTAAGGCTGTTATTGTTTCGATTTCTATCCTTGTGATGCACATGCAATATCTCCTGTTTTGGGTAGTTGCAACGTTCACATTTTGGTCCTCGCTCCTCAAGCAGACGAAGTTTTAAAGAACGAAGTTCCACCACCTTATCTTTTGGACGCCCTAATTTATAATGAATACCAGTTCTATACCTATTGGCGCATGCTCTGCTACAACTAATCTTGTGAGCCCCCGCTGGAATTGGAGTGCCGCATATCACGCATGGCGTCTCAATCCTGTTTGAAATACCGTAGCACCTTTGACTGCAGTATGCCCGACCCTGGCTTGCCTTCAAGAGCACGGGCCTGCGATAAATTTCTTTACTACAGACCTTGCACCTTGTATTCGGTTTCCTCTTATACTCTTCCACT
>JAGWLV010000031.1 GCA_028864875.1 Patescibacteria group bacterium
GCACTGTGAAATCAATCGAGCCCTTTTTCCCTAAACCCGCACCTATAGTCGAAAGCTTCACTCAGAAACCGCTAGAGGCTGGCGTCGCCTTCGTCGACCTACGCGCCGGCGGCTGCAAATATGAGCTGCACGGCATAGCAATGGTCCCCGCCACATCTTTCCGGTTTTGCGGCGAGCCTGTCCATGCGGAAGGCAAGCCTTACTGCGAAGGGCACCGCCGCATTTGCTGGACGCCAACGGCACGGCAAGAGAAACGGGCGGGGCGCTAAGCCCCGTCGCGTTGTTCGAAATACGTTTTGTAATAGTCGTTACACTTTTTATCGCCCTGCGTTACGCCCATACCGTACTCTGCGATAAGCTGCTTATAGTTGCGGGGGCAATTCCGCTTGTAGCGCTCGCGCAACCAGTCCGGACAGCGGGGCTTGCTCCCGCCTATGCTCGCGGGGAAGCCGGGGTGCGCCAGTAGCCGCTTTTGGCGACGTTCCCCCGCTCCGCCGTGGGTCGCGCACGCCTCGCCGGGACTGTCTTGGGGCGATCCTTCGTAGCCGGGCGTCCATACCGTTCTATTGCCGCTGTATCGCAATCCCGGCTTGCACCATATCGCTTCCAGCTCCGACTTGAGCGTCATTTCTCAACCCTCCCTTTAATCTCCAGGAACCGGCGTCTCGGCACGCCGCCGATACGCTCCCAGCGTTGCCACGTCGAGAACGAAACGCCGGCTTTGGTGCAAGCCTGGTGTTGCGTTAGCCCTTGCTCCCGACGCCAACGCGGCAGGTCGATCAACACTAGCTCATCGCGTTGTTTCGTGGGCGGCGGAGGACGCTTGCGCCGCTCCGTTGCGGGCGCCGTCTGCACGGGCCAGAGCGCGTCCCATGTTGTCATAACCGCCCCCCTTGCTGCGCTTCCCACAGCTTGCGGAGGGCCTCTGCGGCCGTGAAGCCTGTCGCCTCCCATATGCTCAGGCAACCTTCTGCCAGATGCGCGTCCTGTCCGATGATGGCGACGCTCTCGCCCTCGCTTTTTTCCGTGAGGAGGAGCGCCGTCCCGCCGGCATAGGACCGCAGGCTGTATGCGGCGTCTTCGTATAGGATTTTCATTAGTGCGCCTCCGCTTCTTCCCGCGTCATATAAAAGTGAATGCCTCCGCCGCATTCGATCCACCTATCTTCTTCCCAACGGTCGCAGCGAACTATTTCGCCGGGAGTATAGACAGTAGTTTCATCATAAATAGACACACCTTCGCCTTCGAGCACTTGCACGAGATCGGCGCGACACTTGCGTGTCGTAGCGCTAGAGCGTCGCGCCTCGGCGGGAACAATAAGTTTTATTATCCTGTCGCCCCTGCACTTTTTGAAGGCTATAAAACTACCCTCTTGCGGTGGAACAAAAAGACGCGCCGCAACTAATGTGCAAATGTTTTTCGCCCCGCTCAGGTCCGCCCCGCGCAGGTTTGCCCGGCGCAGGTTTGCCCCGCTCAGGTTTGCCCAGCGCAGGTCCGCCCAGCGCAGGTCCGCCCTCCATAGGTCCGCCCCACTCAGGTCCGCCCCACTCAGGTCCGCCTCGCGCAGGTCCGCCCTCCATAGGTTCGCCCTAGGAGAAATGTCTAGCTCTTTTTCGTTAATCATGCGCAGCGCCATTGTCTTAATCCTCTCGTCCAATCATGCGGTTAAATGCGACGTCATGCGCGCGTTTACCCGCCAAAATTGTCGCCTTCTGCTCTTTCGACCATCGCGACACATAGGCCGCGCCCGCGCATTGCGCCCATACAGCAGAGGGTCGTTGCCCGAACAAATCCGCTAAATTACGCTTAGGCGCAATTATACCGTCCACAACCCATTGCACGATCAGAGACTTTGCGCCGATAAGCGGCAGTCGCTCAGACGGAACGCCGTAGCCGCGCCGTTCGTCGTTAAGCGCCTTGGCCAGCTCGGCGCCGTAGCGCTCGCCCACTGTGTCCTCGATCACGCGATAGGCGGCTTCGATAGCGCGCTTCTCGGCAGCGGTTGGTTTGTATGTTTTCCAGCTCATAGTCTCGTTTCCTTTTGTTTGGTTATAAGGGGTCACCTGGATTGACAATTTCCACCCGCAGTTCACGGCCGCACCGGTTCTCCGGTTTTGGCAGGGAAGAAACCAAATAAACTGTTTTGCCGAATTCCGACGCCTTTTCAATCCCGACCTCCCTGCCGAGATAACGCGCGTATTTTACCGCTTCCGTGTGCGCCTCTTTCCAGTCCGAGAACGTCCCGCGTCCTGAAATTTGAAACTGCCTGTGAATGTTCATAGCCTCTCTCCTCTCAAAACGAGTATTGCAGGGCTGTAATCGCCCAATGGTTTTTGTTGATACGCTCAACAAGCGGCTTCTCGCCTTCACAGATTTCACCGGACGCAAACATATCTTCGAGCATGGCCAGAGCGCGCTCGCGGGAGCTGAAAAGCCCGATTGTGTAGCGGTAGCAGTCCATAGCGTTTCTCTTTCGGTTTGTGAGGGGCCTCGCTCAAGCGAGGCCCGTTGCTGTTTCACTTAAATTCCCGGCGATAGTTAGCGATAAGGCTAAGCACATGCCCCGCGTTGATGATGGCGTTGTGGCTCCCCGCGCCGTCGCGCTTTGCAACGCTACGGGCATAGTCTGCGGCTTGCTGGATACGGGCATAGGTGACGGCTTTTTTCTGCTCTTTAGTCATCTGCGTTTCTCCTCTATTTCTCATCCTAAATTAAGCTTAATTTAGGTCTGTCCCGTTGTCAAGCGTCTTTTTCGTTTATTTTCCCCATAGCTATGGTTGTCTCGCAAACGTCATGGTCTGTGATGGTTTGGTTCATCAGCTCATGCGTCGCCACATATCGAATTTTTACGACTTTGCCTCGGCTGTTATATGTTGTGAGAATATCCGTCACTGTGCACAAGCGTGGGTGCCTGCCGCGCGTCTTGAACTGTTGACCGATGGCGAATAGCGGCGTGCGATCTTTTGTTGTCATTTTTCGATCCTTTGTTGTCAGTCTTGTGCTTTTTGCGCGCTTGTCTGCGCCAGCTCGTTACGGCGCGCCTCGCGCTTGGCTCGCTGGCGATCCTCGAAGGCTTTGCGGCCGGCTGTCTCGCGCTTCTCCGAGGCGAGGGCGTTAGCGCGGGCTCTGGTCTGCCACGCCTTCTCCGCGATGGTCTGTCGCCATATCGTCAGCGAGCGCTTGTAGTCCTCCAGGGCTTGCTTGTGCGCTGCGCTCAGCACCGTCTCCAGCAGGCTATCGAGCGCAGCGTCGGCTTGCGCCAATGCAGCAAGCCTCTCAGGGTCGCTGAGGCTTCTGTTGCGATGGATGGCGAGCACAGCTCGCTCCCACCCGTCCCGGCATTGTTCGTGGATGGCGATAGCGTCCTTGCACAGCCCCTCCGGACGCGGTTGCTTAATCCGGCCGGCCTCCGTGGCCAGCGCCGCCTTGTGATAGCGGTCGCTTACGCCGATCGCACGTTCAAGTCGCGCCTTGCGCTTCCTGGCAGGGCTGTTATCACCCCGGATGGACGGCCGGGGAATGTATTGCTCGTGCAGAAGCTTTTCCAGCCATGCGATCAATTGCACGCGGTCATAGACGCGGAGCGTCCTGCCAACCTCTTTGAAACGCCACGCCACTTGGTCTTGCGACGGCTGCCCGCAACGATTAACAATTCGCGTGCAGGTTTCGGGCGGTAGCCCAAAATGCAGGTCCATGGAATTCATGGTGCA
>JAGWLV010000032.1 GCA_028864875.1 Patescibacteria group bacterium
ATGCCGTCTGTGTGGTCAACTTCTGGATAGGAGAATTTTTTCTTTATGAGAGGATACACACCCCGACGCACCGTAACGTACGGCGTATGCCACGTGTGTTCTATCTCACGTAGTATTTCGTGTTTATAAGGTTTAACTGGGTTATACATGTCGGGCCGCCGGGAATCGAACCCGGTCTACATCCACCCCATGGACGCGTACTGCCGGTATACTACGGCCCGAATGTAGGGAGGATAACACACCTTGGTGTGTTTTTACGACCGGAATGAGGGATGCCATAAGTGGTCGGCCCGAATGTAGGGAGAATAGCACACTACAGCCATGGAATCTCGTACTTCTCAAACTCCGGCAGCAATTTTTTGTCGTACAACAGGCGGCTGACGACTTCGGCGCTCACCTTGGCGCCACTCAGCGCATTATGGGGCTTCGGCTCCTCGGGGATACCGCAGTACATGCACGCCGCCTGCAAGTTGAGTGCGGAGTGGCGCTTTTCGACATTCACCGGGGGAGTCAATCCCCTTTTGACCATGTGTTCCCACGCGAGCGTGTGTATGTCCACGATGCGGTGTGCAAACGGCCACGCCGTGTGCCCCGCACGGCGGGCCGCGGCTTGGAGGAAGTAGAGGTCAACATACACGTTCTGCCCTGCAAAAGTTATGTCGGCCATCCCTTCGGCAAAGGCGATGAGCTTGCGGACCAACTCCCCTTCTGTTTGCTTGGTAGGGTCAGTAATCTGCGCGAGCGAGTAGCCGTTGACCGCGAGCGCCTCGTCTTCGACTTTTGCCCCGTCCCACACACGGCACTCTTCATAGAGCCGGCGCTCGGGGTGTTCGAAGTCTATGGCGCCAAGGCTCACCACCGAGTGGAGTGTCGGCTCAAGACCACTCATTTCCGCATCGAGTACCAACATGTTAGTTGCAGCGCGCGGCCTTGGTGTAGCCGGCCGCTTGCGCATCCGCCTCGGTGGCAAACCACACCTCATTGCCCGCTTGAATGTTGGCCGCGCTGCAACCCGCCGGGTAGTACACCGAGCCGCTCTTTGATGCAGCGAAATTATGTGCAGGTTCGTGAACAATCGCGGGCGAAGCGTCAGGCTCGACCGACAGTCGCCCCAACCCGAACGCCCCGACCCCGACACAGACCATCACAGCGGCCAAAATAAGAAACTCCACATCTATCTTGCGGGGAAATAGGTTTTTTAGTACACTGTGCACCACACCAGTATATGGCATCAAAGAAAGCGGGCGGAACAGCTAAAAACCTCACCGACTCCAAGCCCAAGTATTTGGGCGTAAAGCTCTTTGCCGGCGAGTCGGCCAAGGTGGGAGACATCATCGTCCGCCAGCGCGGCACCCGCATGCTCGCGGGCAAGCACGTGGGCATAGGCAAGGACCACACACTTTTTGCGCTCCAAAACGGCACGGTCGCTTTCCGCACCGTGCGCCGCACCCGCTATGACGGCCGCAAGCGCTCCTATCCGAAAGTCGATATTGTAACTAAATAGCAAAACTCCTCTGCGGAGGAGTTGGGGTCGTGTTTATCTCTCCGGAGCAGAGGAGTTTTTCGTTTTACGTTTTACCAGTACCCGTAGCCGCCGTACCCGCCGCCCATTATGCCCATGCCGCTGTAGACGGTGCCGACGTTGACCGAAGGCGAGCTGAAGTTGTAGCCATACCCTTGATAATAGGCCGAAGAGCCGTAGTAGCTCATGCCCATCCCGCTGTATCCACCACCATACCCATACGAGGGGTAGCCATATCCAAAACCTTGATACGAATTGGGATTGTAGCTGTTTGCGCCGTACGGGTACCCGCAGGAAGCACATCCGCCGGTCACAACGTACGCCGGTGCTGTGTCACATACGCCGGGCCCGTCATGTAGCCTCTGCCGTAGCCGTAGGCCAAGACTGACACAGGGAGCACCAACATGACCGCGCTTGTTATCACAATAGCCACCTTTTTCATAGACAGGCACCTTATCAGAGCCTCTCTAAAATGGCAATGGAGGCTTTAGGAGGAAGTAACAACGATGCCCAGATCCCCCTTTTCATTTTTGCTGTGCAAAGAGACGACGTGCTCCCCCACTGTTTTGATAGGCTCGCCGATACCGACGGCGTCTTCCGGAATTTCGAGTTTGTGCTGCTCGCGCAGCGCGAGTGCGATGTCTTTGGGCGTGATTGATTTAAAGAGCCCGCCTTGGGGTGTCGCGCGCGCGGCAACGGACACCGTTTTGCCGCGCAGGCTCGCGACTTTTTTGTCTAAGTCGGCCTCTTCTTGCGCGCGGGCCGCCGCGCGCGCAGCCGTTTGTGCTTCGAGCGCCGCGACTTTTTCCGGAGTGGCCGCCTCAGCCAATTTCGCCGGGAAGAGCCGGTTGATAGCGTATCCGTCGGCCACGTTTTTGACCTCGCCATGCTGCCCCACCCCGCGCACGTCTTTGAGAAGAATTATTTTCATTACTGTGTCGCGAGCCAGGAAACTGCGGCGTCCATTTGAGGGTCTTTGCCCGCGGTCACGTCGTCTTGGGTGCGGTCTACTTTAATATCGGGCTGGAGGCCGCCGTCTGAAATCGAAGTGCCGTTTGGCGTCAACCAGCGCGCGACGGTGATTTTGAGCTCGGCACCGCCGCCGAGGTCCATCAACTGCTGCACCGAGCCTTTGCCGAAGGTGCGCGTGCCGATGAGTTTGGCGACACCATGCTGCGAAAGTGCGCCCGAAAGAATTTCCGCGGCGCTCGCTGTTCCCTGGTCGACCAGAATCGCCATCGAAAGTTTTTTGTTGGCAAAGACGTTGTAGCCGTAGCTGCGGTGCGTAATGTTGTCCGCGCGGCCGCGGAAGTCCTCGGTGACTATCGAGTCGCCGACCGGCAGGAAGTAGCTCGCCATGTCGACCGCGGCTTCGAGATAGCCGCCCGGGTTGCTGCGGAGGTCGAGGATGAGGTTGGTGGAACCGGAATTAAAGAAATCGCGCAGTGCCGAGCGGAAGAGGTCCGGCGAATTTTGAGAGAAGCTGTAGAGCGAAATGACAAAGGTGCCGTCTCCGCGCTTGTAGGAGTCGATGATGGGAATGTTGATCGTCTGGCGGGTGATCGTGATGACGATAGGTCTGCTCACACCCAGGCGGGCAAACGTCACCGTTACTTTGGTGCCCACCGGCCCGCGGATGAGTCCGACCGCCTGGTCCACCGTCATACCGTCGGTCGAGGTCGCGCCAATTGCAATAAGTACGTCGCCGCTGCGCACGCCCGCCGCTTCCGCCGGCGAGTCCTTGAGCGGTGCTATGACGACAATGTCGTTCCCCTTTTCTCCGAGCTCCATGCCCACCCCGCCGAAGGAGCCCTGGATGTCCTCGTTGAATTCCTGTGCCTGTTGCGGGGGGAAAAAGACCGTGTACGGGTCGCCGTAGCTCGCGGTGAGCCCGGCAATGGCTCCGTAGAGTTTTTGGTCGTTGGTCGGGATAGAGCTCGAAGCGTGC
>JAGWLV010000001.1 GCA_028864875.1 Patescibacteria group bacterium
TCTCTTCCTCCTCGAAAATCTTGTCGAGTTCCTCCGAAGCGAAGCCGATGTCCGCGAGGAACGACTCGTCGAATTCGGCGAGCAGATCGAGGTCCCATTCGCCGACTGCCTTGTTGAGCCGCAGACACAGGTCTTTTTCTTTTTCGAGTTCAGGGATGCCGACGAAGATAACGGGCACTTCCGTGTAGCCGAGGTCTTTCATGACCTCCCAGCGCAAGTTGCCGCCGATAATAATGCCCTCGCGGCCCGGCGCGTTGTTCACGAGAAGCGGATCTTTGGTGCCGTGTATCTCTAGGCTTTTGCGCACAGGCTCTTTCGCCGCGTCGCTCATAACACGCGGGTTATATTCCGCGTGGCGGAGCGACTCGATGGGAACATATTCTATGCGCAGTTTAGAAGCGGCATCTTTGGGATGCTTTGTACTAGTCATAGCGAATTTTCTTAACCGACTAAGGGACTGCGCAGTCCGGAGAACCGAGGAACACTCCTCGACTCTCTACATTCATTGTAGTGAGTTTCGGTCGATTTTAATTAGGGCCCTGATTTTTTCCGCGCTCCGCGGAATGCCCCTAAAAGTCGTATTAAATTCTTGGAAAATATTTGGCGACGAAATACACGACCGTGCAAGAGGAGGAGGCACCCGGCAAAAAGTGCCATTCTGGTGTCGCATTTGTCTCATTTTCAAAAAAGTAGCCCGCGACCCGAGTGCCTCGGCAATCGGCCGCCGGACGCGCTAGAATAGCCTTACACTGCTTGGACTCAAACACTTGAATCCCGAGTGGCCCGCAGTAAATACTAAGTATCAATACCGGAAAGGAAAAGAAAGCCACGGAAGAGATTCTGAAGGTCCACAAACTGGCGCAGAAGAAAAAATAACTATGGAACACGACCATTCACATCACAAGCACAGTCAATATATCGAACACGACAAACATACCGGGCATCACACCGCTGATTTCCTAAAAAAGTTTTGGATATCGCTAGTTCTTTCGGTTCCGATTTTCTTTTACTCTGAAATGGCAAAAGAGGTTTTCAATATTCGCGGCCCTGAATTTACCGGCTGGCCTTATCTCCTCCTTCTCCTCGGCTCGGCTGTTTATTTCTACTGCGGCTGGGTATTTCTTCAGAGTGCCTACCGAGAATTGAAGGCACGTCTGCCCGGCATGATGACGCTTATCGCCATCGCTATTACCGCGGCCTATGCCTACAGTGTATGGTCTATTCTCTCGGGGCACATGCATGACCTTATGTTCGAGCTTGCCTCGCTCATCACAATTATGCTCCTCGGACATTGGATTGAAATGAGGTCTGTTGCGGGCGCTCAAGGCGCATTGAAAGAGCTTTCAAAACTCCTCCCCGATCAGGCAGAGGTCGTTCGAGGCGACAAAACTGAGACCATTGCCTTGTCTTCACTCAAGGTCGGAGATGTTGTTTTGATACGACCCGGCTCCAAGGTTCCCGCTGACGGAAAAATAATTTATGGTCAATCTGATGTGAACGAATCAATCCTTACAGGTGAATCGAAGCCGGTGCACAAGATAGAGGACAGCGAGGTGATAGCTGGGTCTGTAAACGGCGACGGTAGTCTGAAGGTAGAAATAGGTACGATTGGAGAAAAAACGTTTCTTGCGGGCGTAATGCGTCTCGTAGCCGAAGCGCAGGCATCAAAATCGCGCCTACAGATACTCTCTGACCAAGCAGCCTTCTACCTCACAATCATCGCCGTAGTCGGAGGTGGAATTACCTTTGTTGCGTGGCTTTTGGCGAATGCAGGAATTGTTACCGCAACAGAGCGGCTTGTCGCCGTTTTAATCATTACATGCCCTCATGCACTTGGGCTTGCCGTACCACTAGTTGCCGCCATCTCCACCACCATGGCTGCACGCAACGGACTTTTGATTCGCCAGCGAATTGCACTTGAGAACGCAAGAAAAATCGACACGATACTCTTTGATAAAACAGGGACGCTCACCAAAGGAGAGTTCAGTATCATGTCGGTTACTTCGGATGACGTTCTCGCATTAGCTGCCGCCGTTGAACAGCACTCGCAACACCCAATAGGCAAAGCAATTTTTGCAGAGGCCCGAACACGCAAGCTTTCGATAGCTCCCATAAAGAACTTCACTAACGTGCCGGGTCAGGGAGCGCAGGCAGAAGTAAACAACTCAACTATTTTTGTGGGCCATCGCGGAGGAGAAAATATCGTTGTCGAAAAAGACAAGCAACAGATCGGAACTATTGAAGTTGCCGATGCAATTCGTCCCGAAGCGATTGAAGCCATTGCGGCACTCAAAAAGACGAGGCTGCACATCGCAATGATTACTGGTGATTCCAAAGAAGTAGCACAAGACGTGGCACAGCAGCTTGGAATTAAAGAATATTTCGCACGGGTGCGCCCGGAGGAGAAATCCGAAAAGGTTAAGCTTCTGCAATCGCGGGGCAAGAAGGTGGCGATGGTCGGCGATGGGGTCAATGATGCTCCTGCCCTTACGCAAGCCGACATCGGCATCGCTATCGGTGCTGGTACGAATGTCGCGATCGAGTCAGCCGGAATTATTCTTGTCAGAAGTGATCCGCGAGACATTCCGAAAATCTTCAACCTCTCGCGCCTCACGTACAACAAAATGATCCAAAACCTTTTCTGGGCGACCGGCTACAATGTTGTCGCCATTCCGCTCGCGGCCGGTATGCTGGCTTCCAGAGGAATCGTCTTGCAGCCGGCCTTAGCGGCAGTATTCATGTCAGCGAGCACCGTGATCGTCGCATTCAACGCGCTGCTGTTGCGGCGCAAGGTGCTTTAGCAATATAGTGAGCGTAAGTTAATTGCCAACGTCCGGCTATAATTTAAGCATGTTCGACCACGTACAAATCAAGGTAGCAGATCTCGCAAAAAGCGAGGAGGCGGTTCGGGAGTTTTATAAAACAGCGCTTGTACACGGAGCGACCGATAATGGAGCTCCAGGTCTACGCGATTATGAGCCTGGTTATTTTGCGGCATTCGTGATTGACCCAAATAGCCACAACCTTGAAGCAGTATTTAAGTCCTAGCGACCCGAGTGCCTCAGCAGACGCACGAAAAATCGTCTAAAATACCCTTATGGGGATTGACTTAAAAGTGTTGAATCCCGAATGGTCCGCCCACAGGAGATACAATTATGAACATGAACTACATTTTTGGAATTGCCGCGGCGGTGTGCGTGGTGGCGGGGGTGGCATACGTACTCCGCAGTCCGCCGAACGCGCCCTCGCTCCACACGCGCACCGTCACCATGGCCTCGACGACCGTAACGCTCGCCGTCGCTGCCGACGACCAAAGCAGACAAAAGGGCCTCGGCGGACGCACCAACATCGGCACGGGGATGTTCTTCATCTTCGACAGCGACGATCTCTGGGGCATTTGGATGAAGGATATGCAGGTCCCGCTCGACATCGTGTGGCTGGATAAAAACGGCGCTATCATTACCGCCGACACAAACGTCGCACCCGACACGTACCCGCGCGTGTTCTATCCAACCTCGCCGGCGCGCTATGTCGTCGAGCTCCCGGCCGGGTTTCTTGAGAGTCACTACATCCAGGCGGGGGACAAGGTCAAACTCTAAAAAGGCCTGTCTGCGCAGACAGGCGAAAGCCCCGCTGTAGCGGGGCTTTCACACATCTAACGCGCGCGTCTGTAAGCGGAATTCTGTCTTGAGTCGCAATTTATCTGGGGCCACAGTCGCCTGTGGTCTCGAGCGGCACTCCTCGCTTGCGCGAGGCACGGCCTTGCTCACGGGTACGTATTTAGCCGTTTCACCTCCACTGAAGGAGCTCGTCTCTGTTCGCAACGCTTGCGCCCGTTAGCAGCGCATGGCAGGCGTTACCTGCTACCGTTTTAACTTCGATTGCTCGAAGTGAGAGTTCCGACTTTCCTCCCGCACCTTGCGGTGCGGGCTGCAACTGAACGCGCTCCGCACACTATACCACATATCCACAGGCCTATGTCAACGGCGCATAGCGCGGGAGTACAGTAAAAGGGTTCGATTAGTAGCAAAAAGGCATTGTGCTTTTTAAGTAATTGTTACGTGCTATGTATCCATCTCTCTCATGGGCGCGCAATGCGCTCTTCGCGGGCCTTGTACTCGCACTTGTTATCAGCATCCCGGCGGCGTGGTTCCCGCTCCAGTTGGGCAAGGTTGCCATGTTCGCGGTCCTGTTGTTCGCCGGTGCCGTTTTCTTTTTGGTGAGCGGCGGCGCGCGGGAATATCTGCGTACTCACGGGTGGCGCGTGGCGCTCCTCGTGGGGCTCCTGCCGCTCGCGTATCTTCTGTCGTGGGCCTTCTCTATCGACAAAGCGGTGTCCTTTGCCGGTCCGGGGGTCGAGGCGGACACGGTCGTGTTTGTGTGCGTCGCGTTCGCCGCATTTATACTCTCGATGACGCTCGCGCGCACCCTGCGCACCGCGCAGCTGTTGCTCAATGTGCTCTTCTGGGCCCTCATCGCCGCGGCGCTCTTCCAAATCGCCGCCATCATGTTCGGACCGTCCATCCCGTTCCTTTCCCTGACCGACCGCTCGGAGAACCTGGTGGGGAAGTGGAATGACCTCGGCATCCTCATTTCGATGCTGTGGCTCTTTGTGCTCGCGCGGCTTGAGAGCGGCTCGCTGACTCGCCGCGCGCGCACTTTCAACTGGGTGCTTGTTGTTCTTATTGCACTGTTGTTGGCGTTCATCAATTTCCCTGTGGCGTGGGGCTTCGTCCTTGCCTCCGGCATTGTCATCGGTTCCCTCGCGCTGTTGCGCCGGCGCGCCGAAGGGGGCAGCACCATGCCTGTTGCAAGTGCCGTCGCAGTCCTGTTCGCTATCGTGTTCCTCATCTTCGGGTCGGTGCTCAACACCTCGCTCACAAAACTCTTTCCTGTCTCGTCGCTCGAAGTGCGGCCGTCCTTCTCGACAAGCCTCTCGACAATAAACGCCGCGCACGGTGGGTCGCTCGGCCGCCTGTGGGTGGGGACGGGCCCCGACACCTTCGGCATGGAGTGGCTCAAATTCCGTCCGGCAGAAGTGCTCCAGTCGCTGTTCTGGAACCTCGACTTCAACGTCGGATTCTCGACCCTTGTCACCGCGCTCGGCACCGTCGGCCTCATAGGCGTCATCGCGTGGCTCATACCCGCCGTGCTTGTCCTCGCGGCGCTCGTGCGCGCCGCGCGCCTCAGCGTGCTCTCGCGCGAGGAGCGCATCGTCACGACGATGCTTGTCCTCAGTTCGCTCACCATGCTTGTGTCGCTCGCTCTCTACGTGCCGAGCCAAAACATCGTGCTCCTCTACTTTGTGCTCTCCGGCTGCGCCTTCGGATTCCTCTGGCGGCAAGGACGGTCTGCAGAAGATGACCCCACCCCGCGTCGCTTTATTGCAATTAAAGCGCTCGTACTGTGGGTGCTCATACTCGGCCTCACGGGCATGGGCGCGTTTGTTATGGGGCGCCGCGTCATTGCACTCTCTATAGCCAACGAAGGCACGCTCGCACTCTCGCAGGGCGATGTCGACGGCGCGCTTGCACTCGCGGCAAAAGCCCAAGCGATTGAGCGTACATCAAACACGGTGCGCCCGAGCGCCGACGCCGGGCTCGTCAAACTGCAATCCATAGCGGCGCAAGCCAACCCGGGACCCGATGTGCAGCAAACCTTCGGCACGGTGGCGCAAGCCTCGATTGCCGCTGGGCAGGCGGCGGTCATGCTCGATCCGGGCGATTACCGCGCGCTCTATTCGCTCGGCAACATCTACGCCCTCCTCGCTGGCCTCGGCGTGCAGGGTGCGTACACCTCGGCCACGCAGGCCTACCAAGCGACGCTTGCGCTCAACCCGACCAATCCCGCCGTCTATCTCTCCATTGCGCGCCTTGAGGACGCGCAGAAAAACGGCATTGCGCGCGACCAGGCGATAGCGCAAGCGCTCAAGCTCAAACCCAACTACACCGATGCCATACTCGCAGTCGTGCAACTGGATGCCGCGCGCGGCGACTTGCAAGGCGCAATACGCGACACGACGACCGCGGTGCAGACCGCCCCCGGTGTCGCTTCCATCTGGTTTGAACTCGGGGCACTCTACTACACCGGCGGGGATTACAAAGACGCAGGAGCCGCGCTCACGCAGGCGCTCTCGCTGCAGAGCGACTACGCCAACGCCAAGTACTACCTCGGACTCTCATATTGGGCGCTCGGCGACGGGGTACACGCCAAGGCGCTCTTTGACGATCTCGCAAAGAGCAACCCGGACAATGTGTCGGTGCAAACTATTCAAGGATATCTCACCGCGGGCAAGACATTCGCCCAAGTCGCAACCTCAACTCAAGTAAAGTCGCAGAGCCCCGCGCCGGTATCGCAGTAGCTCCGTGCTTCTTTCGGCCCGCTTCGCTTCACGATAGAATGGGGCAATGGTTCGTACTATCCTCAGCAGCGTCGGCAGAGAAGTCCGCGGTATGCACGAAGCCGCCTACACTCTGGCGGCTTTTGCGCTACTCTCGCAGCTTCTCGCACTCGTGCGCGACCGGCTCCTTGCCGCCCACTTCGGGGTAGGGCACACGCTCGACGTGTACTACGCGGCGTTCCGCATCCCCGATTTCCTTTTTGCGACGATTGCATCGCTGCTGTCCCTGTATGCGTTGCTGCCGGTCCTCTCGCGCCTGGAGGCCGAGCACCCCGGGCTCATCATTTCCTTTATGCGCCAAGCACTCCTCATCTTTTTTGTTGGGATGGGTATTGTGAGCTTCGGCATCTTCCTCTTCGCGCCGGAGTTGCTGCGGCTTGCAGCGCCGGGGCTCGCGAGCGATCCGCAACTTGTGCTCCTTGCGCGGATTTTGTTGCTCCAACCCATCCTCCTTGGACTCTCGAATATTTTGGCCAACCTCACACAGCTGCGCCACCGCTTTGTACTCTACTCGGTCTCGCCGCTCCTCTACAACACCGGCATCATTTTGGGCATTGTCGCGCTCTACCCGCACATGGGCATTGCGGGCTTGGGCTGGGGTGTGGTGCTCGGAGCGCTCCTCCACGGCCTCATACAGCTGCCGTTTTTCCTCGAAGAGCCGGAGCGGCACGAAATCCCGCTCTCGCGCACCTTTTCGCTCATGAAAGAAGTCTTGATGCTCTCTATCCCGCGCACGCTGTCCTTGAGCGCCGGACAAATTTCGCTTTTTGTGCTCACCGCGCTCGCGTCACTGTTGTCCGCGGGCTCAATTTCGATATTTATGTTCGCGTGGAATTTGCAGGCGGTACCGCTCACCATCATCGGCGTTTCGTATTCGGTCGCCGCATTCCCGACGCTCGCGAGGATGGTCGCGGCGGGCGAGCACAGCGAGTTCAGCCGGCACCTCTTTGCGGCGGTGCGGCACGTCTTTTTTTGGGGGATACCGGCGACGGTGCTCATTATCGTTCTGCGCGCGCAAATTGTACGCGCCATTTTAGGGAGCGGTGCCTTCAGTTGGGCGGCGACACGCCTTGTCGCCGCCGCGCTTGCACTCCTTGTTATATCGCTCCTCGCGCAATCGCTTTCCCTCCTCATTGCGCGGGCGTACTACGCCGCAGGGCAGACGGCCAAACCGTTTTTCTTCGGGCTTTTCGATGTCGTCTTTTCGGTGAGTAGCGCGGTGCTCCTTGTCGGGGCGTTCCACGCGAGCCACTTTTGGCGCTACTTTCTCGAGGCCCTGCTGCGCGTGAGCGACCTGCCGGGCACGACGGTGCTCATGCTCGCGCTCGCACTTACCATCGGCTCGGTTGTCGAGTGCGTGGTGGGGTTGTGGTACGCAACGCGCGACTTCTCGCTCCCGCTCGGGCCGCTACGGCGCCTCTCGTTTCAAAGTTTTTGTTCTGCAGTGCTCGGCGGCGCGGCGGCGTACCTCGTGCTTGCGCTCACAGGCTCGTTCTTGGATATTAACACCGCCGCGGGCATACTCTCGCAGGGCGTTTTGGCGGGCCTTGCGGGGCTCATCATCACCGGCGTGATGCTCGTCGCGTTGGGTAACGAAGAAATTCAGGAAACGTACGCCGCTCTTTTGCGGCGCTTTGTCGACACTACGCCTGTGGTGCTCGAGCCAACCGACGTGCAGACATAGGGCGTGTACCAAAAAAGCCTTACAAAATAAGGCTCTTGTGGTAAGCTGGGGCGGTGCAACACATACGCAACTTCTCCATCATCGCCCACATCGACCACGGCAAGTCGACCTTGGCCGACCGCATGCTCGAAATAACCGGCACGATTCAGAAGCGCAAGATGCGCGAGCAGGTGCTCGACTCGATGGAGCTCGAGCGCGAGCGCGGCATCACCATTAAGATGCAGCCGGTGCGTATGGCGTGGAAGAGACACGTGCTCAACCTCATCGACACGCCCGGGCACATCGACTTTAGCTACGAGGTGTCCCGCGCGCTGAGCGCCGTTGAAGGCGCAATACTTCTTGTGGACGCGACACAGGGCGTACAGGCTCAGACGCTCACGGTGTTGCGCAGTGCGCGGGACTTGGGGCTAGCTATTGTGCCTGTGATTTCTAAAATCGACTCACCGCTCAGCGATGTGCCCAGTGTGCGTGCACAAGTCGCAAAACTCCTCGGCATTTCCGAGGACGGAATTCTTTTGTGCTCCGGCAAAACAGGGGAGGGGGTCGAGCACGTGCTTGATGAAATTGTTGTGCGCGTCCCGCCGCCTAAAGCCGGCGGCTCCGTGCCACAGGCACTTATTTTTGACTTCCAGTATTCTGACCACCAGGGTGTCATCGTATATGTGCGCATGGTAGGCGGCGAGATTAAAAAGAATACGCCGCAAGAGTTTGCGGCAAGCGGCAAAACTTTTAACACGCTCGATGTCGGCACCTTTTCTCCCGAGCCGAAATCTACCGGGGCGCTCAGCGCCGGGGAGATAGGCTACATCACCACAGGCATCAAAGAGCCCGGTTTTGCGCGTGTGGGCGACACCATCAGGGGCAAGGGCAGCACCACGCCCGCGCTCGCCGGCTATGAGCCGGCCAAGCCGGTGGTGTGGGCGAGCGTGTACCCGGAGAGCCAAGACGACTTTGTGGCGCTCCGGCAGTCGCTCGAGCGCCTGCGCCTCAGCGACTCCGCACTCTCGTTTGAAGAGGAGTCTTCCAGCGTGCTCGGCCGCGGCTTCCGCTGCGGACTCCTCGGCATGCTCCACCTCGAAATTGTGACCGAGCGGCTGCGCCGCGAGTTCAACTTGACACTCATTGTCACGACTCCGACTATTCAATACGAAGTGGAGACCAAGCGCGGGCAGCGGCTCACCGTGTACTCGCCGTCGCTGTTTCCGCCCTTCGGAGACATCGCAGCGGTGTGGGAGCCAATGATAGAAGCGCAGCTCCTCCTGCCGAGCGACTACCTGGGCGCAGTGGTGCCGCTTTTGTTTGAGCATGAGGCGGTGACTGAGGCAACAGAAAACTTTTCTGAAGGGCGGCTCTTGTTGCGCGTGTCTATGCCGCTGCGCGAACTTATGCGCGGCTTTTTTGACAAGCTCAAGAGTGCAAGCCGCGGCTACGCGTCCCTGTCCTGGCAAATGGGTGAGCTGCGTGCCGCGGATGTTGTGCGCCTCGATCTTGTGGTGGCGGAGGAGCTTGTGCCGGCGTTTTCGCGTATCGTGGCACGCGGCAGGGTGGAGTATGAGTCAAAGGCCGCCGTGGAGAAGCTCTACACCGTGCTGCCGCGGCAGATGTTCGCTACCAAAATCCAGGCGCAGGCGCTCGGGCGCATTATTGCGAGCCGCACGCTCTCAGCCATGAGCAAGGACGTCACCCAGCACATGTACGGCGGAGACATCACCCGCAAAATGAAGTTGCGCGAAAAGCAAAAAAAGGGCAAGGCAAAAATGAAGGAGCGCGGGAGGGTCACTATCCCTCACGACGTGTTTCTGAAGATGGTCAAAAGCGAATAAGCGAAACAAGAGTCGCTCCGGAAAGCGTTCCTGTTATGACCTGAAGCTTGGAGGAGCGGACTTTTGTGCAGCTTTAAAAAAGGAGGGCGAAGTAGGCAAAAATCATCGAGGCAATAACGACAACGGCCAAAGCTCCGCCGAGTATTTTATTATTTCGGTCGCGGTTCTTACTGTTGAACATGGGAGCAGTATACTAAAGGTATGCGCGAGTTTCAAAGGCGCCGCGGAGAGGGGAAGGTGAAGGCAGCACTCGCCGTGCTGGGGGTGGTGACACTCGCGGTTGTCGCGGTTTTTGCCGCGCAAGGGGTGTGGGGGATGTATCAAAAATTTGCCTCTGCGAGCGCCGACGACGCCGCGGCCCAAGCACAACTAGGCACGCTCAAAGATCAGTACCAAAAACTCGATGCCGCAGTAACCGCCTACCAGAGCGGCCGGGGAGTGGAGGCCGCAGTGCGCGAGCGCTGGGGGGTCGCCCGCCCCGGAGAGAGCGAGATAGACATCATCCGCGTTGCAACTACAAGCGCCCCGATCGCCGTTGAAGTCGGCTTTTGGGCGCGCCTCTGGCACGCCATTTTTGTGTGGTAATTTTCTGGTGCGGGTACGGAGAATCGAACTCCGACCTACTGCTTGGGAAGCAGTCGTTCTGCCACTAAACTATACCCGCGGCGTGAGCTTGAAATTCGACTCTTGGATGATACAATATCGCCATGGAAACCAAAAGCGTGACTATTTATTCGACCCCGACGTGCCACTTCTGCAAAATGGCGAAGGATTTCTTCGCCGAGAAGGGCATCACCTACACCAACTACGACGTCTCTACCGACGCTCAAAAGCGCGAGGAGATGATTAAACTCACGGGGCAGCTCGGGGTGCCGGTCATAGTCGTCGGCGACTCCATTATGGTCGGGTTTGACCGCATGAGGTTGGCGGACAAGCTCGGTATCGCGGCCTAGGGCGGCCGCCCTCGTAGTTCAATGGATAGAACAGCCCCGTCCTAAGGGGTAGATGTGGGTTCGATTCCTGCCGAGGGCGCACGGTATACTTCTCTACATGGACACGGAGATTCAATCGCTCAAAAAAGAGGTGGATGAGCTCAAGTCGCTCACGCTCGACACCAACCGCACGGTGCACAAAATGCGCCGTGCCGCGTGGTGGGGGAGGCTTTGGGGTATAGTTTGGTGGCTTCTTATATTCGGTGCATCGGGTGCGGCGTACTACTATTATGTTCAGCCGTATGTAAACACAATTATGAAAGAGTACGGCAATGCAAAGGACTTGCAGCTGCAAGTACAAAACTGGTTCGCCCAGTTTGGCCACACCACCTCGCAATAGCGGGTGTGTTTTGATACAATCGTTCGGTATTGCTTGGGTAGCTCAGTTGGTAGAGCATCTCCCTGAAGAGGAGGGGGTCGCCGGTTCGAGCCCGGCCCCAAGCACTAGTTTGATTTGACCTTGAGTTTGGCTTGGCGGCCTTTGTCGAGCTTGGGAAGTTTGATTACCAAAAGTCCGTGCTTTTCGGTCGCTTCGGCCTCTTCTATTTCGACTTCCTGCGGGAGCATGATGGTGCGGGCGAAAGAGCCCCAGTAAAGCTCTTGGAAGAAAAAGTCCCCGGCCTGCCCCTCGGTGGCGCGCTCACGCTTGCCGCGTATGGTCACGGAGTCGCGGGTGATAGAAACATCAAGGTCGTCCGGGCGCACGCCGGCAATCATCGCCTTGATGATGATGTGGGTGGGCGTTTGGTGCATGTCGATGGCCAACTCACCCACGGCATCATCCTCGGATGAAAAGGCGAGCGGCTCGTCGTCCTCTTTGGTGATGGGGATTTTTTTGCTGCCGCGGGGTGCGGGGGTAGCAACTTCGAGTTCGTCGAAATTAAAATCGTCAGCACTTTCGCCGCCGGTGAGCCAGTCTAGGAGTGAGCGTTTAGCCATAGTATAGTTATCAGCAATAGTCGCGGGCCGGTTGTTTTATGCGCTCGACCATGAGGAGGAGCGCCACAATACCGAGCCAGATGGCCAGGAAGACCCAAAATGTAGAGTCTCCGCCGCCTGACCCAAGTATAAAAAAGTTAAAGGCTGTGTGCAATGAGATGGCAAGGATAACTCCCAGGAGCGCGGCGAAGCGGCGCACCGATGCGCGGTAGCGCCATGCGAGCGCCATCGAGATGCCGATTGACGCCGAGGCGAGCGTGTGGAGGAGCGACGCTCCGATAAAGCGCAAGTCGCCCGTAATAACCCCGCGCAGGACCTCACTTTGCGACAAGGGCCCCCACAAAAACATCGCATTCTCGAGCGCGGAGAAGCCGAGTGCCGCTGTGACAAGGTACACCACGGCATCCAAGGGCTCGTCGAAGGCGCGCGTGCGCAGAGCGCCGAGGAATGCCGCCGAAAACTTGAGTATTTCCTCCGTCGCAGCCCAGATGATGAGGAGGGGGAGCGATCCGAGCGGATAGAGTGCCTCGGCGCTCTGCTCAACAACGAGCGCAATAGGCACGCACACCATGCCGAGCAGAAAGCACAATAAAATGTAGCGCTTGGGCTCGGGCTCGCAGCGGTCCTCGAGCATCCAAAAGGCGAGCCACAGGAGCGCGGGCAAGAGCCCGCCGAGGAGTGCGATGAGGATTACCGGACTGGCCATTCCTCGACCATTATAAGGCCCAATTTATTATTTGAAGAGGCGCCGGGCACAGACGACCAAATCTCCTCGGTAATAAAGGGCATAAAAGGGTGCAGCAGCTTGAGCGCGCCTTCGAGGATGTAATACAACGTTCCGCCGTACTCCGGTTTGCCCTTGCTCTCTTCTATAATCTGCGCGGCAAAGCGGTCCCAGAGGTAGTGGTAGAGCTTTTCGCCCGCGAGGTAGATGCGGTACGCCCGCAGATCCGCAGTCACGTCGCGCGCGAGCGCATCGAACTCGTCCTTGAGGTCTTGTTTTATCCCGCCCGCGCGCTCTTGGGAGAGTACGTAGCGCGCGATGTTCCACACCTTGTTGGAGAAGTTTTTGTACCCGCGCACGCGGTTTTCGTCGAGCTTGATGTCGTTGCCCGGCGCCGCGCCCATAATAAGCGACAGCCGTGTCGCATCCGCGCCGTAGCGGTCTATCATATCGAGCGGGTCAATGATGTTGCCTACACTCTTGCTCATTTTGCGGCCCTTGTGGTCACGCACGAGCCCGTGGAGGTACACGTTTTTAAACGGCACCCGCCCCAGCAAAAACTGGCTCATCAATATCATGCGCGCCACCCAAAAAAAGAGAATATCGTAGCCCGTTTCAAGCAGCTCTGTAGGGTGGTAGATCTTAAGATCAGCCGTCTGCTCCGGCCACCCCAGGGTCGAGAAGGTCCACAGTCCGGAGGAAAACCACGTGTCGAGCGTATCCGGGTCCTGCTCCCACCCTGCGCCGGGGGAGTTGGCCTGCACTTTTAATTCTTCGCCGCGATACCACACGGGGATGCGGTGGCCGAACCAGATTTGGCGGCTGATGCACCAGTCGCGCAAGTTTTCTATCCAGTGGAAGTAAATCTTTTCGAAGCGCTCCGGGGTGATAGTTGTGGCGCCACTCTGGACCGCCTCGCGCATCAAATCTTTAAGCGACTTGCCCCCGCGCTCTTTGATGGGTTTGTTGACGTCCACCCACCACTGGAGCTTGGGGAGGGGCTCGATGACGGCCCCTGTGCGCTCGGCGGTCGAGACGTTTTGTTTAATCTTTTCTTCTTTGATGAGCAAGCCCTGCTCGCGCAGCCACTCTACGACCGCCTCGCGCGCCTCGAGCACCTTTTTGCCCGCCATCGCGGGGCCCGCTGCGTCGGTCATCCGCGCGTACTCGTTGATGACTTGTACCAAAGGCAGGTTGTTTTTTTGTGCGATGTCCCAGTCTTGCTGGCTGTGCGCGGGGGTTACGCCGAGCGCCCCTGTACCAAAGGTCGGGTCGACCGACTCGTCGGCAACAATAGCGATGGTGAGCGTCGTGCCTGCAAACGGCACTTCGAATGTCTGCCCGATGTAGCCCATGTAGCGCGCGTCTTGGGGGTGGACGGCGACCGCGGTATCGCCAAGTTTGGTTTCGGGGCGCGTCGTTGCAACCGCGATGGGGAAGTCGGGAGCATATTTAAACGTGTAGAGCGTTGTGTCGCGCTCTTCGTACACCGTTTCGTCGTCGCTGATGGTCGTCTGACCCTTCGGGTCCCAGTTGACAATGCGATTGCCCCGGTAGATGAGCCCCGCATTGTACATGCGCACAAACGCCTCCATGACCGCCTTGTAGCGCGGAGGATCCATCGTGTAGGCGTAGCGGCTCCAGTCGAGCGAGCTCCCCATCCGTTTTAATTGGTTGAGGATTATGGACTCGCTTTCTTTGACAAACACGTCGATGCGCTCAAGGAGTCCTTCGCGCCCCACATCTTTGCGGCTCAAGCCCTCTTTCTTTTCCATTTCTTTCTCAACTTTGCTCTGAGTTGCTATGGCCGCAGAGTCCGTGCCCGGGATCCACAACACCTTCTTCCCCTGCATGCGCTCAAAGCGCACGATGATGTCCTCGACGGCCAACATCGCCGCGTGCCCCATGTGGAGCGTGCCCGTGACATTGGGGGGCGGCAGGACTATGGAGAAGGGTTCACCGTCTTGTTTGGGGAGATTGTCAGGATTGAAGTAGCCGCTGTCCTCCCACTTCTTATATATAGGCCCTTCGACCGCGGAGGGGTCATAGGGCTTCAAAAACTTATCCGGCAGAGCCATGTCCCTAAATACTACCTAAAATAAGGGCTTTTTGGGAGGCCTAAAGCTAGCCATTGACTTTTATATATATTTCGTTGTACAATAAAAAATAAGTTCAACCACGGCCGTCTTGTGGCCTATTCACATAGGGAGACCACCGATGAAGCTCAACTTTATTGTTAAACCACCGAAGGAACTCGAAGATAAAGAAGACTCGAAACAGCTGAGCGATGTGGAGTGGCCAGCGCTCCCACTGAAGGGTCACTTTATAGATCTGGCACCCCAAGGATATGTTGGCGGAGTGGGAGCTAGAGTGATTGATGTACAGCATTGGCTGGGGTGCGGTGATATTGATATCATTTGCACCATCGAAGCGAAGCAGGAAGCAGCTAGTCTCTTCCATTCATTGAAGAAAGAAGATGGTTGGAAGGATTGAGCCTCAACACAGAAAAGCCCCTGCGCGAAAGCGCGGGGGCTAGTTCTTTGTTATGGAGAGATTGCCGACGGCGCGCAAAGTTTCCGCACCGTCTTCTTTTTTGCCCGAGAGGGCGCGGGTGAGCGCGCACTGAGCGATCATCACCGCATTGTCGCCGGTTATGGCGAGGTGGGGGAGGCGAAAGTCGCAGTCGGGGAATTCGTCGAGCACCAACTGCTCTAGCCGCTCGCGCAGGTAGCGGTTGGCTGCGACCCCGCCGCCTATGACAAACGTTTTTGCCCCCGTGTCGTTGAGCGCTTGGCGTGTTTTTTGTACAAAAATATCACCGACCGCCTCTTCAAACTCCGCCGCAAAGGCGGCTTTTTCGTCTGCAGAAAGTTTTTTGTCCCGCAGCGAGTACAGCGCTGCGGTCTTGAGCCCTGAAAACGAGACATCGCACGTTCCCGTGTGCAACATCGGGCGTGGGAGTTTAATGTCTGAAACAAGTTTTTTCTCCCGCGCTGCAGTTGCATGTTTTGAAATTTCCGGCCCGCCGGGGTAGGGCAAGTCGAGCATGCGCGCCACTTTATCAAACGCCTCACCGACCGCGTCGTCGAGCGTTTTGCCTATGACTTTATACTGCAGCCACTCCTGCATGAGCACAAACTCCGTATGCCCGCCGGAAATCAACAGCGCCAGTACAGACATTCCAACATTCTCAAGAATGTAAGAATGTTCAGTAGTGGGTTTGGCGAGCGAGGAGAGCAAGTGCGCCTCCATGTGGTTGATAGGGAGGAGCGGCACGTGTTTGTCGCGCGCGACGCGCTCGGCAAACTCGATACCCTGCCACAGTGCCGGCTCGAGCCCGGGGCCGACAGTCACTGCAACGGCGTCGTACTCGTCATCGGCAAACTCTTTGTAGAGCGCGGGGAGATTTTTTTGATGTTCGCGCTTCGCTAAGTCGGGGTACACACCGCCATAGGGCGCGTGGAGTGCCGCTTGCGAGAGGAGCGCTTGGCGCAGCACTTTGAACTCAAATGCGTCACCGCTCTTTTTGCCCTCGACGAGCGCAATGCCCGTCTCGTCGCACGAGGTTTCAAACGCGAGGATTTTCATTTTTGATATAGGTGAAGGGGAGCGGAGTATCGAGCGGGAGTCTGAAGCTTGCTGCGCCGATGTGGCCGTTGCCCCCGTATTTTTGGGCAATCTTGGCGAGATCGACCGTCCCGTCCCCACGCATGGAGAATCCGCGCGCGACCGAATCTTCATTCCAAATGATGGCGAAGGGGCGCTGTTGGCGGCGGTAGAGGCGTATGCCGATTTCGTCGCGCATTATTTGCGTGCCTTTTACATTAACCGCAAACACATGGTGGCCTTCAAACTCAACCTCCTCGGCTTTGGCGGCAAGAAAGTCGCAGGTGGCCCCGAGGTATTCGCCGTAGGATTCTCCGGTCTGGCAGACCTCCCTGAATCCCTCCTCGGTCTGTAGCAGATGTGCCAGGCGGTCGTAGTGGGGGAACTCGCGCGGCTGGATGCTCATAAATATAGACATTTCCTGTGTGTGGGGGAGCGCATCACGGAAGAGGTCCGCGTCTTCGATATAGCTGATCATCCTCGGCACCGGCTCGGCCGGATGGAAGTAGCGCCACGCAAGGCCGGCGCCGGATTGGTCATTGTCGAACACATGCTCGCGCACAGCCTCGGTGGCATCCTTGGCGCCAATGTGGTGGTCGAGCACCATAAGCTTCTTGACCTTCTGCTCGAGCGCAAGCATCGTGTCTTTGGTGTAACTGTAATCGATGAGGTATACCTCTTTTTCCTCAAGGCCCTCAGGAGGCACGGTGCCGTGGTGGCCGGCGATGTAGTCCGCAGAGTCGCCGAATTTTTTCCACGCGGCATAGGCGCCCCCAAAACCGTCTGGACAGTTTGCGTGATAGATAACAACGATATCTTTCATGTGCGCGGTGGAGGACTCGAACCTCCGACCCTCCCCACGTCAAGGGGATGCTCTACCAACTGAGCTAACCGCGCGAGTGAGGCATCCATCGAACGCTTGCGTTCGGTTGGACCGAACGAGCGCGGTTATTGAATGCCTGTGATAACCGCCGACAGCGCAGATGATAGCGCAAAAAAGCCGCTCTTCAAAGCGGCTTTTTTGCTAGTGCTGAATGTGTCCCGAGTGGGTGGAGAAGAGGTCCCTCCAGTGGAGCTTGGCCACCGCAAAGAGATAGATAATTTCGAGGATGCCAGCAGTATTGACCACTAGCATTATCACAAACCACCAGTACTGCCCGCGGCGCGCCGCGTGCCAGAGCGCCAAACCCTTCCAAAACACCGACCAGAGCACGACTAAAAGAATAAACGGCGCCAGTATGGCAAAGAGGGCAAACACCCACTCCGGCGGCGCGCCCGCCGCACCGAACCCATACCCGCCCCCGCCCCACGTGTGCATATTGTACATACAAAAAGTATACACCTTTTCTAAGCGCACGACGAGTGGTATTTTAAGTGGGTTCTACAAGTCGCGGCGTCGTGAAAGGACACTGCTCATATGGAGAGGTGGCTGAGTGGTCGAAGGCACCTGACTCGAAATCAGGCGTGGGGGCAACCTCACCGTGGGTTCGAATCCCACCCTCTCCGCGGCCCTATCGTCTAACGGTTAGGACACGGCTCTTTCAAGGCCGGAATCCGGGTTCGATTCCCGGTAGGGTCACCAGGTTAGAATTTTTATCAGCATTTGGCTGATTAAGCTCGTAAACTAGGGACATTTTCTTGGTTCCAAATTTTTGCCCATCAAATTCAACTTTTCCAGGAAATACGTGATTTTGGAATCGTGCCCGATATTCTGGGTATGCAGCCAACTCTACCCACGTCTTTGCAGTCTCCCTCACAAACCGGAAGCAATATTCAAGAGCGACATCCATATCAAACTCCTCAATTTGATTGTCTTTAAGAAAAGCCTGCTTTTCACGAAGCTTGAGATTAACTAGGTTTTTCTGCTCCTTACGGAGTTCTTCTTTTTTGTATCCCGCTTTCACTCGTTCAGCCGCTTGAAGGATTTCATCCACTTTCTTTTTTGCTTCAGGGTCAGCCGCAAACCGCTTCTTGAACTCTTTATGCACATCCTCATTGGAAAATAATACTTTATATCGTCTCGCTCGTATTACCCAATCGAACTCGGCGAATTTTTGGGCGCGCCCTCCTGTTTCATCCTGGAAAATATATTCGGTCGTAATGGCCAGTTCAAAAAGGGTGCGGGAAAGTACCGCTGCGTCCTCTCCATATCCCTGTTCGCAAAGAAGCACGATTGCCGCATGAGTCTTATACGCCTTCCCGAGCGCAAAAAGTACGTGTCCCTCGCGGAGGTCCTCCGGCGGCCGGTGGTGATCTAAAACACTCTCGACGAGGGTGGTGACGGGCCCCGGCCCCAATGACATCGCGGCGGGGAAGGTGACTATGGAAAACGTCGGCATCAACGGCGGCATGATGAAGGCAAATGCGCAGAAGCCCGCCGCCGGCTCGGGCCCCAACTCGTTCGTCTCTATCATCGGGATTAAAAACATCGACGAGATGATGAAGAAGATTGAGGCGGCGGGCGGAGTGCCACAGACCGACAAAATGGATGTGCCGAACGTCGGGCAGATCCGCTACTACAACGATACGGAAGGGAATATGTTCGGCATCATCGAGCCCAAGATGTAAAACAAAAGCGCGGGCTCATTGAGCCCGCGCTTCGGGAGAACGCCACTCCCAGTACCTTTTCTTTTTGACAAAACCGAGTTGACGCGCGGTCCCGTCATAGCGCCGCCGCATACGCCGACGGTGTTCATCACGCTCCCTTTTGTACGCGACGATGTTTTTTGTCTGTATATCAGGGCGATAGTAGAACATGCCCTGATCGGCTCCATAGAGTCGCAGTACAAACCTGTGCCTGTGCGCAAATTCCATGCACCCGTAGACCAGGAACTTCGGCCACTGAGAGATCCCGCCCCGGGTTTGGATTCCAAAGACTCCTTGCATCTGTCTGATGGAGAGCACGTTCCCCAGCAATTCAACCCCTAACCCACAAATGGGAGTCTGGGGTTTGCCGACAAAGACAGTGATTCCTGCGGGCGCCTCCCAGCATATCGGGTGTGTTATTACGCCCGCCACGCTCGTTTCGTAGCCGCTGCGTCCCATGATTGCCCACCGGACACCGACGGGACCACCGATTTCTTCGTGGAAGCACTGCCCGACTAGGCAAGCAAGTGCTTCGACTTCATCACTGCGGCGGCTAGTGAGCCGGGACATGATATAGAAGCGCGCTCGTAAACGCAGAACCTCCGCACGGGACACCATGCGGATGAGAAGACGGAGAATTTTCTCTCGCATGGAGCACCTGCTCTATTCTTCAGCCGCATTTCTTATACGCTTTTGTGGCCGCCCATGCAAGCGGGAGAGGGGGTATACTTGGGGTATGGACGAGGGCGATGTAAACATCCCCGAAGACACAGATATGGTATCTATGCCTGAGCGGGGGGTACGGCACTATTACGGCGACATTGTGCGCTGGCTGTTTGTGGCGGCGGCGCTGGTCATGATAGTGGCGCTGCCGGTGTACCCGGACCTTATCGCCTATCCGGTGTCGCTCCAGTTGGCGTGGGCGGTGGTGCTTATTGTCTTTGCGGCGCTCACGAGCCCGCGTAGAGCGTGGCCGAGCTTCGGCGATGCGATTCTTGCGGTGCTAGGGCTCGTGCTTTTTGAAACAATAGCAATAAGCGCGTACGAGGGGAGTGCATGGGTCCCGTTTATGTTGCGCGAGGGCTTTGCGGTGCTCTACGCACTTGCGCTCTACTTCAGCATCAAGACAGTGCGCGCGCGGGTGATGGGGCGGAGCTAACCACCGGTTGGGATTTGATCCAAAAGTATGCGTCTTCGAGCGCCTTGACCGCATCGCCCGCGGCGATGTTGTTTTGGTGGTAGAGTTCGTCGGTGCAGTCGCCCGCGGCCCACACGCCCTCGGCACTCGTGCGCTGGCTCTTGCCATCTACTTTAATCCGGCCCCACTCGTCGAGTTGGACGAGCCCTGTGACCAAGCCGGTCGCGGGGACCATCCCGATTTCTACAAAAATTCCTGTCACAGGGAGCTCGGTTTGCGCGCCGGTGTCCACATTTTTGACCACGAGGCCTTTCACAAACGGGCCGCCACGCATCTCAACGGGCACGCTGCTCGTGAGCACCTTCATGTTGGGGTGCGCGGTCACCGCGTCCACCGTCGCCTTATCGGCCTTGGTGCAGGTTGGACCACGGTGGATGAGCGTAACCGATTTGCAATAGGCGAGGAGTTGCGCCGCGGTTTCGAACCCCGCGTTGCCGCCGCCGACGACCGCGACGTCTTGCCCGGAGAAAAGCGGCCCGTCGCACGAAGCACAGTAGGTGAGGCCTTTGTTTTCAAACTCGCGCGCGCCGGGGATGTCGAGCGTGCGGCGCACGCCGCCTGTCGCCACAAGCACGGCGCGGGCTTGATACGTTTGGCCCGCTTCGACAGAAAAACCGCCCGCAATCTTGGAAACTTTGGTGGCGCGGGTGCCGAGTTTGATCTCCAAAACATCGCCCGCGTACTCCTTTAAGTGCTTTTCGAGCGCGGATTGCAACTCAAGCCCCGCGATGTGCGTTGTACCTATCCAATTTTGGATATCTTGGGAGTCTATCGACTGGCCACCTATCGCTTCAGCAATAAAAATGGTTTTCAGCCGCTTGCGCGCCGCGTACACACCTGCCGCTGTGCCCGCCGGCCCGCCCCCGATTATTGCAAGATCATACATAGTTAGAAGTATACAGCGAAGCGAGCCGAAAGAAGTCGATTAGACTTGGCCTAGCGGCCCGGAGCGCCGACTTCGTCGGCTTGCGAGCGAACTACTTTATTTTTGGGCGGCGCAGGAAGCTCGGCACCGCGCCCCACTCTTCCTCTTCTTCCTCCTCCACTTTCTTGGGGGTTAAGACAGGCTCGGGCATCTTTAGTGTGCTCGGGCGCTCGTCTTCGGCGACTTTCTTTTCCTTTGCAAGGGGCTTCAGCGGCGCTTCGTCCTTTTCGCGCGAGCCGAATGCGGCAAAGAGCGGCGTGCCGCGCGGTGCGACCCCCGCGGCGGGGAAGCCTGTGGCAATCACGGTCACCTTTATTTCGCCCTTCTTGAGCTTGTCGTCCTTGATGGCGCCGAAGATTATTTTGGCGTTGGGGTCTACCGACTCGGTGATTATCTTTGCAGCTTCGTGGACTTCAAGCATGCCGAGGTCGTCGCCGCCTGCGATGGCAAAGAGCACACCCTTGGCGCCATTGATAGAGAGTTCAAGGAGCGGGGAAGACACGGCGGCCTTGGCTGCCTGGGCGGCGCGGTGCTCGCCCGAGGCGATGCCGATGCCCATGAGCGCGGAGCCCGAGTTTTGCATAACGGCGCGCACATCGGCAAAGTCGACGTTGATGATGCCGGGGTGAGTGATGAGGTCGGAGATGCCCTCGACGGCCTGCTTGAGCACGTCGTCGCACATCGCAAAGGCCTGCTTGAGGGTCGTCTCCTTGCCGACGGTTGCCAATAGGCGGTCGTTGGGGATGACGATGAGCGCGTCCACCTCCTTGCGCAGGTCTTCGAGGCCCTGCTCGGCGATACGCATGCGCTGAGCCCCCTCAAAGGAGAAGGGTTTGGTGACCACCGCTACCGTCAGGGCGCCGAGTTCGCGGGCGGTACTCGCAATAACGGGCGCCGCACCGGTGCCGGTGCCGCCGCCCATGCCGCAGGCGACAAAGACCATGTCGGAGCCTTTGATGGATTGCTGGATTTCCTCTTTCGTCTCTTCGCTGGCGCGCTTGCCGAGTTCCGGATTCATCCCTGCACCGAGCCCGCGGGTGAGGTTTTTGCCTATGTGGATTTTTTTGCGGGCTTGGGAATTGTGGAGGTCTTGCGCGTCGGTGTTGATGGTAACAAAATCAACGCCGCGCACCTTCTCCTCTATCATGTGGTTGATTGCGTTCTTGCCCGAGCCGCCCACGCCTATAACTCGAATCCTCGCGAACGCCTCGATTTCCGGTTGAATCTGCGCCATGATAATTAATTAGTCTCTATTTATTAATTGGCCCCGATTAATATCTACACAACTGTACACCTGGGTGTTCGCTTTGCAACTACTACCGTGAAGGGATTTTTTGTGTTGTACACACAGCTCGCGAACTCAAACAAAATGGCTCAACCACAACTTTATTTTGTTGATATACAAAACTACTGTTCACACATATTCCACACACAAACGGTGAGAGTATTGACTGGCAGCACCAAAACTGCTACAGTATCTCGCAACGAGGCAGACAATCCAGGAGCGCTCCATGCACATTCTTTCGCCAAGAGGTTTGGCAGCGGAGCGGACACTCGTCTGCGTCGCTGCGGTTAGCTTGCTCGCTGCTTTCCAAGGGTCACTTCCCAAGGAAAAAGTCGAGCAACAGATCGAAACGTGGGAAGGGCAACTCGGTCCTGACAAAATCGCGCTCGCTCGCAGAGCTGCGCAGAGAATGCAGATCGACAAAGCCCAACCAGGCGACGTCTACAAGTACGTCGAAGAAGCACAACAGCCGCTCAATTAGCGGCATCAATAAAAAAGCCCGGCGGAAACGCCGGGCTTTTACCTTGCTTTTATGGCAAAAACTTTTTAAGCCAGCGCCAGGTGCTTGAGAGGGGGGTGGTGGCGTTCTCTGCGGAGGCAACCTCCATCGAGGCGCCCTCGCCGCCGCCCCATACCGTGAGCCCGCAGGCTACCGCCCACGAAGCGTCGCGCAACTCGAGTGTGCGGGCGAGCGCCTCGGCCGCCGAGGCCGTGCGGGAGGGGAGCCGGAGCGAGCTTTTTGCTATTTCTGCAATATTGGTGAGTGCCGAGGAGCCGCCAGTGATGACGACACCGGCGGGGAGGAGCTCGTCTTTGTGGATTTTTTTGAGGTGGGTTTCGACGAGCTTAAACATGTCCGCGATGCGCCGCGCGATGATGTCGTCTATTTTGCGCTTGGGGAAGGGGGCGCCGAGTATCGCGCCGTGCTTGAGCTGCTCAGCCTCCTCAGGGATGATGCGCAATCCGAGTGCGAGGTCGTTGGTGATGTCCGCCCCGCCTACAGGAAACACTTTGACCGAAATGGGGATTGAGTCTTCAAACACGGCGATAGAAAGAGTTTCGGAGCCGACGTTTGCAAGCACGCAGCCCACGCGCTTCTGCATTTTGGAGAGGACGACGAAAGAGGCGGCGATAGGCGAAGCTATGACGTCGTCGACTTCGACCCCGGCCTCTTCGACCGCGGCAACAAGGTCGTGCATGTGACGCTCGAGGGCCGTAATAAAGAGCATGTCGACCGCAAGGCGCGCGCCCTTGAGGCCGACAGGCGAGCGGCCCAAAACGCGCGCGCCATCGACAAAAAAGCGCAGCGGGATTTCGTGTATGACGCGGCGATTGAGCACCGCGGCCGGGGGGAGCGCCGCGCGCGCTTGTGCCACCGCGCGCGGGATGTCGCGCGCCGTGACCTCGGAGTCGCCGCGCTCGACCACCACCTCCCCGCGGCTCGTCGCCTCCTCGAGCCCTAGGCCGCCGATGCCGATGTAGGCGCGCTTGGGCCGCACGCGCGCGGCGCGTGCGGCCTGATTGAGCGCCGCGGAAATCGAGCGCGCCGCCTCCGGAACCGAGAGCACGTACCCTTGGCGCATGCCGCGGGACTCTGCATATCCTGTGCCCAAAATGCGCGGGGCACTGCGGCCGCTTTCGAGTTCGGCTATGACGACTTTAACGTTGTAGGTTCCAACATCGATGCCTGTAACAACTTTAGCCATATGAAAAAAGCGGTGTGTGTCCGCTCATTCTAACCTGATTTTGTGTATCTCCGCTCTACAAAGAGTGGATTAGCGGCGTCCGCGGCCGCGTGGCGCGCGCTCGACCATTTTGCCGAGCTTGATGAGTTCCTGAACTTCCTCGCGGCGCTTAATAACTTTGAGCGCGTGCTTGCGCTTGACCTGCTTGGACTTCGGGCGGGCGAAGTAGCGGCCCCCGCGCACGGCGGGGATTACCTGGGCTCCCTGGACGCGACGCGAAAAGCGGCGGATGAGATTTACCGCCGACTCACCCTCGTTCTTGGTGACTTCTGCATTGGTCGCCATTGCGCAGAGGACTATACCATATAGATACGCACTTCGCAAAATCCCTCTGCTCCGGAGAGATGTACACGACCCCAACTCCTCCGCAGAGGGATTTTGCTCCGCTTTTATTTGAGCGTTTTTAAAAACTTGGGCAGCTGGAGAAGAGGGACTATATCTTGCGAGGAATTTTTGATTTGCCGGACGATGACGGTGCCGTCGAGCACCTCGCGCTGGCCCATGATGATGAGATGCGATACCCCCGCCACAGTAGCCTCGCGCAGCTGGTCGCCGAGGTGCGCGGGATTAAACGAGTGGAGCACGGGGATGTGCGCGCGCCGCAAGTCCTCCAGCACCGAGAGAGCGCGCAGCTTCGCGGGGAGGCCGAGCTGCACGAAGTAGAGTTTGGCGCGCACAGCGCGCGCGCTCGGCAGCCCGGAGGAAGAGAGGCCTTTCTTGCGGAAGAAAACGCTCGCGCCCACCGCGGGTATCTGCCGGCCGGTAGAGCGGCGGGCAAACTCGTCGAAGCGCCCGCCGAGCGTGCCCACAACGGTCGCGTCCTCCACCTCGGTGTCGAGTGCAAAGAGTATGCGCGGGTCGCGCTCGTCGCTCGCAAGCAGGTCGTCGAGCTCGTAAGGGAGCCCCAGGTGCTCGAGGTGCTCGAGCACCGTGCGGAAGTGCACGCGGCTCTTTTCGGTCAAAAAGTTGACCGGTCGCGGCCCTGTTTCGACAATGGTGCGGCAGGCCTGGCTCGTGCAGGTGTAGGCGCGCAGCGGATTGTGGCTCAAGGAGTTGCGACACGCCTCGTCGAGGTGCTCGGCCTTGCGCCGCAAGTACGCGGTGAGCTCGCGCTCAAAGCGCGCGCGCGAATCCTTGTCGCCGAGCGCGTTGAGCCGCACGCGCACCGGCGTGGCGCCCCACTCGCCGAGCATCGTCCAAAGCACTTTCATGAGCATTACTTCACCGACGCTCTCTTCGGAGCCGACGACCTGAAGTCCGACTTCGCCCACGTCGCGCGCAACGCTGCCCGCGGGCGTGTGGCTGGGGTTGGTGCTCGCGTAGTAGTAGAGGAGCGGCACGCCGGCGGAGGCGCGCACGCCCACCTGGAGTGCGGAGGCGAATGTCGGCGCGCTGAAGCGCCGCCCCTCCGGCAGGTCGCGCAGCGGTTTGAAGCCGTAGTAGCCCGCGACGTCCTGCGCATGTTTGACGAATGCCGACGGCGTGCGCGGGGTGCCTTTGGTCATGGCAATTGTGCCTTGCCCGGGAAGATACTCACAGAAGTGATGGGGAGGAGCCGTACGAAGACGCGCCCGACAATATTTGTGCGCGGCAAGGGCCCCCACACGCGGCTGTCGCTAGAAGCAGGTCTGTTGTCGCCGAGCACAAAGTACTCGTCGCCTCCGAGGGTATATGTGGCGTCGGAACCGTTGCCCTGATTGACGACGTAGGACTCGTCGAGCACCACATTTTGGCCGCTTGCTTCCTTTACCGAGATAGCGCCACCGGAAATAGTCACTGTTTCATTAGGGAGGCCTATGATGCGCTTGATAAAGAACTGCGAGGGGTTGCGCGGGTAGCGGAATACGATGACGTCGCCGCGCTGAGGCACCTCAAAGTGGTACGTAAGCTCATCGATGATGAGGTACTGGCCGTCTTTAAAGGTCGGCTCCATCGATGAGCCGGAGACGACATAGGGCTTGGCTACAAAAAGCCGCACCGGGGCGACGATGATGACCGCAAGAACGAGAAACTTCAGCAATTCCACCAAGAGACTACTGCGACGCTCTTGGTTCTGCGGAGGCATGGAGGGCATTGTACGCCTCGCGGTGTACAATGCAAGGGTGAGCTGGACAATTGTAGGTTTAGGGAATCCGAAAGATGAGTATGAAGGCACGCGTCACAACGTCGGGCAGGATGTGGTGGCAGAAATTGAGGAGAAATTGCCCTCCGGAGCCAAGGTACGCGCGCTCAATGTATATATGAACAACTCCGGCGGGGCGGTGCGCGCGCTCGTGCCCTCCGCAAAGGCCGCACAGAAGCTCGTTGTGGTGCACGACGAGCTCGACCTGCCCCTGGGGAAGATAAAGATATCAACCGGCGGCTCCGGGGGAGGACACAACGGGGTCAAATCAATCATCCGCGCCCTCAAGACGGAGGATTTTGTGCGCGTGCGGATAGGGATCAGTCCCTCGAGCCCCGCGGGCAAGCCCAAACGCCCCGACGGGAAGAAGGTCGTCGACTTTGTGTTGGGGAAGTTCCGCCCGCCCGAGCGCGAGAAGCTCAAAAAAGTAAAAAAGCTGCTCTCCGAAGCGCTCGCGCTCATCGTTGAGCACGGCGTCGACCGCGCCCAGAGCGAAATCAACGCGCGCTAGGGGTTGCAAACTCCCCGTCCACGAAGTACTTTCAATAGTGGCTGAAATATACATCATGAGGTCTGCACATGTCCGAGAACATACCAGGCAGGGACGCACCTCACACCGTTAGGATTGGGGAGCTCTCCGTGCATCTGCTGGAGCCGGTGGTGCACTTCAGGGGCACCAGGTTTAAGACGACGCCCTTTGAATATGAAGTGCTGCGCTATCTTGTGCTCAGGAGCCCGACCCCCGTCTACGCCAAGAAGGTAATCGAACACATCACCGTCCCGGGCGAAGTGCCGCACTTGGCCCCGGTGCTCTCCCTGGCCGTCAGCCGGATGCGCAAACGCCTCGGCATCGCATACCTGCCTCCGCGGGGGCGGGGGTATGTACTGCGCGCACCGGCGGTCGACTAAGACCGTCCATGTTGATAAAAAACCGCCGGCTGACGCCGGCGGTTTTGCTTTCTAAATTATTTTTTTGCGCCTGAAAAGTTGAGCGCCATGCGCATGTCCTTGGGCTCAAAGAGCGCAATGGTAAAGGGGTAGCGCTTGCCCAACTCCAAGTTGCGGCGCAGCGCCTCCTCGGAGCCGAATTCGGAAACGTGCACCAAGCCCGCGATGCCCTCCTCGATGCTCGCCAGCGCGCCGTGCTTGTTAAACTTGATGACCACGCCCTCGACCTTGTCGCCCTTTTGGTACTTCTGCGCGCTCGTAACCCACGGGTTGTCTTTGAGCTGCTTGACCGACAGCGAAATCTTGCCGTCCTTGATGTCAATTATTTTGACCTTGATGCGCTCGCCGACCTTAAAGAAGTGCCGCGGATCGTCGACGAGGCCCCAGTCGATTTCAGAAATATGCACGAGCCCTTCGAGACCCTCTTCGAGCTTCACAAAAACGCCGAAGTCGACCATGCCGGTGACCTCGCCCTCCATCGTGTCGCCCACGGCGTAGGTTGCAACAAGCTCGCGCTTTTCTTTGTCGTCCTGGCCCTTCTCGCTGAAAATAAGTTTGCCTTCTTTGGGTTCGGCACCGATGATGGTGACGCCGAGGCTCTGGCCAACAAGCTTGCGCAGGGCTTCAAGAATTTTGTCCTTGTCGCCGTCCTGGACGCGCGGGTAGTGCTCGGGCTTCAGCTGGCTTGCGGGGATAAAGCCCGCGAGCCCCTGCCACTCGACGATAAGCCCACCCTTGTTGGCCTCTTTGATTGGAAGTTGGAACTGCGTTTTGTTTTTGAGCGCCTCCTCCGCCTGGGCCCACATAATTGCTTGGCGCGCCTCCTTGAGCGAGAGCTCGATGTAACCGTCTTTGGTGCGCAGTGAGAGCACTTTGGCCGCCACCGTGTCGCCCAGGTTGGTGCGCTTAATCACTTCGCGCGCGTTGAGGTACTCGCGGCCGAAGATGACCCCGGTGCCGAAGGGCGGGAGGTCGATGTAGAGCCGCGCGCGCTCGAGCGCAATAACCGGGCCCTCGACGATGTCACCGACTTTAGGCGGCGTCGCCGCGCGCTCCAAAAAGTCCTGCATCACAGATATAACTCCCTCTTGTTTGAGTTCAGCAGCTTCCATATTTGTTGTTGTTGCCCCTGGTCCCGTGTGCTGTCCGGATTAATCCTGGTGGCGTTAATAAAGAGACTGCTCTTTATTGATAGCGACTATAGCACAGCCTCTGTAGAAAAAGCAAAACCCCCGCCCAAGTGTGGCGGGGGTCTGTGGGTTGTGTGCCCAGTAGCTCGACGACAGACCGTCGTCAGCCCGGGTTGTACTTCGGGTCGGTGCCGAACGGCGCGCCGAGCGTGATGGTCTTGGTGTGAACGACCAGGCCAGCACCGGAAGCGTTGATGATCGGTTCGACCGGCATGTTCAGAACCGTACCACCGTCGAGTTTCAACACCGTGTCAGCGCCCGGAATGTAATAGAATCCGGTGCCGTAGAGACTGGAGACCTTCACATACTGGACCGGCTTGGCCTTGACGGGAAGATCGGCAGCGTACGCTCCGGCAGTAGCGACGAGACCCGCCGCCGTGCCCAACAATAGGCTCTTCACCATCTTCATGGTGTATCCTTTCTCGCTTGTACGTCGTCTGGTCCTGTATAGCCAGGCACTTTTACTCTACACAATTAAGACCTCAGTCGCTAGGGGAGGGCGTGTATAAGAAAATGCCCCCGCTTGGTGATTCAAGCGGGGGCGGGGGACCATGCAGTGTCCTTTGGTTGTGCCGGTAATCACCCCGGCGGCGATTAGGCCGACCAGCCGGACTAGGCCGGACAGTTCCGGTAGCTGCCGATCGTGGAGTTGATGGTACCGGTCACCGGGTCGCGGGTCACCTTGTTGACGGAGCCGAAGACGGCGCCGACAACGGCCGAGCCGAGCGACAGCGGACAGGTCAGGACGGAAGCGATGGTCGCTTGCTTGGGCTGCGCCTTCTTGGTGGCGTGCTTGGCGAAGGCCGGATTTCCGAGACTCAGGGCGACCGCCGCGGCGGTTGCGAGCAAAAGGACTTTTTTCACGAGAAGAACCTCCTTGGTTTCAAGCGCCCTAAAGACGCGCCCGCACCTTACATGAAGGCGCTATGCAAGTCAAGACTCATAGTGAAAGCCCCCGACCTGCAACGCAGGCGGGGGCTCAGGTTGGCCGGAGTCGCACTCGCCGGCCGTGCTCTCAACTGGAGCGTTTCCTCCCGCGACTAACTTGCGTGGTGGCCTAGGCGGCCATCGGCACTTGTTCGGTCTTTGGTTCGAAGTCGAAGCTCATTTGATTGCGCCTCATCACGAGCTCCTGGTAGTCCTCTTCGGACCGGATGCCCGCTTGGAGCACCGAGTCCGGTTCGATACCGTGGATGCCATACGCCTTGCCTTGCGGCACGGTGTGGCCCCGCAGACTTGTCGTACTCATCGAAGTGGATCCTCCTGCTATGGCCTTCCCGTATATGAAAAAGGCCGAAGAACTGCTCCATGCATCATCCCCAGGGTTATACACACCTGTAGGGCACGGACTGGAGATAGTAACCCACCCCTAGTGAGGTGTCAATGAAGCGGGGCGGGCAAAGAAAAAGGCCGGTAGTTTTTGTCCCTCCCGGCCTTCTTTACGTGCTATACGCTACACGTACGCAGTACTTGTACAAAACGCTTGTGACTCAACGCAAACGCTACATTACGCGTGGATTTATGATGATACAAGGAGTGTATAAATAGTCAATGAAGACAAATGTGGATAACTCCCGACATCTGTGGATAACTTTGGCCGACGGGAAAAGTGGATTGAAAATAAGGCGATTTTTTGCTAAAATGGTGAGGTGGTAATCAACTACGCAGGGGGGCAGTGCTTCAAGGTGAGCCAGGGGGACTTGACCCTGGCATTTAATCCGCCCGGCAAGGGGAGCAGCCTCCAGGGCTCCAAGTTCGGTGCCGACGTCGCGTTTGTGTCGCTCGACCACCCGGACTTCAACGGCACAGACAACGCGCGCTTCGGCGAGCGCGCACCTTTTTTGGTACAGGGCCCCGGCGAGTATGAAATCAAAGGCGTCTCCGTGCGCGGCTACGGCACGCCGACGACCTACGCCGGAGAAAAATCAATCAACACGGTGTACTCCGTGCAGCTTGAGGGGATGAAGCTCTGCTTCCTCGGCGCACTCGGGAGCCCGGAGCTCCCCGCGGCCGCGACCCAAGAACTCGACGACATCGATGTGCTCTTTGTGCCGGTCGGTAACAAAGACGTGCTCGACTATGCGCAGGCGTACAAGCTTGCGGTAAGCCTCGAGCCCAAGGCCGTCATCCCCATGCACTACGACACGGCGACGCTCAAGAGCTTCCTCAAAGAGGCGGGGGCCGAAGGCACAAAGCCGGTAGAAAAGCTCACTATCAAAAAGAAAGACCTCGAGGGCAAGGAGGCCGAAATAGTCGTGCTCCAATCCTAGTATGTACACGCGTTACATTACACACATGCACACGCGCACACCCCACCAGCGGCGCAACCACGCACTCCTGGTCGCGGGTGGACTCACGATACTTTTGGCGCTCGCGTGGCTCGCGACACTCCCGCTGCGCACGGCATCGGGCACCGCGCTCGACCAGGGACAGCAAGACGCGTCGGCGGCGGTCGGCAATGCCACACTCATCGTTCCGCAAGACTCTTCTCAATAACTCATGGCCAAGGACGATAAAAAATTGCCGCCCGCAAGCGGTGACATAGGCGATGACCCGTCTCGCCGAGGCGAAGCCGAGGCGGAACACACGGGCATAGTCCTGCGCAACATTTCGACCGAAATGCGCGAGGCGTACCTCGACTACGCGATGTCGGTCATCACAAGCCGGGCCCTCCCCGATGTGCGCGACGGACTGAAACCCGTGCACCGCCGCATCCTCTACACTATGCACCGGCTGGGGCTCACGCCGACGAGCCGCTTCCGCAAATCGGCGCTGGTCGTCGGTGACGTGCTCGGCAAGTACCACCCGCACGGAGACTCCGCGGTGTACGACGCGATGGTCAAGATGGCGCAAGAGTTCACCATGCGCTACCCGCTTGTGCTCGGCCAGGGCAACTTCGGTTCAATCGACGGCGACGCCGCCGCGGCCATGCGCTACACCGAGGCCAAGATGTCGCCGATGGCGATGGAGTTGCTGCGCGACTTGGAAAAAGAGACCGTCGACTGGCTCCCGAACTACGACGGCACGCTCAAAGAGCCGAAGGTCCTCCCCGCAGCGGTGCCGAACCTCCTCTTAAACGGCACGCTCGGCATCGCGGTCGGTATGGCGACCAACATCCCGCCGCATAATCTTAAAGAACTCTCCGACGCTATCATCCATCTCATCGACAACCCGAGCGCGACGGTTGAAGACTTGATGCAGTTTGTGACGGGGCCGGACTTCCCGGTCGGTGCGGTGGCATTTAATAAAAAAGACCTCCTCCACGCATACTCAACCGGCCGCGGGCCTGTGTCGGTGCGCGGTGTTGCAGACATCATCGAGGGCAAAAAAGGCGACTTCCAAATCATCATCACCTCGATCCCGTACCGGGTTAATAAAGCCGACCTCATTGTGCGCATCGCCGACCTGGTCCACGAGAAAAAGCTCGAAGGCGTGCGCGGCTTGCGCGACGAGTCGACCACAGACGTCCGCATTGTCGTCGACCTCAAGCAGGGCGCCCACCCGCAAAAAGTGCTCAACTACCTCTACAAGCACACGTCGCTCGAAGACCCGTTCCACTTCAACATGGTTGTGCTCGTTGACGGCGTGCCGCAGACGATGTCCCTGAAGGGCATTTTGCAGGAGTTTATCAAGCACCGCCGCACGGTGGTCGGGCGCCGCAGCCAGTTTGACCTCAAAAAGGCACAGGACCGCGAGCACATTTTGGCCGGCCTCAAAAAGGCGCTCGATCACATCGACGAAGTCATCAAGACTATCCGCGCGAGCAAGGATGTCGCCGAAGCGGAGGTCAACCTCATCAAAAAGTTTAAATTTACCGAGCTCCAAGCCAAGGCAATTTTGGAAATGCGGCTCAGCCGGCTCGCCAACCTCGAGCGCAAAAAAATAGAAGACGAGCTCTCCGAAGTGCAGGCGGCCATTGCCGAGTTGAGCGACTTGCTGAAGAGCGAAAAGAAGATGTTCGGCGTGGTCAAAAAAGAAACACAAGATATTTCGGCGAAGTTTGGCGATGAGCGCCGCACCAAGGTGCAGAAGGGCGCCGCGGGCATCATCTCCGAGGAAGACATGGTCGCCGATGCCGAGCAGGTGCTCACGCTGACCGCGGGCGGCTATATCAAGCGCACCAACCCGGAGGAGTTCCGCCGCCAAAAGCGCGGGGGTGTCGGCGTCATAGACCTCAACACCAAAGAGGAGGACTTTGTCACCACATTCCTCACCACCTCGACCCACAGTGACCTGTTGTTCTTTACCAACGCGGGGAAGGCGTTCCAACTCAAGATGTATGAAATCCCGGAGGGCAAGCGCTCGACCAAGGGCAAGGCGCTGGTCAACTTTCTTTCAATCGGTACGGACGAAGCGGTGACGAGCATTTTGCCGATGCGCAAAGAATATAAAGGCGACCCGTCTCGCCGAGGCGAAGCCGAGGCGGGGCGCTACCTTGTATTGGTGACCAAAAAGGGGACTATAAAGAAGACCGATGCGGCGGCGTTCCGCGATGTGCGGCGCTCGGGCTTGATTGCGCAGAAGTTGCAAAAGGGCGACGAGTTGATTGCGGCGCTGTTGGTAGAAAAAGGCGACGATATCTTTTTGAGCTCCGCGAAGGGGCAGTCGATACGGTTTAAAGAGGCGGACGTGCGCGCGATGGGCCGCGCCGCCGGAGGCGTGCGCGGGATGAAGCTCGGCGCGGGCGACTCGGTCGTCGGGGCGGACGTGGTGCCCAAAGGCAAAGCGGGCGACAAGCTCGAAGTGCTCGTCGTATCGCGCAACGGCTACGGCAAGGCGACCCCGACGACCGACTACAAAACCCAGGGCCGCGGCGGCTCGGGCATCAAGACCATGAGTGTGACCGCGAAGACCGGCCCCTTGATCACCTCGCGCATCATCTCCCGCGGCGAGGGCGGGGAGGAGGAGATAGTGGTCGTGTCCAAAAAAGGCCAAATCATCCGCACGGGGCTCAACGAAGTCAAAACCCAGTCCCGCGCCACGCAGGGCGTGCGCATCATGCGCCTGCGCGACTCCGACTCCATCGCCTCCTTCGTTTGTTTGTAAACAAAATATGCCCGAGCCTTTTTCTCCTACACCAAGTCCTGCTCCCGAACCTCAACCTGGAATCAACAGGTCAATATCTTCTGTGGATCAGCCCAGAGTGTATAGAGCCGTACGAGCTGTTGGAGTGGTTAAGCCGATGTTTAATCCAACAAACCAACAGTTTGGAAATAACTTTCAAGTTACTGGGACAGCTTTTTGGCTCTCAGAGTACCGAGTTTTGATAACTTGTGCCCACGTGGTCCAGGGATTATTGCTGGGAGACGCAGTTCAGACAGGACTCCTGATGATTGGTAACATGGGTGATTATAGTAGAGCGGCCATTGCTTCCCTCGATTTAGCCCATGATTTAGCCGTTTTAAAAATTATTGATAAACCCGATTCTTTTATAGATAGTGAAGCAAAGACAGGGGTTTCTATTTTGGAGCGCTACCCTCAAGTTGGTGAGGCTGTAGCATACGCCGGCTTTCCGCTCGGTTCTCAACTACTTAACTCAGCTCATGCCCCCACATTTTCTGATGGTGTAGTAGCAGTACAGTTGAGAGAGTCTCCTCTTAGAAAAGAAATTCAAGTTACTGGTGCTGTCGTGGGAGGCTATAGCGGAGCCCCCGTGGTTCTTAGAGAACCAGACTCGAGTCGCCTGATTGGAGTGTTGGCGCGCGGCCCAAGTTCTTCAGAGACACAAGGCAATATATTTATGGCCATTTCCTGGGAGCACGTTAAAGCCATAGCGGAGTTAGCGACCTCCTAGTTTTTGCTGAAACTTTGCAGCTTCATCCAAGTTTTATATTACGGACAGTGCGGTGAGCGGGGCCGCTTCGGCGGGATGCATAGCGCCGACGGGGCCCGGCTCACTAGGGAGCTTGGGCATAACCAAGGAGATGGCTATGTCACAGTACAAGCGCGGCCGTTTCGATGGTGAAAACCGCCGCACGTATCGACCGCCGCACGATGGGTTTATCGAGCGGGTGTTCCAAAGCCCACGGCAAGCCCGCGACCGCGGCAACTACCGCTCCGGGTATCGTCACGGCCGTGGTTGGTGGTAATCCTCCCCGCCACCAACCTCCGCCCGCCTCTTTACGGGGCGGGCGGTTTGTTTTCACTATGATATATCATAGTGAAAACAGTACTGGAAAAACGCCGGTCACAGTGCTAGGGTGGGGGCGGCTGCAGGAGTGGGAGAAGTCTCATGTTCTGGCTCAAGCACGGCCTTATCGTCGCAGGCATCATCGTTTTTCTTGTAGTGATGTTGGCTCTCGGCATTGTCTACAAGCCGGCGGGCGTCCCCAGCACCGCCGCGGGGTGGGCGTTCATCCTCCTTGGGGTAGGAATCGTAATCGAAATAGTCTACGGCATGTTCGACTTTGCCAAGGAAACTTTTCGGAGCCTCCCTATGCAAGACATCGACAGCCGCTAATTCAAATAAAGAGGCCCGGCACAGTGCCGGGCCTTTTGCGCGCTACAATAGCTCCATGATTTTCAACTGGGCGCTCTATATTGTGCTCGCGGCGCTCTCTTATATAGGTATCTCGCTCATGGGACAGCTCGGCGGCGCGCCCGCCTCGGGGACGCTCGGCGTGCTCATCAATGCGTACAAGCCGCTCACGCTCCTTGTTATGCTGGTGGCCAACGGCTTGTGGATTGTGGCGGTGTACTACGGTTTACAAGAAACACGCACCGCCATTCCGGCCGCGATTGCGCTCGGCGTTGTGGTGAGCTTTGTATACTCGCTCGTATTTTTGGGCGGCACGGTCACCCCGCTGCGGGTGGGCGGACTTGTGCTCATCCTCGCGGGCATCTACCTATTGGCGTAGGTACGCAGCACTGGCTTTTGCTATACTCAATCCGAACAGCCCTTTGGAGGTAGCAGCATGCTCACAACACGGTTTTGGCGCGCTCCGCGCCCCGGCGACAGGCGCCACGGTTTTAGCGGCGCAATCTCAAACAGTATCGAAAAGCTCAACGAGCAGTCCGCAAAGCTCGCGGCGTATACGGCAGAGCGCAAGGCGGCCGCCGCGCGCGCGGACGCGCGCGAGCGGGCGGAGGATGCCGAGCGCCGCGAGCGCATGGTCGAAGTGGCCAAAGCGGTGCCCACCATCATCACTCAAGATGACAAGCGCCGGGTCACCATGACCCCGCGGGGTAAAAAGGTCAAAACCCGCACCAAGCGCACCGCGCAAAAGTTGCGGCTTACGCGCACCAAAAAATAATCCCCGGCTTCACGGCCGGGGATGTTGCTCGGTGGACAATTCATTTGACGCTGCAGCGGGCGGCGGTATGATTGGGGCGGCTGGGCAGTGGAGGCATTACTATGTCAACACTTGATGTCGGCCGCTCGATCACAGAGCGCACAATCACGGTCGGCACGTTCTACCGCAACTGGCACTGGATCTCAGCGCTGACTGCGGCGGGGTTTGCGGCTCTGATTTACGCCCTTGGTCCGATTTGATACCGAAAGCCCGCGCCGGTTCTACCGGCCGCGGGCTTTTGCTTTATCTCGTCGCGACCACTGCCGAGCCCTGGCCGTCCGAAAGCTTGTGCGAGTGCAAAAGGGTGGAGGCCCACACGCTGTAGGCCACGACCGTCGCGGCCGCTATCGCGCATACCGCCGGGACGCCTATTTTTTCTACAAATCTCACTCTCATACAACCTATGATGCACAAGAGAAGTGATTCTTACATGAATCAGTGCGCTGTATAATAAAGGCATGGAAAGTTTCTTTTTGGTCCCCGGGGAGGCGCTGCGGAGCGCGGGTCTTGCCGAAGGCATGAAGGTGGCCGATTTGGGCTGCGGCGGGGGCTTTTTTGCGCGCGCGGCCGCGCGCGCGGTAGCGCCGGCGGAGGTGTGGGCTGTGGACCCCAACCGCGAAATACTCTCGCGGGTCAAGAACCTCGCCTTGGGCGAGGGGCTCCACAATGTCGAGGTGCTCTCCGGCACGCCGCAGGCGAGCAATCTCCCGGCAGGGCGGTTCGACGTTGTTATTGTGGCCAATACCCTCTTTGCCGAAGCTCCGGAGGAGCGCGGCGCGGTTGCCGGAGAGGCACACCGTTTGCTCCGCCGTGGCGGCAAAGTGGTCGTCATAGACTGGAGCGGTAGCCACGGCGGGCTCGGGCCCCACCCAAACCACATTGTGGAGGAAAAGGTGGCCCGCGCGCTCTTTGAGCGCGCGGGCTTCGGCTGGGAGCGCGCGCTCCCCGCGGGCTCCTACCACTGGGGTGCGCTATTTAAGAAAGGCGGGCATAGCATTAAGAAGGTACAATAGAAAGAGCTATGGGTTCGATGTCAACCTTTCAGTTGTTGGTCATAGGCGCGTTTATCATCCTCGCCATCGTGGGGGTGGGGGCCTTTGCTGTGTTTGGCGGCGCGCTCGGCGGCTCGGGCGTGGGGCCGGTAGTCGTATGGGGAACGCGCAGCCAAGACGAGATGACCACACTCATCGAGTCCCTGCGCTCGCAAAACAAGGCCTTCGAGCAGGTCACGTACGTGGAGAAGGACCCGTCGACCTACACCAAAGAGTTGGTGAGCGCGATGGCCGCGGGCACGGGGCCGGACCTCTTTTTGATCGACCAGGAAAACTTGGGCGCGTTTGTCGACAAGGTTGGCATTATCCCGTACGGCGCGATTTCCCAAGGCACGTTTGCCAACAGTTACATCGACGAGGGTCAGGTGTTTCTTTCGCCGCAGGGTGCCTATGCGCTCCCGTTCCTCATCGACCCGATGGTCATGTACTGGAACCGCGACCTCTTTGCCCAAGCGGGGCTTGGGCAACCGCCGACTTTGTGGAGTGACTTCACCAAAGCGGACGGCATCCCGACCAAAATCAGCGCCATCGACACCTCGCAAAATGTAAAGCGCTCCGCAGTCGCAATGGGCGCGTGGGACAATGTTGCGAACGCCAAGGCGATACTCTCGACACTCTTTATGCAGTCCGGCGACCCGATTGTGGGGCGCGACTCCTCGACGGGCAACTTGATATCGGTCTTCGGCCGCACGCCGAGTGCGGCGGCGGAGAATCCGGCATCATCAGCGCTGCGCTTTTATACCGAGTTCGCCGACCCCGGCAAGTCGACCTACTCGTGGAACCGCGCGCTCCCGCTGTCGACCAACGCGTTTGTTGCGGGCGACGTGGGCGTGTACTTCGGCTTTGCGAGCGAGTATCAAAGCCTGCTGCAGCGCAACCCCAACCTCCACTTCGGCGTTGATGTGGTGCCCCAGCTCCAAAATGCGCCGCAGATGACGTACGGCCTTTTGACCGGCGTCGCCATCTCGCGCACCGCGCACAACGTCAACGGCGCGCTCGTTATTGCGGAGGCCCTGACGGCCCAAACGGCGAGCGCGGTAGAAGCGCGCACCACGGGCTTGCCGCCCGCGCGCCGCGACGTGCAAGTGGACACCTCGGGCAATGCGGCCGCGGCGACGTTTGTGCGCTCGGCCTTGATTGCGCGCGGGTGGCTCGACCCGGACCCGGCGTCGACCAACTCCATCTTCAAAGGCATGATAAACTCGGTCGTATCGGGCGCCTCGACTCCGGACGCCGCCGTCTCGGACGCCTCTCAAGAAATGAGCCAGCTCTTTACTCCAAATGCTCAATAAGTATAAACACATCGCCGCGGGCATAAGCATCGGAGCGCTCGCGCTCCTCCTTTCTCCCGCATTTACGTTTGCACAAAGCGCTCAGCCGGCAAACTGCGGCGGCGGTACCTGCTCGATTGCCAATCCGCTCAACACACTCAGTTTCTGCGGCTTGGTCAAAAATGTGTTGGGTGCGGTTATTGCGATAGGCATCCCCATTGCAGTTATTATGCTCGTGTATGTTGGCGCACAGTTTGTGTTCGCGCAAGGGAGCCAGGATGGCATTAAAAAAGCCAGAGAAAATTTAAAGTACACCGTCATAGGCATCGCCATATTCCTCTCCGCGTGGCTCATCGCGCAAGTCATCGCCAACACGGTCAACAACCTCATGCAAGGCACAGGCGTCAACCCGTTCATCTCATCGTGTAACTAAATGTTTGGACCAGGAGACACATTCAGATCGGTCGTCACAGCCCTCGTCGGGCTCATCGACATGATTATCCCGGTCTTGACCGCGGCGGCCATCGTATTCTTTTTCTACGGACTCGCGGTCAAGTACATGAAGGCACCCACAAACAAAGAAAATTGGAACATGGTGCTCTGGAGCCTCATCGCGCTCTTCATCCTCTTCTCCATTTGGGGGATACTGCGCGTGCTGCAAAACACGTTCCTCGGCGGGGTGGGGAGCGGGGTCAACTGGGGCGGGCCGGTGCACACCTTTAGTACCCCAAGCGGCAATGCCAACAGCGGCCTGTGCCTGTTTGGCAATTGCTACTGATATCCACACAGGGGCCTTCGCGGGGCATATTTAGAAGTACAATTACTATATATATGAAAAAGCTTTCCATACTCTCGGCCATACTTTTGGCTGCGCCGGCGGTTGCCTTTGCCCAAACGCCGACTGACCTGCGGTCGCTCATCGCCTTTGTGGGCAATATTCTTAATGCACTCATTCCGCTTTTGATCGCATTGACCCTTGTTGTTTTTTTCTACGGCCTCTACAAATATGCGCTAAATCCTGGTGGTGGTGGCGGTAAAGAGGGGGGCGGCAACACCAAGCTCCTTTGGGGTGGGCTCGTCGCGCTCTTCATTATGGTGTCGGTGTGGGGTATCATCCGCATCGCGCAGAACACCTTCGGGGTCAACAACTCCGCTCCCATCACCATCCCGCAAGTCCCGCAGGCAGTGCACTAACACGTGTCCAACAATTCGTTCATAGGTACGGTGCTCGGCAACTTTGTCTCATACATCGTCAATCCGGCGCTCTTGTTGCTGTTTGCTGCGGCATTTCTTGTATTTGTGTACGGATTGGTAAAGTTCATCGCCAAGACCAACTTCAGCGGCCAGGTTGATACGGACGGCAAAAAACAGATTTGGTGGGGGATAGCGGGGATGTTTATTATGGTCTCCGCGTGGGCCGTCATTATGCTCATCCGCAACACGATAGGACCGGGCTCGTTTTAAATAAAAGAAAAAGGGCGCCCTCAACTTTTTAAGTAGTGGGCGCCCTTGTTGCCTGCGCGGTGCTGTGTCAGTAGCGCCGCGGCGGCCGTTCATAGTAGTGCAACCACCGGTCGATCATGCCCGGCTCGGTCTTTGGAGTAGAGACATACCGTGGGGTGGAGTAGGACCCCGGGCGGGTATGGACCCCGCTCGTGGGATAGTACGCGCTGACGAAGGGCGTACCAAGGACCGCGATACCCGCGACAATCACCAAAGCCCAGGTGATCCGGCCGAGCGACTTTTCCGCTTGGATAGCGGCGTCGTCAATCACTTCCGAGGGGACTTTGCGGGTTGGCTTCTCTTTGGGGTCGTTGATCGTATCAGCCATTATTGACCTCCGGGAGATTGCGGTTGTGCGCCGCCGCGGAGTGCTTGCGCGAGCCTTTCAACAAAGCTCGCGATGCCCGCCGCAGTGGTGTTAAGGTTCGAGCTTGCCCGCTCGCCGAGCTCGAACTCGAAGGTCTCGCGGTTTGTCTTGCCAACGTTCGCCATGGCGATGTTGACCGCCTCGCCGTGAGTAACCTTCGACCCTTCGGTAGTGCCGCTCTTCTCGATATCCTTGGCGGTTTCGAGGATTTGCGTCATTGCCACCTTTCCTTCGGTGGCTTTGTTGTACTCCTCCGAAGGAGTCGGGACCCCGAAAGGCACTGTCTCGGCAATGACGCCGTACTGTGCTTCGAAGGGGAGCCCTTTGGTGTCGCGGTGTCGCGGGTCCGACTCGCCGCTTTCAGTCACGCCCTCGAGTGCCAAGATGAGCGTATCTTCGAGTTTGGAGAGCGTCTCGGCTTGCTGGACATTCTCGAGCGGAGTGTCGAGAATTTCGTCGTTCATTGCGTTTTGCACGATGTTGGTCGCCGCCTGCTCGATAGACTTGATGTCGTGGCTTGCGTTGACCAACAGGAGCGGCGGGAAGACCCGCATACGCAGCATCGGGTGCTCGAATGTCACCCGCACCTTGTCGCTTGTCCGGAAAGTTGCCGGACGGGACACAATGCTGCTGCGTATGGTCAAATCATCAGTCTTCGGGTCCAAAGTTTCCAATGGACCAAAGGTGATGTTGAGGCCCTGCAAGTAGACATGCACCCGCCGGGTGAAGAGCTGCACCGCCTTTGCACCCGTGAGTTGAGGCACAGCGATGATCCAATTTACTCTCTGCGCCGCCCAAAAGACGGCCGGCGCGGCGAGTGTGGCGACGAGCACGCCCTGGTACCACCACGGTATGTAGTGGCCGGAGAGACGTGCGATGGTGTCGAACACAAAGACCACCGCGTACGTGAGAGTGGACACGGGCAGGACGAGACCCACTATAAAGAAGAGGACCCGTCCCCACGTGTTGCCCACTTTGCCGCTGATGCGGTAGCCGTACGCTGCGCCGATGTGGCGCAATTGACGGGCCGACATCAACTCAAGCGGCGAACGCCGCTTACCTTCGGTTCCGGGCAGCGATGAGCCGGAGCCCTTGCTTGAGTCCGACCACAAAGCCGCCACCGCTCCCGCCAGTATGGCGAAGACGATTGTCAGCCAGAACCAGTTGTCCGCCAAGAATTTCATCACGGCGCACTCCTTTTGATGTTGTGGGCAAGGTGCCCATTCAGCCGAGGCAACCTTACCACTTAAAAATGAGTATTGTCAATAGCTGTGCCGGGGGAGCGACTCGAACGCTCACGAGGATTTTTAGTGCCTCCCGGGATTTTAAGTCCCGTATGTCTACCAATTCCATCACCCCGGCATTTTTTCTTGAGGCCACGGAGGGATTCGCACCCTCGCATAACGGTTTTGCAGACCGTCGCGTTGCTTCTTCGCCACGTGGCCAGTCCGCCCAGTAGGACTCGAACCTACAACCAACTGCTTAAGAGGCAGCTGCTCTACCAATTGAGCTATAGGCGGATATACAATAAAGTACCATAGCACGAATGCCCTCGTGGCGGAATTGGTAGACGCGCGTGGCTTAGGACCACGTAGAGCAATCTGTGGAGGTTCGAGTCCTCCCGAGGGCACTAAGAAGTAAGTTCATCTAACCGCTGGCGGTTTTTTTCGCCGCGGTCGAGCACAAACTCCGTGTGCGAGGGCGGCATCCCTTTGACCCGCTTTTTGTGGTAGAGGATAAAGTCCCGCCCGCGGCGGTTGAGGAACTCTATCGCACGCTCCTCGTGCGCTTCGGGGAAGACGGTGACAAGCACGGTCGCTTTGGTGCCCGCGTCGTTGAGCCGCACACCGGTGACGGTTATCATCGATTGGCGGTTCGTTTCTTGGTTGATGAACTCCGCCGCGGACTCATGCAGTGCTTGAATGTGGCGCTCTCTCATATATTTTCGCTTTGCTCACGCATAGAATTTATTTAAACGCTATCTCAAAGGGCTCGAGCCGGTCGCCCGCGGCGGGCAGTGCGTCGGTTTTAAGTTGCGCGCCGAACTCGGCCCCTTTCTCCACCTCTTTGACCTCGCGCTTTTGGGACTGGAGCGACAGTATTTTGCCCGTCCCCAACTCGACATCACGCCGCCAAATTTTTAGTTCATCGCCGAGCCGCAGGCGCCCGTCATCCACGCGCCCGCCGAGCACGATGCGCCCGCCCTTCCACACGGTAAATATCTTGACCACGCGCGCGGAGCCGCGGACCTCCTCGACGCGCTCGCGCGGGCGGCGCGCCTCGATGCGCCCGCCGAGCCACTCGGCGAGTTTGTAGATGATGTCGAATGTTTTGACTTCGATCCCGTTGCGCTCGGCCAAGTCCGCCGCCTCGCGCTCGATCTTGACGTTAAAGCCGACCACAATGCCGCCCGGGCCGGCCAGCTTGATGTCACCGTCGGTTATAGAGCCGACGCCGCGCGCGAGCACGCGCACCTCGTAGGGCATAGTTGCCGACGAGGGGAGCGTGGCGAGCACTTTGTCGAGCTCGTGCACGACGGCCTCGGCGGTGCCGGCGACGTCGGTTTTTATAACAAGCGGGAGTATCGTGAGCTTCGGTTCTTCTCCCTCCGGCGCACCATCCGCTCCGCTCCTCGTTGCCTGCTTCGCAGTCGCACTACGGGGCTGCGCGGACGGTGCGCCTTCGGCGTCCTCCTCTGCCTCGCGCTTGGTTTCGACCGACTTCCACGGGTCGCCCACGCGCGGGAGTGCGGAGAAGCCGACCACCCGCACCGGTTGCCCGGGGCGCGCCTCACTCATCTTTGTGCCCAAGAAATTTTCCATGATGCGCGTGGGCGCCCACGTGCCGCCCGCAACGACGAATTCGCCCGCCTCGAGCGTCCCGTTTTGGACGATGAGCGTCGCGGTATTGCCGCGGCGCGGGTCAACGTGCGCTTCAATAACAACTCCGCTCCCTGGGAGTGTTGCGTCGGCCGCAATTCCTTTAAGCTCCGCCGCAAGCAAAATAAGGTCGAGCAGGTCGCTCACACCCTCGCCGCTTTTGCCCGAGACCGCCACAAACGGCACATCGCCGCCCATGCCTTCAAGAAATACCTGGCTCTCGAGCATGCTCATCTTGGCGCGCTCGAGGTTTGCGCCCGGCTTGTCTATTTTGGTGAAGGCGACGACATAGGGGATACCCGCCTCCTGGATAAGCTTGAGTGCCTCGAGTGTTTGGGGCTTGGCCCCCTCCTCGGCACTTACGACCAAAATCGCGACATCGGCGATCCCGAGCCCGCGGCTGCGCATCGCACGGAAGGCTTCGTGCCCTGGCGTATCAAGAAACGTGATAGAGCCCTCGACGCCCTCCTTTGTTGTGTGCGGCGCTTCGTAGGCCGAGAGGTGCTGGGTGATGCCCCCCGCCTCGCCCTCCACCACGGAAGTTTTGCGGATGTAATCGAGCAACGTCGATTTACCGTGGTCGATGTGTCCGACAACGGCAACAATGGGCGGTCTGCCGACCGCTATGGTCTTTGGCCCTGGCATAGCAAAGATGAGTATACTCTAGAGTGATGTGGTTTAGAAAGAAGCGGATTTATGCCGATGCGGCGGCTGCGACGCCGTTGAGCGAGAAAGCGCGCGCGGAGATGCTGCGTTTGCTACCTCTGTATGGCAACCCGGGTGCTATTCATACAGAGGCGCTCGAGGCCAAGCGTGAGCTCGACCTCGCCCGCGCGCGCATCGCGCGCGCAATCGGCGCGCACGCAGACGAAATCGTCTTCACCGCAAGCGGCACCGAGGCCAACAACCTGGCCCTCCACGGCGCGCGCGGGCACGCCATAACGTCCGCCATAGAGCACCAGTCGGTGCTCGAGCCCCTGCGCGCGACCGGCGCATCTGTAACCGAGCTGCCGGTAGATAGAGAAGGTGTTATTGATATCGCGCAGTTCAAAGAGTCGCTGCGCGAGGATACGTCCATCGTTTCAATCCAGTTGGTCAACAGCGAAGTGGGCACGATTCAACCGATACAAGAGCTACGGCGACATATCTCTCGCCGACGGCGCTCCGGGCCGCTAGGCCAAGTCCTACCGTCGCCTCAAGATGTGTCGCCTCCACTTTTTCATACGGATGCATCACAGGCGCCGCTGTGGCTGCCTGTTAATGTCGAGGTGCTCGGGGTCGATCTCTTGACGCTCGATGCACAAAAGATGCTGGGGCCGAAGGGCGTGGGCGCTCTATATATAAGAAGGGGCGTGGAAGTGCAGCCACTCATACGCGGCGGGGGGCAAGAAGGCGGCCTGCGTGGCGGGACGGAGAATGTGCCCCTCATCGGCGCATTTGCGGTTGCGCTAGAAGAAGCGCAAAAAGATGTAGAGGCGCGCGCCCTGGGCACAGCCGCCGTGCGCGACTACCTGTGGGGCGAAATCAAGCGCCTCATTCCCGGTGCAATTTTAAACGGCCCCGCGCAGGGCGCGCGCCGGAGTCCGAATAATCTGAACATTTCCATCCCTGGACTCGAGGCGCAGATGGCCGTAGTGTCACTCGACGCACAGGGTATAGCCGCAGGCACCCGCAGTGCTTGCGACTCGGGGGATGAAGACCCCAGTCACGTTATTGTGGCGCTCGGCACACCGCCTGCGCTCGCAACAAGCGCGGTGCGCATCACCCTTCTGCCCACGGCGACAGAGGTCGATGCCCGCGCCATCGCCGCGGCCCTCGCGCACGCCGCGGCGCTATACCGGGCGGAGCAATGATTTTATAATGCACCTATGATACAGTGGCCTCATGGACATAGAGAAGCTGACTAAACATCAGATAGTGCTTCTCACTCTGCTGGTCAGCTTTGTGACCTCTATAGCGACCGGCATAGTGACCGTCGCGCTCATAAACCAGGTGCCTCCCCAGGTGCGCCAGACCATCAATCAAATCGTCGAGCACACGGTCGAGCAGGTTGCGCAAGCGCCGGCGGCTGTCGTTTCCTCTGCAACCGGCGGCACCATTACAAAACAGACCACCGTCGTTGTCAAAGATGACGACCAGGTCGCGCTCTCGATTGCGCAGGCGCAAAAGGGGATAGTGCGCATCGTGAGCACCAATGACCCCCAGACGCTCCTTGCGCGCGGCATCATCATCGACAAACAGGGCACCGTGCTCTCCGACCGCGGAGTGCTCGAGCCGATGGGCACACTCCAGTTCGAAGCGTATCTCCCCGACGGCAAGTTGGTACCCGCCGTCATGCGCGTCCCGCAGGGGACGAGCACCATCGCGGTCCTCGATCTTTCTATTGCATCAAGTTCCGCGGCGAGTATTGTACCTATTGCCCTTGCCGATTCCGGTAAGCTTGCGCTCGGCTCGAGCGTCATACGCATCGGCGGCAGCGGCGGAGACACCGTGGGCGTGGGTGTCATCGCAAAAATTCCGTCCGCGATGTCGGACGCTCATCGCGACCTCATCGAGAGCACGGTAACGTCCTCTACACCGGGTTCGGTCATCATCACGCTCTTCGGCGATGCGGTCGGGCTCACCACCGGCGACTCCTCCTCCTTGGGCAGCGACTTCTACACGGTAGCGAAAGTTCCTCCGACCAAGAATCAATAATCATATGCCCCCATTCAACCACTTCACCACCAAAGCAAAAGAAGCCGTCCGCCGCGCGCATGAGCTCGCGGTCGAGCGCGGCCAAAATCAGGTGAGCCCGATGCACCTCCTCGGCGCCCTCCTCTTGCAAGAGGAGTCGCTCGTTGCGACCGTGCTCGAGCGGCTCGAAGTCGACGTGGTACTCCTCACCGACACAACGCTCGAAAACTTGGAGGGCCCCGGCGCGGGCGGCGTGCTCTCGCCGTCCTACCAGCTGTACCTCACGCCCGAGTTGGTGCAGGCACTCGAGAGGAGTGCCAAGGTCGCGACCGAAATGCACGACGAATTTGTCTCGACCGAGCATCTCTTCATCGCGGTGCTCGATGTGCCCGGCGCGGCGCGCGACACACTTGCGCGCTTCCGCATCACGCGCGAGGCCGTGATGCGCACGCTGAGTGACCTGCGCTCGCAGAAGCAGAGCACGACACAAGAGCCTACAAAGAAGTTCCGCGCGCTCAACAAGTACACGCGCTCGCTCACTAAATTGGCGCTCGAAAACAAGCTCGACCCGGTCATCGGCCGCGACGAGGAAATCAAACGCGTCATCCAAATACTCTCCCGCCGCACCAAAAACAACCCCATCCTCATCGGCGAGGCGGGCGTTGGCAAGACGGCGATAGCCGAAGGGCTCGCCGCGCGCATCGCGGTCGGCGACGTGCCGGAAAGTTTGCGCGACAAAGACCTCGTGTCGCTCGACCTCGGCGCGCTCATCGCGGGCACCAAGTACCGCGGCGAGTTTGAAGAGCGCCTCAAAGCCATCATGAAAGAGATCGAGCGCGCCGAGGGCAAGATAATTTTGTTTATCGACGAAATACACACCGTCATAGGCGCGGGCTCTGCGGAGGGTGCGGCCGGGATGTCCGACATGATCAAGCCCGCGCTCGCGCGCGGGGAAATGCGCGTCGTCGGTGCCACCACACTCAAGGAGTACCAGCGCTACATCGAGCGCGATCCGGCCTTCCAGCGGCGCTTCCAACCCGTCTACGTGCTCGAGCCGGGCACCGACGACGCTATCGCCATTTTGCGCGGCCTTAAAGAAAAGTACGAACTCTTCCACGGTGTGCACATAACCGATGTGGCGCTCATCGCGGCGGTCGAGCTTTCCGCCCGCTACATTCCGGACCGCTTTTTGCCGGACAAGGCGATAGACCTCATCGACGAAGCCGCATCGAGTCTGCGGATCAGTTTGGAGAACAAGCCCCCGGCGCTCGAGGACGCACACCGCAAAATCATGCGGCTCGAAGTCGAGAAGGAGGCCCTGCGCAAAGAGGCCGAGAGCGAGGAGGGAAGCAACCTGTCTCGCACCAAGGCGGGGCGCGGCGCCAAAACGCGCGTCAGAGCGATAGAAAAGGAGGTCGCCGAGCTCAAAGAAGAGACGAGCGAGCTGGAGCAGCGCTGGAAGAACGAGAAGCAAGTTCTCGCCGACATCAAATCTATTAAAAAAGAACTCGAGAGCCTGCGCATCGAAGCCGACTCGGCTGAGGCGTCGGTTGACCTTAGCCGTGCCGCGGAAATCCGCTACGGCGAGATTCCAAGCCTCGAGCGGGAGCTCGAACAAAAACAAAAGCGTCTCAAGAAGCTCCAACAGAACCGCCGCGTCCTCAACGAGGAAATAGGCGAGGCCGACATTGCGTCGGTTGTTTCAAAGTGGACCGGCATCCCCGTCTCCCGCATGCTCGAGGAGGAGGCGCAGCGGCTCTCGCGCATCGAAGCGGTGCTCGAAGGGCGCGTCGTCGGCCAGCGCGAGGCGGTGGGCAAAGTTGCCGACGCGGTCAAGCGCTCGCGTGCCGGCATCGCCGACCCCAACCGCCCGATAGCAAGTTTTATGTTTTTGGGGCCGACCGGCGTGGGCAAGACCGAGCTCACCAAAGCGCTCGCCGAGTTTATGTTCGACGACGAAAAGGCGCTCATCCGGGTGGACATGTCCGAGTATATGGAAAAGCACAGTGTGTCTAAAATCATCGGCGCGCCGCCCGGCTATGTCGGACACGAAGAGGGCGGGGCGCTCACCGAGCTGGTGCGCCACCGCCCCTACGCGGTCTTGCTGTTTGATGAGATAGAAAAAGCGCACCCGGAGGTATTCAACATCCTCCTCCAAGTGCTCGACGCGGGACAGTTGACCGATGCCAAAGGCCGCCGGGTCAACTTCCGCAACACCATCATCATCATGACGAGCAACATCGGTGCGCAATACATTGACAAGATGGAGCAGCTCGGCTTTGCGATGGGCACGCGCGGGGCCGAGGCCGACTATAAGATGGCCAAGGACAAGGTGGAGCAGTCGCTCAAAGACCACTTCCGCCCCGAGTTCCTCAACCGTATCGACGAAATAATCATCTTCAATATCCTCTCGCCGGAGGCGGTCCGCGAAATCGTCGAGATACAGGTCAAGGAGATTGTGGCGCGCCTCGCGGGCAAAGATATTACGCTCACGCTCACCAACTCCGCGTACGACCACTTGGCAAAAGAGGGCTACGACCCGCACTACGGTGCGCGCCCCCTCCGGAGGCTCATCCAGGACAAGATTTTGACCAAAGTAGCCAACCTGATGGTCGGCCGCGGTGTGCTCCAAGGGGGCGCGGTTGCCGTCGACGTGCAAAAAGGCGAGTTTGTCTTCGACGTCAAAAAAACGGGGAAGGGGAAGTCCGTGCGCTCCGAGGAGCTCGAACTCACGAAATAAAGCAAAACCCGCCCTTCAGAGCGGGTTTTGTTATGGTGCGTCGGGGAGGATTCGAACCTCCGTAGCCCGAAGGCGACAGGTTTACAGCCTGTTGTAATTGACCACTCTACCACCGACGCAGACCCACACAGAATACAATAATTCCACCTCTCCCGCAAAAATCTGGTGCTACAATTTGGATGTATGAGACGCCGAGTGGCGCTGTGGTACTTTGCGATTCCTATCGTGTGCTTGCCGCTTTTTGCGACGGCGCAAGGGCTCGTGCCCTGTAGCGGGCTCAACTGCCGCCTGTGCGACCTGGCCGCGCTCGCTCAAAACATCATCAACTTCCTCATCGGGCTCTCGATCCCCATCGTGGCGTGCCTGTTTGCCTACGCGGGCTTTTTGTATGCGACCTCGGCCGCAAGCCCCGCCAATATCGACACCGCCAAAAACATCTTCAAGCAGGTGCTCTTCGGCTTTCTCTTTGTGCTGGGCTGCTGGCTCATCATCCAGACTGTTCTCAAAGTCGCGCTTAACTCAAGCTACAACAACTGGAACACCATTCAGTGCAACGACAACCGCCCGATGCAATCCCAACCGAGCGACCTCCTGTCGCAAGTGAGCCCGGTCCAGGCGCCGATTGAAGTGTCTCCCACGCCCGGATATCTAGCGCAACCGGGCGGACCCCAGCTAGTTGCGCCCGCCGGTGGCGGTTGCGATTCCTATCTTGGGGTGTGTTGGGACGCCAATAACAATGTAGTGGATGCAAAAAGCGGTTCAATCGCCAACGCCGCATCGCTCTACTATGGGACAAATACTTCTGCTGGTCCCGATAACGGAAATCTTGCCTGTGCTTGGGCGGTCAATAATGTGCTTCAGAGCGCGGGGGTAGCTCCCATAGACGGTGCAAGCGTCTCCGGTATGGAACAGGCACTTGAAAACGGTCGCGGCACACCCATTGATACCACAAGCGCACAGCCCGGTGATATCATAGTGTGGAAAAGCGACACAGTGAGCCACGTAGGCATCTGTCAAAATGCCGGGTGCAGCAGCGCCATTTCAAACTCTAGTGCAAATGCATCTTTTACTAACGTAAGTGGGTCGACTCTTATGGGAGTCCCCGGACGTGTGTATCACGTCAACAAATAATATATGAACCGCAATCTGATTATCGGAATAGTTTTGGTCGTCGTATTGGCGCTCGTCGCAATATTTTTTGTCTTTTCCGGGTCATCCACTCCCGCACCACAGCCTTCCAATGGGAATCCCACAGTGACCTATCCGAGTGACAACACGGGGCTCCCCAATACACAGAGCGGCACTACCGCACAACAACAAGCCGTACAGGCAGCATTTCAGAGTCGCCTTCCCGCTGATAACCCCAATCACACCAAGCTATATGCGACTGTCATAGTTGGCGACTATGCTCTGCAGGTATGGGCAGGAGACGTGATGGGGGGTGAGGCAGTGCTCAAGTACAACACAGGCACGAACAAATGGGAGCTTATTGATGCAGGGGGAGGGGCGTGGAGCGTTGATACTCTTGCGGGCATAGGTGTGCCCACCACCACAGCCCAATCTCTTTTAAACCAACTACCGCACTAACTTGCGCCTCTGGTGCCTATAAGGTATATTCCTTTTGTTGCCGGCTGCCTGCCGGCCTTTCAATACCATGTCTCAAGAACGCCTCATAGGACTCAAATGCAGCAAATGTAAGCGCGTAAATTACATTACTGACAAAAATAAGAAGCTCGTTACGCGCAAAATAGAGCTAAAAAAGTTTTGCAACTGGTGCAGGGCTTCTTTGGTGCACAAAGAGACGAAGATATAAGACCTGCGCTATACTCAGCGCAAGGGCGCTTGGTGAAATGGTATCACAACGGTCTCCAAAACCGTTAGTGGGGGTTCGATTCCCTCAGCGCCCGCTCAGGAATTGTTTTGAAAGTTCGAGAGCTTCGGCTTTGGTTTTGACCCAGAGGATGTCTTTATTGCGCTTAAACCAGCGCAGTTGGCGCTTGGCGTACTTGCGCTCACCGTTGGCGATTTTGCCGATGAGTTCTTTTTTTGATATTTTTTTGTCGATATAGTCGCCGAGTAAGTCAAACTCAAACCCCAGTTCCATGTACCGGCGGCGTGGAAGCGCCCCACGCAGTTTTTTAGCCTCGGCGAGTATGCCGCGCCGCAGCCGGGCTTCTACCCCCGCGCGGAGGTTTCTAGATTCGCGCAGGCCGAGCCACAGCACCTTGTAGCGGCCGTGCGGTTGCGGCGCGGGCACAGAGCCGAGGGCGCGCGCGACTTCTATAGCGCGGATAAGCCGCACTGTGTTGTGCGGGTCCACGCGCGCGGCGCTCTTCGGGTCGAGCTGGCGCAGGCGTGCGAGGAGCTGCACCGGCGTCTTTTTGTTCAAAGAAGCACGGAGTTTTTTGTTTGGCACTACCTCCGGCAATCCACCGCGCAGCAGCGCTTCCGCATAAAACCCCGTCCCGCCGACGACAATGGGGATTTTTTTACTATGATATATCATAGTGATTTTTTTGGCGGCCAACGCGGCGTACGCGCCCGCGCTCATGGCGCGGCGGGGGTCGGCGATGCCGACCATGTGGCCCGCTTCGGCACGCGAAATGACCTTCATACCTTTGTAAATTTGCCGACTGTCGGCGGAAATTACTTCGCCGCGCAATTTTTGTGCAAGAAAATCGCCGAGGGCGGACTTGCCCGAAGCGGTGGGGCCAACGACTGCTATTACCTTTGGGCGCATGGTGGGTAGCATAAACCCCGGCTCCCTGTTAGGGAAGCCGGGGTCAATTGTTGTCAGGCCGCTTTGCGTTGCAGAAACACGTTCATATCCTGCAGAAAGCGGCGCACGGCATCAAGTTCGTCGGCGGCGACGAAGCCCTTTTCCTTGGCTCGCACCACGACCTGGCGGACAAGGAATATATTGTGAGGCTCCACACCCAGGCTTTGCAAGCGGCTTGCACCGTCAAACCCGTAGGTGAGTACGGTGAGAAACTGCTTGACGATATAGCCAGCCTGCCGCACGCGATGGACCGCGCTCTGGCCGATGGTTGCGTGGGTGAGCACATCGTCGATGGGGAGCACGACACTCCCGCGGGGGCACTCTTTGAGCATCTCCTTGGTAGTCTCCACGCGGGCTATCTCGCTTGCCCCTCCGGCCGTTTCTACCTTTGTGAGGGGCAGGAGAGGGATGTGTTTGCCCATCTGGTGGCGCACCGAGCGCTGCATGCTCACGGCGATTTTGTGGCCGACGTTTGGAATGCCGGTCACGACGGAGTCGTCGAGCCCGTGGTGCAAGGCATAATCATCGAGGACCTCGCCCATGAGCGTGAGGTCCTCTTCGAACATGCGTCCATCCTTGCGGGTCTTGTTGTCCGCAAGGTTGAACTTGATGGGCGAGCGGGGCGCCTCAGGATAGACCTTGTGGAGGCGGAATTCGAAGCCTTTCTCGATGTCGATATCCATGCCGCGCGCGGCGATGGCATCCATCAAGTCGTTGAGTCTCTCGGCAGTGAATGCCATTGTGTACCCCTATACCTATTTCAGCCACATCGAACGTAGCACAGTGGGGCTCAAAAACAAAATGTGCCGGGGGAGAGAATCGAACTCTCATGACCTTGCGATCGCGGGATTTTGAGTCCCGTGCGTCTACCAATTCCGCCACCCCGGCAAATACCTTGAGACTGTCGTGTTAGAATATCGCCAATGTCGCAGTTTTACAACAACGCGATTTTTTGGGTCGAGGTGGACAAAATCCGCCCCAACCCGTTCCAACCGCGCCGCGAGTTCGACGAGCACAAGCTTCAGGACCTTGCGCGCTCCATCCGCCAGTACGGCGTCATTCAGCCCCTGACCGTGACCCGCAAAGAGCTCGAGCGCGACGACGGCGGGCTCTCCACCGAGTATGAACTTATAGCAGGGGAGCGCCGGCTGCGCGCGGCGCGCCTGGTGGGCCTGCGCGAAGTGCCGGTCTTAATCCGCGGTGGGCACGACGACGACCAGACCAAGCTTGAGTTGGCAATAATCGAAAACCTCCAGCGTGAGGACCTCAACCCCATCGACCGCGCCAAAGCATTCGACAAGTTGGTCAAAGAGTTCGGCTTCAAACATGCCGAGGTCGCACAGAAGGTGGGCAAGAGCCGCGAGTACGTGAGCAACACACTGCGCCTCTTGGCGCTGCCCGAGGAGATGCAAAACGCACTCTCTGACGGCAAAATAAGCGAGGGTCACACGCGGCCACTCCTGATGCTCGCCGAGCGCCCCGACGAGCAGCAAACACTCTTCCACGAAATCATGCTCAAAAAGGTAACAGTGCGCGATGCCGAGGCCATTGCGCGGCGCATCGCCTACGACCGCGTGCGCAAAAAAGAGTACCTGTATGCGCCGGAAATTTTGGACATGGAGCGGCAATTGAGCGACGCGCTCCACACACGCGTCATGATCGAGCCGAAGGAAAACGGCGGCAAGCTCTCAATCGACTTCGGCAACGAGGACGACCTCCGCACTATCTTTACACAACTTGCTTCGGGCTTTGCGGGCGCTCCGGAGCAGCACCCTGCACATGTGGAGCGGGAGATTCCTGGACAAAATGGTCTGGCCTCGCCGGCGCGCCCGCATGAGCGAGCAGCGCCGGACGAGGAGAACCGAGGACCTTTTGGAAAGGAATCTCCCGTGGAACCAATCGATGACCGCACGAAAGAAGAAAAAGACCGCGACGAAAACACCTTCGACCCCTCCAACTTTTCTATCTAGCTACTTTTTGTGCTTGTCGAGTGCGAGGCGGATGTGGCGGCGCGCGAGGGTCGTCTTGGCGAAGTCGAGCCATTTGTGGGTCGGCACGGCCGACTTTTTGGTCACAATTTCAACTATGTCGCCGTTTTTAAGCCGCGTGTCGAGCGGAACCATTTTGCCGTTGACTTTGACGCCCGCGATGTGGTCGCCGATATCGGAGTGTATCGCGTAGGCAAAGTCGACGGGGGACGAGTCGACGGGGAGATCGACCACGTCGCCTGTCGGGGTAAAGACGAACACCCGATGGGTAAAGAGGTCCGTGCGCAGAGTCATCTCAAAGTCCGGATCCTCCGCCTCCTCGCCCAACTCCTCGAGCCACTCGGGGCCGCCCTGGGCCCCGTAGCGGGAGCGGTTGAGCTCAACCTTGCCACTCTTCTCCGCAGCGACCTGGCGCGCGGAGCCGAGGCCCGGAATGAGTGACTTGATCCAGTCGAAGCTCGAGCCCGCCCCTAGGCGCTTGTCGCCCTCTTTGTAGCTCACGTGTGCGGCGATACCATACTCGGCCTCGGTATGCATTTGCTGTGTGCGGATTTGTACCTCGACGATGCCGCCGTCGCCGGAGAATACGGTTGTGTGGAGCGATTGGTAGCCGTTCGGCTTCGGGAAGGCAATATAGTCTTTGATTTTGTTGGGGAGCGGCTGGTACTGCTGGTTGACGATACCCAATACGCGGTAGCAGGTGGCCACATCCGGCACAATGATGCGCAGCGCCGCGACGTCGTAAATTTTTTCTACGTCGCCCTCTTTGCGCTGGAGCTTGCGCCACAGCGAGTAGAGCCCTTTGATGCGGTAGTCCGTGTGGAAGTCCTTAATTCCTTCTTTGGCTAAGTCTTTTTGGAGCGCGCGCGACATCTTTTTGAGCCGCTCGAGCGTCGTTTTGCTCGCCGAGGTCATTATTTTTTTAGTCTGCGCGTATTCTTCGGGGAAGGCGTACTCGAAGGCAAGGTCCTCGAGCTCGCGGCGCACCAATCCCATACCCAAGCGGTGGGCTATCGCGGCATAAATTTCGAGCGTCTCGAGCGCGATACGCTTGCGCTTGTGTTCGGGGACAAACTTGAGCGTGCGCATATTGTGGAGCCGGTCCATCAGTTTGATTATGAGCACACGCGCATCCTGGCCCGTTGCGACGAGCAGCTTGCGGAGACTTTCGCGGTGCCTCTCCGCCCCACGGTATTTAAGCCGGCCGAGCTTGGTCACACCCTCGACCATAAAGCGCACTTCTTTGCCGAACTCTTTTTCAAGCACTTTTGGGTCGACACTAGCGTCTTCAATAGTGTCGTGCAGCAATCCTGCCACAACAACGCGCGCACTCATCCCCATGCCCGCCAAGCCGCGCGCGGTCTCCACAACATGGGTGACGTACGGGTCGCCGGAGAAGCGCTTCTGCCCCTCGTGGGCGCGGGCGGCAAACTCGTACGCCTTTTCCACCAGCGCCAAGTCCTCCTTGCTCGGCACCCCCATCTTTTCAAGTACTTCCTTCACCCCCTCCATAGTGGGCTCAGTATAGCAAAATCCGCTACTCTTTTTTCTTGCGGGCGAAGCCGCGTTTCTTTTTGGGCTCCTTGAGGATTTCGAGCGCTCGCTCAAGAGTGATGTCGTACACCGAGTCGGTCTTCAGCGAGCGGAAGTCGGCATCGTGCACGATGTACGGGCCGAAACGCCCTACGCTCGCAGAAATCATTTTGCCCGACTCCGGGTGCACGCCGAGCTCGCGGGGGAGCGAAAGGTACTTCACCGCATCGGCCACCGTGACTTCCTCCAGGTTTTTATCTTTGGGGATGCTCGCACGCTTGGGTTTGAGTTTACTGCCCTTCTTTTGCTCGCCCAATTGTACATATGGGCCGAAGCGTCCGCTCAAAACATAAATGTCCTCGCCCGACTCCGGATGTTTGCCGATGGGCTTAGAGGGTTCGTTGCTCAGCACCAGCCCTTCTGCAGTGCGCGCGCCGGTGCACTTCGGGAAGCGCGCGCAGGACATAAACTTGCCGCCGCGCGAGAGTTTGTACACCATCGTGCTCCCGCAGATAGGGCACATAAATTCCGCGGGTGCCGGACCCAAGTCGGTTATTTTGCCGGCCTCTTTGTCTTTTTTCTTAACTTCCTTTTGGAACGGGCCGTAAAAATCTTTGAGCGTTTTTTCATACTGCCGCTCGCCGCTCGCAATTTGGTCGAGCTCATCCTCCATCTCGGCGGTAAAGGTGTCTGAAATGTATGTGGGGAAGTAGGTCTCCAGGAACGTCGACACAACGTCGCCTGTGTCGGTCGGTTTGAGGCTCCGGCCCTCCTTTGTCACGTAGCCGCGTGCTTCGAGCGTGCGCATAATGCTCGCGTAGGTGGAGGGCCGGCCGATGCCGCGCTTCTCGAGCTCTTTGATGAGTCCCGCTTCGGTGTAGCGTGGCGGAGGTGTCGTCTGTTTTTCTTCCGAGGAGATGTCTTTGACCGCAAGCGTCTCGCCCCCGCTGACTTTGGGGAGCTCGACGTCCTCGCCGCGAGCGGCCACATCGGCCGCGAGCCACCCGTCGAAGATGACACGGCTGCCTGTCGCGGCAAAAGCCGGAATAGAAGTATCTTTCGTGTGCGCCTCGACTTTAGTGCGCATAATTTTGGCGTCGGCCATCTGGCTTGCCACGGTGCGGCGCCAAATCAATTCGTAAAGCTTTTTCTGCTCGGGGGTCGTGCCTGCGGCGAGCTTGTCGACGTGCGTGGGGCGGATGGCTTCGTGCGCTTCCTGTGCGTTTTTGCTCTTGGTGGCGAACACTCTAGGCTGCACGTACTCCTTGCCCCACTTCTTTTCTATGAGCCCGAGCATAGCTCCCCGCGCTCCCGCCGAAAGATTGAGCGAGTCCGTGCGCATGTAGGTAATGTGCCCCGCTTCATAGAGCCGTTGGGCTATCTGCATCGTGCGGGAGGGCGAGAAGCCGAGCCGGCTCGAGGCCGACTGCTGGAGGGTCGAGGTGGTGAAGGGGGGGCGCGCGGCGCGCTTGGCCTCGGCCTCGGTCACGCTTGAAACGGTGAGCCCGTCTTGTTTAACCGCATCGAGTATCTTTTCGACGAGTTTTTTGTCGCGCGGCTCCTCCGAACAGGTGAGCGTCAGGTCTGTTTTTGCTTTTGTCTTTGTTTGTGCGGTGATGACCCAAAAGGTCTCCGGCACGAAGGCGCGGATTTCGCGCTCGCGCTCCATCAAAATGCGCAGTGCGGGGCTTTGCACGCGCCCGGCGGAGAGGCCGTAGCGCACCTTCTTCCACACCAGGCCCGAGAGGTCGTAGCCCACCAAACGGTCGAGCACGCGGCGGGCTTCTTGCGCGTAGCGCAAGTTGTCGTCTATTTTGCGGGGAGACTTGAGCGCCTCGGCGATAGCCTCGGGCGTGATTTCATAAAACACGATGCGCTCCGGAGACTTCAACCCCAACTCCTGCGCAATGTGCCAGGCTATAGCCTCGCCCTCGCGGTCGGGGTCGGTTGCGAGGAGCACCCCGTCGGCTTTTGCGGCGAGCGAGGAGAGTTCGGAAATTACTTTCTGCTTGCCGGGCACGACCTCATAGTGGGGGACAAAACCGCCCTCGATGTCTATCGCTTTTTTATTGCTCTTGGGGAGGTCGCGCACGTGGCCCACCGACGCGCGTACGATAAAGTTACCCGAGGGGTCCACCTCGGACAGATACTTTTCAATAGTCTTCGCCTTTGCGGGCGACTCAACGATGACGAGTGTGGACATATATAGAGGCAGGTAATACCGTACTAGGGTAGCACATGTCAAATCTGTGAACACGAAAAGGGCTCTGCAGAAGTGTGCAGAGCCCTGTGCCCGGTCCGCCGCAGTTATCCGCGGAAGGGGCGGTGTTCGCGACGATAGGCGGCAAGCGGTTGGAATGCCACACGGCTGTGATACGCGCAGTACGGCAGGCTCTTTGCAGCTTCGCCGCCGCAGAAAAAGAAGTCGCCCGAGCCTGGGTCGCCGACCGGCCAGCGGCACGTGTCTTCGGCCAGTTGCAGCAAAGTCTTGCGCTGCTCGACCGGAATCCCGAGCATTTCCGGTTCCGGCTCGTAGCCATCGGGTTCGAGAGCGAGCGCGGTGTTGGCGCGCATCGACGGCCGCGAAACACGGAACATGCCCCCCGAACTGCGCGCTTTGCGCGGGCGCGGGGATGAACTCGACGGTGCCTTTGCCCGCCCGGAAAGCCCCATCCGGTGCACTTTGCCCATGACGCCATTGCGGGTTACGCCGCCTAGTTCGGCGGCGATTTGACTGGCGGAGAGCCCGTCAGCCCACAGCTTTGCACACAATGCGCTACGCTCTTCGGTCCATGACATAGCGACCTCCCACTTGTGTTGCGTCAGCAATCAGCCGTTTTTAATATAGCCTTGATTTCCTGTGGATACCAAGTGGATAGCCCAGTACAACCTGTTTGTAACCTGTTGGCAACAAACGCCCCACGGTGTGGGGCGTTTATCTAGCGCACAGCACTCTTGAGACGCGCAAGCAGCGGGTCGTCCTTGGGTATGACGGGCATACGCTCCGAAGGAGCAGACACTATGCGGCGGGGGCGGAATTGATATGTCCCGTCAGGAGCTGCATCGGGACGGTACACGATACCTGCAACTTTGTTCCTATTAAGTCCTGCGCCCCGGATACGGCGGTTTACTTCTTCTGCGGTTTTGGAGTAGGACAACTCTTCAACCAATTGCAAAACAAGCCTTCGGACCTTCGGGGGATGGGCTTTTGGGATGGGCATGTAGCCTCCTGGGAGAGAATGAGCGAGCCACTTTAGTCTACCACGCACAATCTCTACACACGTTCGACTTTCCCCAACCTTTCAACAATGAGGCCGCGGATAAGGAGCGAGGAGAGCGCCACGTTTGCCTCTTGGGCCGAGAGCCCCGAGTGCTCGATAAGCTCGTCGCGCACCAAGGGCTCGACGAGCGCGTGGAGCGTCTTCATCTCCGAGGGGGATAGGTCGGTGGGGAGCGTAGTTTGGGTCGGTTTGTCGGAGGGTTTGAGGTTGAGCGCCTGGAGCACATCGTCTGCATTGCGCACCAAGGTCGCCCCGTCGCGGATGAGCTGGTTGACCCCGGCACCTGTCTCGCGCCCCAACTCGTGGGGCACGGCCAAAACCTCGCGGTTGTAGTCGAGCGCCAGGCGCGCCGTGATGAGCGTGCCCGACTTTTCGCCCGCCTCGATGATGAGCGTGGCGCGGCTCATCCCTGCGCCGATGCGGTTGCGCTTGGGGAAGTCGTGAATCATCGCCTTGTGCGCAGTGCCGTACTCGCTCACAAGCGCGCAGCCGCGCGCAAGGATGCGCGCGGCGAGCGCTCTGTTGGTCGACGGATAGATGGAGCGGTCGTCGAGCGAGGAGGGGAGCACCGCAATGGTCGGCAAGCCGACATCGAGTGCGCTCGTGTGCGCTTGCGAGTCGATACCGAGCGCCATGCCCGAGACTATCGCGACGTTGTACCCCGCGAGCCCGGAGATAATACTCATGCACATGCGCCGGCCGTACGGAGTTGTTGCGCGGCTCCCGACCACGCACAGGTACTCGCAGTCCTTCGGCGGCATCTTCCCGCGCACATAGAGCTCCGCGGGCATGTCGGGTATCTCGCGCAGCATGGGCGGGTAGTCTTTCTGCGCGAGCCGCTTGATAGGGTGGTCCATGGGGGATATTGTACAATTCTATCTACCATGCTCGACCTGCAATTTATACGCGACAATATCGACATCGTGCGCGCAGCGCTCAAAAATAAGCGCCGCGAGGTCGACCTCGACCGCGTGCTCGCACTTGCAGACGAGAGAAAAACAGCCTCGGCGGCCGTGGCCGAGATCAACCGCAAGCGCAACGAGGTACAGAAGACCCGCGATGCCGAAGCGGGCAAGCGCCTTAAAGATGAGTTGAAGGCCGCCGAAGAAACGTATCAAACACTCGAAAAAGAGCTTGTTGCGCTCCTCATCAAAATCCCTAACATCCCCTCCGCCGACACGCCTGTGGGTCCCGACGAGACGGGCAACAAAGTGGTGCGCAGCTGGGGGGAGGCACGGCAATTTAGTTTTGCGCCGAAGGCGCACTGGGATATAGGCAAGGATTTGGGTGTCATCAATACCGAAAAGGCGGCCGAAGTCTCGGGTGCGCGCTTTGCATACCTCCTCGGCGACCTCGTCCTGCTGCAGCAAGCGCTCATACAATTTGTATTCGGCATTCTCACCAGCCGCGATGCACTCGCGGGGATTATCAAGGAAGCGAAGCTCGATGTGAGTGACAAGCCGTTTGTACCTGTGAGCATCCCGCTCATGATGCGCAGCCAGGTGATGAACCGGATGGCGCGGCTCGACCCGATAGACGAGCGCTACTACTTTGAAAAGGACGACATGGTGCTCGTCGGCTCCGCCGAACACACGCTCGGCCCCTTGCACATGGACGAGACTATTCCCGAGGCGCGACTGCCGCTGCGCTACGTGGCGGTGTCGCCCGCATTCCGCCGCGAGGCGGGGACGTACGGCAAGGACACCAAGGGCATTTTGCGCCAGCACCAGTTCGACAAAATCGAGATGGAGAGCTTCAGCAAGCCGGAGGACGGATTCTCCGAGCAGGAGTTTTTTGTCGCAATCCAAGAACACATCATGCGCGCGCTGAAGATCCCGTACCAAGTGGTACTCATTTGTACGGGGGACATGGGCTTCCCCGACCAGCGGCAGTTCGACATCGAGGCGTGGATGCCGGGGCAACAGGCCTACCGCGAGACGCACACCGCCGACTACGTGGGCGGCTTTCAGGCGCGCCGGCTCAACACCAAGGTCAAGCGCGCGGACGGGACGACCGAGCCCGTGCACATGAACGATGCCACCGCCGCAGCGATAGGCCGCACGCTGATTGCGATTATAGAAAACTATCAACAAGCGGACGGCACTATTGCGGTGCCCGAAGTGCTGCAGAAATTTGTCGGGAAGAAGGTGATAGGGAAGGTAGAATAAGTGGGTGGCTCGCGTAGATATTTCTTCCGGATTGCGGATACGGCGCCGTAGACGCCGTGCATGGGCGCTCGCCGGCGTCGCGCTGGTGCTTATAGGACTTGTCACAGGTGCCGCCGCGTTCTCGCACGCGCCCTTTTTGCGCATCACGCGCATTGAGATAGTTGGTGCACAGACGGTCGCCTCATCGACGATCATGGACACGGTTCAGCAACAACTTTCGGGCTCGTACTTCTTTATATTTGCGCGCGACAACATCTTTCTGTATCCAAAGAGGGGGATAGACAACGCACTTCTCTTTCTCTACCCGCAGCTCAAGTCGGTTGATGTGCACGCGGGAGACTTCAACTCCATTGCCGTATCAGTCGTCGAGCGTGCGCCCAAAGCGCTGTGGTGTGGCAGCGGGCCGGGCGTGGGCGCGTGCTCCTATGTCGATGAGGACGGGGTTGTGTATGCTCAAGCGCCGGATTTCAATATGCCGCTATATGTCGAGTACCTCGGCGTCGCAACCGGCACCCCCGTTTCTGACTCCGCGCTGCAATTTTTGACCTCCGAACAGTTCCACTCGCTTGCGGCACTCATCGACGCACTCACGACGCCCGAGAATCAGGTGCACACCGTTACGGTTGACGACGTTGGCGATGTACGCGCATACTTTCAAAACAATTTCATCCTCATCTTTTCGCTGGGCGACGAGGGAGGGGACATCTACGAGCGCTACAAGCTGGCGCTCCAAAGCGATCCGTTTAAAAACCACACGATAGCGGACTTCGAGTACCTCGATCTGCGCTTCGGCGACAAGCTGTATTACAAATTGAAATAACAAAAGCCCCGTCACACACTGCGTGACGGGGCTTTTGGGTGTCAGTCGGTAACGTTGGTATGCCACCAGACTCGCAAACGCTCCCCAATGTTGAGGGCAAATTTTTTGAGTGGGGACATTACAGGGATTTTGCGCTTAAGGCGTGCTTTGCGGTCTTTTTTCGCGCACTCCTCGATCCATGCACCCATTTCCGGTGTCCAGAGTTGGATATCGGACGGTTGAATCATTTGGTGACCCCATGCAATTTGCAGCCGTTGACCATAATGCAAACTTTACATAGAGTTGTCAAATGTCCGGTGCGCAAAACTTTTGGAAGGGGTTACGCAAGCCTTTTTTTGTTTTGGCCCCTCTTGCGAATGTTACCGACGCGGCGTTTCGCAGCATTATTGCCAAGTACTCCAAGCCCGTAGGGCCCGATGTATTTTTTACGGAGTTTGTGTCGGCAGACGGAATTTTTAAGGGCAACCTGCCTCGGCACGCCGGAGGCAAGACGGGCCGCGACGTGCTGATACGCGACCTGCAATTTTCTCCCGCAGAAAAGCCGGTTGTCGCACAATTTTTTACGAGCGACCCAACTATGATGGAGCGCGCTGCGGCGCTTGCGGCGGAGATGGGCTTCAGCGGGGTGGACATCAACATGGGCTGCCCGGACAGGAGTGTAGAGAAGCAGGATGCCGGGGCGAAATTGATTTTAAATCCTGAACGGGCGGTTGAATTAATCGCCGCAGCCAAGCGCGGCGGTGCGGGCCTGCCCGTGTCGGTCAAGACGCGCTTGGGGTACAACAAAGATGTGCTCGACGAGTGGCTCCCGGTGCTTTTGCGGGCAGAGCCCGCGGCGGTGACCATCCACGCCCGCACGCGCAAAGAAATGAGCAAGGTCCCCGCGCGCTGGGAGCGCGTCGCGCGCGCGGTAGAAATCCGCAACGAGCTCGGCGCCGACACGCTTATTGTGGGCAACGGTGACCTGTGGGGCGTTGAAGATGCGCGCGCTAAAGTACAAGAATCAGGGGCGGATGGTGCCATGTTGGGCAGGGCGATTTTCGGCAAACCGTGGCTGTTCAAAGCTTCGGAAAATCCTCCGCTTACACAACGCCTGCACATTTTAGTAGAGCACACCAAGCTGTTTGAAGAGATTCTCGGCGACATAAAAAACTTTGCCATTATGAAAAAGCACTTCAAGGCGTATGTCGAGGGGTTTGACGGCGCGCGCGAACTGCGCGCGCGCCTCATGGACACGCGCAGCGCGGCCGAGGTTGAGCAGATTGTCGGCGAGTTTCTTGCCAACCACCCGTAGCAGTTTGTGTATTGCCTGCACGACACGCAGGCGCTATAGTCGACAGTGGCTGCAATAAATTCCTTGGAGGCAGAATATGACAGAAACGTCGGCGACAGATGGCCCCAGGAGCATCACGCTCCCCGGCGGCGATGTTGTGTCGGTGTCAGATGATCCGGAGGAGTGGTGGTCGAAGCACAACGCCACCGGTTTTGTGGATCCGCACTATATCGCTCCGGATCCAAAGAATCCGCGCCGTCGACTCAACCCCGCGCGGCAAAAGGAGCTCGAAGAAAGCATCAAAGCCCGTGGCGTCAGGCAAGCACTCATTCTTACTCCGCGGCACTGCGCGCCGTGGGCCCCGGTCGAACCGCAGTATAAAAAGTGCTTCTTTCTTGCGGTAGGCGGACATCGCCGTCGCGCCGGATCCATCGCCACCCAAATCGGAGCCGTTCCGGTTATGGTGAAGATCTACCCATCCGAAAAAGAACACCGGATGGATGTCTCGCTACTCAACAAGGGGCAGGATGATCTCACGCCGCTTGAAGAGGGTGAGGAGATGATGAGTCTTCAGAGCCTCGGTTGGAAAGTCGAAGAACTGTGTGAAGCCTTCGGTTATGCTACGCCGCAGCTCTACGACCGGATGCATCTCACCAAACTCGATCCTAGACTCCAGAAATGGCTGGATCCGGAGCTCCCGCGTCGCCAACGGATTCCGATTACCTTGGGCGGAACTTTGGGCGGAATACCGGTGCCGACTCTCGAAGAGCTCGTCGAAGTCTATGACGGGCTCAACGACACGGTGCGTATTCTTAAGACCGATGAGTACGTCCCTGCCGAAAAACTCGAGGACTTGGATCAAAAGGGACGCCGCTTCGCACTCCAACGGTTGCTGTTTGCCGTAATACAACGGCGGAACTTGCCATCTCCCCGCGCCATTGAGTTCATCCGCGATCGTAAACTTAAACTCGCGGGAGGCAAGTCGGCAGGCGGAAGGCCGACTCAGCGATACAGACCCAACCGCCGTAAAGATGTTCTCGATACGGTGATCAAGGAGATCAGCAGTTCGCTCGTCGTAGATTGGCCGGAAGCGGAATGGCAGCGGATCTTCGGCCTTGCTCCCCGCGAGGAGGTCGAGGACTATATGAAGAAAGTGCAGAATGCTCAAAAGACCCTGACTATGTGGGAAAGCATTCTCGGTCGCATCCGCGATTCCAAGAAAGCCACTCGACCTGAAGTGCTGGAGATACTTCAGCGCAAAAAGGCCGTTGGCCAATGAGTAAAAGCCCCGCCGGCAACGGCGGGGTTTTTCTTTGTTATGTATACTGGGCTCATGGTCAAAAAGGGGGAGGAACGGATGGTCGAAGCTTTGTATCGTAAATACCGCCCGGGCGACTTCGACGAAGTGCGCGGGCAAGACGAGGTGGTCGCCGTACTGCGCGCTGCGGTCAAGAAGGGGGTACCCGCCCACGCCTATTTGTTTGCGGGTGGGCGGGGCACGGGCAAGACGTCGATGGCGCGCATTTTGGCAAAGGCGCTCGGCACGAGCGACTCGGATGTGTACGAAATGGATGCCGCGAGCAACCGCGGCATAGACGAGGTGCGTGAGTTGCGCGAGGGTGTCGCCACACTCCCGTTTGAGTCGACGTACAAGTTCTACATCATCGATGAGGCGCACGCGCTCACCAAAGATGCGTGGGGGGCATTGCTGAAGACTCTTGAAGAGCCGCCCGCGCACGCTATTTTTGTGCTCTGCACCACCGAGCTCGACCGTGTGCCCGAAACTATCCGCTCGCGCTGCCAGGTATTCAGTTTCAAAAAGCCGGGGCACGAGACGCTCAAAAAAATTGCCGTTGATGTCGCCAAAAAAGAGGGCGCGACGCTCGAGCCAGCGGGGGCGGAACTCATCGCGCTCATGGGCGAGGGGTCCTTCCGCGACGCGCTCGGCATTTTGCAGAAAGTGCTCACGGTCTCCGGCGACAAAAAACTCACCGAAGACGAGGTGGCCAAGGTTGTGGGTGCGCCGGGGAGCCGTACACTCAACGAGTTTATACAAGCACTTGGACACAAAGATATTGCTGCAGCACTCGCAGCCTTCCACACCGCAGTCGGCGCGGGGTCGGAGCCGCGCATCTTTACGCTCCTTGCGATGGCTCGCGCGCGCGGCGTGCTCCTCCTGCGCTTTGCCCCGAAGCTTGAAAAAGAACTCTCCGAGCAGTTCGGCGAGGATGACCTCAAAGTGCTCAAGGTGCTCGCCAAAGAGGGCCTTGCGCTCAATGCGGCGCTCCTTGCGGAGCTTATCGGCGCCTACATCGACATGGCCCGTGCGCCACTCCCGAGCGTGCCGCTCGAACTCGCGCTCTATCGAGCGCTCGGATAATTTGATATCCTCAAACGGTATTTGGGGGATCGTCTAACGGTAGGACAGCGGCCTTTGGAGCCGTTAATCGGGGTTCGAATCCCTGTCCCCCAGCCAACACATGACAAGTCAGGTGACTATGACGCGTCTATATTTTTCAACGTATTTTTAGCGTTCGGTTCGAGACCATGACGCGTCATGTGTCTCAGTCTCGAACCGCAAAAGAAAAATTACCCGGCGAGGTGATTTTTCTTTGGCTACTCCATCGTCACTTTCTTGTCTTTCAGGAATAACTTGCTCTGCAAGCATCCAAGCAATTCCCGTTTCTCTACCAGGGTTCCTTCCCTGAGCAGGTACTTCGTGTAATTCCGAACGTCCACGTCTATCTCGACTTTGTCCTGCTTGTGCCCGAGTACTCCTGACTGAAATTTGTTGAACCGCCGTATTTCTTCTTCGATCCGTGTCCGTACTCCCAACTCATCCAAATTTACCGTATCCATCAATCCAATTAGTTCATCAATCAGGCTCGGCTCGTTGATCGGTGGATTCTTGCAATCGATATTCCGAGCCTTTGTGCAGAAGTAATATACATGGCGATTCACACCGCCACTCTTGAGCTTCTTGAATTTTTCGTCAGCTGATATACCCGAGCCGCAGTAGCCGCATCGCACGAGCTTGGTGAAGGCGAACTCCTTGCTCTCGGTTTTGGGTATGAAATTTTCGTTGAGCGTCATCTGTACCTTCTCATACAGCTGTTTGTCGATGATTGGCGTATGCTTGCCGGTGTACCATTGACCACCCCCGACCGGGTATTCAAATTCACCCGAGTAGAAGGGGTTCCGCAGAATGACGTAGACATTCGCGAGCACGAGCGGTTTTCCTCCCGTTGTTTTGAAGTCAATCTCTCGGAGCCATCGGTATACTTTCCGTCCGCTCCACTGTTCGTGCGCTACCTTCTCGAACATCTGTTTGATCACAGGCGCGCGCTTTGGGTCGATCCGGCACTGACATTTCTTGTCGACATGCTTTTCATTGAGATACCCAGTCGGGGCAGGGCCGGGCCTCCAACCCATCTCGCATCGTGTTCTCAGCCCGCGCTTCACGTTTACCGCCTTGTTGTCGTTTTCGAGCTTCGCCTGCGAACCCAGAATCATTAGTAGGAATTTTTCGTTCGGATTGTTTGTGAATCTCTGTCCGTATGTACGGATTTCATGGAGTAACTTTTGGTCCATCAGGTCCACGACTGACCCCAGGTCACCGGCATTGCGACTCAGGCGATCTGGTGCCCACGTGAGTATTGCGTTGAACTTCTTCGACCGGATATCCTCCAACATTTGGTTGTAGACCGGACGTTGGCCGACCTCTTTAGATGAGTGGGCCTCACGCTTAATCTCGACAATATGCAAACACTCTCGCTCGGCTAGCGCCTGCATTTCTTTCACCTGGCTCTCGATTGATAATGCTTGCTTATCTTCCGCCTCAGTACTTTTGCGTGCATAGAGGCAGTACCGTAAGGCCTCCTGTGGTTGTGTTTTTTCCATACACCACAAGGAATGACGCCACCCTCCTGAGGAGTCCAGGACTCCTCAGGAGGTGGAAGTAGATAACATTTGACTCCTCAAGGAAGCCCTATATACTTGGGGTATGAGTCTACCGATCCCTAAAGAGCCGACCGACGTCAAAGATTGGATCCACCGGATTGAAGGAATGGGAGGTAAGTCTGGTGAGATCAATTGGGATTCTCTGAACGTTTGGTACGGGAACAAATTGCCACAATACTTGTGGAATGAATGGAAGGACTCACTCAAACCCTCAGGAGGGTGAGCTCCGCCTCAACTCGCGCTTGCTTAAGGCGCTTCACAAATATTGCTCGTTCATTGGTATGAATGGACTTCTTCATACCTATAAGCCTGTATTCCGTATTGGGATATTCCAAAGTGGAATATCCCATGCTATGCTTGAAATGGCCCCGTTAGGGCACTGTTGGTAACTCCGCTTCGCAAGGCCTTGAAACTAAGTTAGGAAACACAAAGTCAGTCTTTATTAGCTCATATTTAGTAAGTGCTATGGACACAGAAGTAAAACCCAAGAAGAAGTTTTATAAGCGCTGGTGGTTCTGGGTCGGTGCCGTTCTTGTGCTGTTCGTGATTATCGGCATGAGCGGCAATTCAACACCTACCACGAGCGTTCCGGCTCCTAACGAAAGCGCTGGTACCGCCTCAGCGCAAACTCAAGCCGCGCCTGAGCAAAAGTCGGTGCCTGCCCCAACAGAGTCCCAATCAGCTCCTGCCCCCTCGCAGCCGATCAGTAAGCCTGCACCGGCTCCTGCCGCCATGCAGACCCTGCTCGATATCTCCGGCAGCGGCAGCAAGACGACTGAGTCGTTCACGGCTGCCGGCGCGTGGAATCTCATCTGGAGCTACGACTGCTCTAACTTCGGCAGCAAAGGCAACTTCCAGGTATTTATCTACGACGGCAACGGTAACATGTCGTTCGACAACTCAGGTGTGAACCAACTTGGCGCTTCCGGATCAGATACCGACTACTATCACGTGGGTGGCACCTACTACCTCGAGGTCAACTCCGAGTGTAGCTGGCATGTCACCGTGAAAGGCTAGTGTAGACAACTCGCTTCGCAATACCTCCGTTCTAAGCTGGAATGGAGGTGTTGCATGTCCATACTGTCACCACAAAGCGCTTGCGAACTTCGTCGGATCATCAAAGAGTCGACCGGTCGCGACATCTCGCAGGGTGAGGCCTACGCCATCTGGCACTACCTCATCAAACTTCTCCAGCTCTTGTGGCGCGTAGAAACACGCAAAGAGATACCGCCTCCGCCTCATCAGCTCAGCCTATTTCACTCTAGCAAGAAGCCTTAGAACTTTCTGCTGCACTACAACGACTTCGAGTACGCGTCCCAGTCAATGTCTCCGTTCGGCTTTTTGAAGTACTCAAGGATTGCGGCCCGTTGCGCTCGCTCTTTGATCTCCGCCTCTTCGCGCTCCTTGCGTTCCTGCTCTTGTTGGTACAGGGCAATGTCATCTCTAATAGCCTGTAGACGCATGTAGTTATTGTTGCGTAGTCCTTCGGGCAACATATCAATTACCTGGCGCACGTCATCAGGCGAAAGCCGGTCCAACTTCGGCCCCGCAGCGTCACGCTTCTCTTTGATGCGCTGGGCATAATCGAGCCAGAGCTTTTGGCTTCGTAGATTGCCACCTCGAGCTGAGGTGTAGATCTCGCCAAGTACGTCACCGGTCTTGAAGATGATCCAGTCTTCTCGGAGCGCGGCGACACGTTGCCCGAAGTCTGCACGTTGTGCCCAGGCATCGAGCAATCGTAGGCTCGGAACGCCGTACATCTTGCAGAACTGCTCGCGCGTTTGAACGCCGCGCCAGGAGCGCTCTTCGGGCGTGAGGGCGCTCCAAAGCACGAACTGCTCATACGCTTCGGCATCAGAGAGTATCTCTGGCACCGGGTGCATAGAGGCGGGTTCCGACCGTTCAGGAGCTTTCTTGTAAGGAGCTACGTTGTGCTCAAGGTAGTACCTGATAAGACGGGAGTCGCCCTCGCTGATCTTCTTGAGGAACGCCGCCGATACACGGTCGTCGGTCGTATCTTTGCCGGAGCGCCGGGCCGCGTCCGCCTTCTTGTGGAAGTCGAGGTCGCTCTTGTAGTGGCGATCGTAGAACATGCGGGACACACCCGCTCGCTTGCAGGCGACCGTAATGGTGTGTCCTTCGGCGAGGGCACTGAGAAGTACCGATACCTGATCATGCTTGTGCATGGATCTTTACGCGCTTCTTACCAGAGAACTTTTCCCAGCGATTGAGGATGACCTCGGCGTATGTTGGGACCTTCTCCATGAGGAAGCAGCGCCTGCCGAGTGTGTTGGCAGCGATGAGCGTCGATCCACTCCCGCCGAAGGGCTCAATGATGAGCTGCCCGCGTTTGGTGAGCGTCTTGACGTAGGGCAAGAGAATTTCGATCGGCTTCACGCCATAGATGATCGCTTGCCCAGACGACTTCTCATCAGCGGCATTGAACTCGATGAAGTCCGTTGGACAGTACTTCTTGTTCTTGCCGTAGTTCTCCCAATGGGAACCTTTGCCTTGGATCGCGAAGAGTGCGGTCTCGTACTGGTTCTCGTACAGCCCATCCTCGGGCTCAAGATTGAGGCCACTGTGCTCCTCGCTCGTGCCTACCATCGCAATGTCGTGTTTTGAAAACAAGACATTCTTGCCGGCATAGCCCTGATTCCTCGTGGGTAGGTGCCAGACGATCATGTTGCGTACCTTCCAACCCTGCTTCTCGATGACGTCCCACTGCTCGCGGATGTTGCGCCAGTTTTCGTAGGAGATGATGGAGAAGTCCCTGTTGGCAACCCTAGCAACATTACCCATCCACTTTTCAACGAAGTCCGGCGGCAGTTCCTCGGTCTCGAGGTATCGGCGATTTCTTTTTGCACCGAAGCCGACGGTGGGGTTGCCGTTGCGCGTTTTGCCCTTCAGGTAACTGAGCCGGTACGGCATGTCAGTCATGCACATGTCCGCTTTCTCATCACCCATGAGCAGAAGCACGTCGGCTTCGGCGGTTGAGTCGCCGCACATGAGCCGCGACCCGTCGAGGTCGTACACGTCGCCCTTCTTTACGGTGATCTGATCTATCTTGAGTTTGTCTAACTCCTTTTCGAGGTCGAACTGTTCTTCCGTTTTTTCGATCTCGAATACCGAGACAGTCAGCAGTCTAGTTTAGTATCGAAGGACCTAGAGCCGTATGGTTGGTCAGCTGTGGCGTATGGGAGTAAACTTCATTTATGAAATCCGATCCGAGAGGCTCAATCTGGCGAAAGTGGGACCTGCAGGTGCACGCACCTTTGGGTAAACTTTATGATGGGTACAAGACTTCCGACGGCTCGGATCCGCTAGAGGAAGTAGCTGACAGGTTTTCCGTAGAGCTTTGCAAGGCGATTGAGCCAAATAGCTTCCACCCGCAACTCACCAAGTTCTACTTTTGATACCCAAGACTGCGAACACCCAAGTTTTTCAGCTACCTCTGCTTGTGTCAGGCCGGCTTCGACTCGTGCTTTTTTGAGTTTTCCAACAAAGACGGTTCGCTCATGCGACTGGCGCATAGTGCAGCCTTATGGCTCAAAAGATTTATATATACGGGAAGCATGCGGTGGGGGAGGCACTCACGCACGCGCCCAACGTGGTACTCAAAGTGCACCTCGCGGCGAACATGGACGACGCGAAGTTGCGCGCAGCCATACGCGCGGCCGGAGTGCCGACCGAAAAGCTCGACCCCAAGCGCGTATCCTCGATGGTCGAGCACAATGCACCGCACCAGGGTGTGGTTGCGCTCGTGTCGCTTGGCAATGTGACCGTGCCCTTCGAGCATTTTGTGGGGACCCTCAACGTCACCGATGACACGCTCCTCATACTTTTAAGCGAGGTTCAAGACCCGCACAACGTCGGTGCGATTATCCGCTCCGCCGCGGCGCTCGGTGCCAGCGCGGTCTTGATGCCCGCACAAAAGCAATCGCCGATCACCGGTGCGGTTATCAAAGCATCGGTGGGGATGGCGTTCCACATCCCGCTTGTCGTGATGCAAAACATGCAGCAGGGCATAGCGGAGCTCAAGAAAAAGGGCATGCGCGTGTACGGACTCGACACCAAGGGCTCGCCGCTTAGCGAAGAGGAGTTCAGCGGCGCGACATTGTTCGTACTAGGCAACGAGTCGCAGGGTGTGGCGCCCGCGGCGCGCGCCCTGTGTGATGCGACACTCTCCATCCCCATGCGCGCGGGTGTCGAGTCGCTCAATGTCGCCGCAAGCGCCGCGGTCGCGTTCTACGCGTGGAATCTCAGCAAAAGTAGAAAATTTTGACACTGAAAGGCTTTTGGGGTACAATCGTCCGGTGAAAAATCCGGCCAAACAGCCCACCCCCGCTACCCCTGTGCGCACCAACCATGCCTACGGCAAGGGTCCTGTGTGGCGCGAGACCAAATCGATCATTGTGATGTGCGTCTGCGGAAACAAGTACATCAAGACCCGTCCCGGACAGAGCACCTGCATCCGCTGTCTCCACAAGCACTAAGCGCCGCGGGGTTTTTGCGCCGTATACTTATATATGTGAAGCGCCTTCAGAGCCGCGGTTTTACTCTCGTCGAAATTCTCATCACGATTGCAATTATTGCGGTCCTCACCGGCATTATCCTCATGGTGGTCAATGGGGCCAAGGGCAAGGCCCGCGACGCCAGGCGCCTTGTGGACCTCCACTCGCTCGCGCTCGGGCTCCAAGTCTATTTCAACGAAGTGGGGCACTATCCCGTTACCGACGGGTGGGTCAGCGAGTGCGATACGCCCACGGGCAATTGGATACCCGACAGCGGTGACTACACGTGGAATGTCAAAGACCTCCCGCAGGTCCCGCGCGACCCGCTCGCGATGGGCTGCGCCCCGGGGAGCCCGTACCACTACTCCTACATAAGCACCGACGGCAAAACGTATCAATTGAGCACGCAGCTTGAGTATCCGACGCCGGGCATCAGCAACAGCTCCGGCCCGTACGCGTTCAACGGTTCGTACTTCCAGGCCGACACGTCGCCCGTTGCGGTGAACTTCAGCACGAATGCGCAGAATCCCACGTCACAAAATCCGATCCCGCTGACTGTGTCCTTCTCCCGCGCCGTGGTCGACTTTACCCAGGCGAGTCTCTCCGTATTGCGCGGCTACATCAGCAGCTTTACTCAAGTGCTTGCGTCGCTCTTCAATATTCAAGTTACGCCGACGGACAACGACCAGGTGGTCGTGAGCATCACGGGCGGCACGGTGCATGATGTCAACGGCGTGGGCAACACATCGGCGCAATTTTCAATCACGTACGACTCGCTTTTGCCGCACCCCGCGCTCTCGCCAGACCCGCTCCCCGGCACCGTGCAGGGCTCTTTCCAGGTGTCGGTCAACTTTACCGTTGCGGTGATCGACTTTTCAGCCGCAGATATTTCGATACAAAACGGCTCGGTGAGCACCTTAACTGGCAGCGGCAGGGACTACACCTTCACCGTTGTGCCCTCCTCGCCGGGAGTGGTGTCGGTCTTCATACCCTCCGGCGTGACACACAGCGCCGCGGGCAACGGCAACGTCGCTTCAAACCATATAAGTACCACGTACCAACCATAGGGTTAATTAGTTTTTCAGGATAGGCCTGCAACCCGGTGGCCTAGGGCACGGTTAGAATAGGAGCATGAGTCGCAATCCGCTCATTAACGCACTTGCCGCAAGCGCCTACGTGTCGCTTGTAGCACTGGGCATTATGCATGTCCCGGAAAAGCAGCCCATGTTAGCCGCGCTCGGACCGCTCATTTTTTTGTCGGTGTTTGTTTTTTCGGCCGGCCTTATAGGGTATCTTTTTTGTATGCATCCGCTCCTATTCGCACTTCGTGGCGAGCAGCGGGCCGGCATTGTCCTGTTTCTCAAAACGCTAGGGTTCTTCGCCCTGATAACGCTTGTGCTTGTCGCAGCGTATGCCGCCCTGCTATAGCCGCGCTACAATTGGTGTATGTCTTCGTTGTCAGACGATCTGCGCAAGGTAGTTGAGGGCGAAGTCGACGACTCCACAAAGACGCGCGATAAGTTTAGTCGCGATGCCTCGCTGTTTCGCGTAGAGCCGGAGGTTGTGGTGGCGCCCACAAACGCCCGGGACATGTGTGCGCTGGTCGATTTTGTTCTTGAAAAGAAAAAAGTTCCCAAAACGCACCTTTCTCTGACCGCGCGCGCGGCGGGCACCGACATGGGCGGCGGGCCCCTCGGCGACTCCATTATTCTCGATATGACAAAACACTTTGACCGGCTCATCGAGATGGGGAAGGACTACGCTGTCGTCGAGCCAGGGGTGTTTTTCAGGGATTTTGACGCAGAAACGCGGAAAAAAAACCTGGAGCTTCCGAGCTACACTGCAAGCCGCATGCTCAACACCGTGGGCGGCATGGTGGCCAACAACTCCGGCGGGGAAAAGAATCTCAAGTACGGCAAGACCGCGCGCTGGGTCGACTGGCTCGAAGTCGTACTTGGCGACGGCGCGGTGCACACGCTCGCCAACCTGCAGGGCGAAGCGCTCCGGTTGAAGTTGCGCGAGGTGGGATTTGAGGGCGACGTGTATCGCAAAGTGGCAGCCCTCGTGTCGCTGCCTGCGTACCGGCGGGTCATACAGGAACACAAGCCGCACGTGGAAAAGAATTCCTCTGGCTATGCGCTCTGGGATATCGGCGACGGCGTCACCTCGCTTAACCTTGCGCGCCTCATGGTCGGTGCGCAGGGGACTCTGGGGATAATCACTAAAATCAAATTTAAGTTGGTGCGCCCGCAAAAATACGCGTCGATGGTCGTCATGTTTGTCGACAATCTGGCGCAGCTCGGCGAGCTTGTGCCCGAAGTGCTTCGGTACAAACCCGATAGCTTCGAGTCCTACGACGACCACACGCTCAATATCGCCATCAAGTATCTCCCCGAGTTGGGAGCTCAGATGAAGGCGGGGCTTTTTTCTTTGGGGCTCGCATTCCTGCCCGAGGTGCTCATGGTGCTGACACGCGGCGTGCCCAAGCTCATACTCCTCGCCGAATTCCGCGGCGACACGCAGGAAGAGGCACTGGGCAAGGCACAAAAGTTGGCCGGTGAAATCAGGCAGGGGCGGGCTCATGTGCGCGTGCGTGTCGCCAAGACCGAGTCCGCGGCGCGCAAGTACTGGGCGGTACGCCGCGAGAGCTTCAACCTTCTGCGCAAAAAGGTGCGCGGCATGCGCACAGCGCCGTTCATCGACGACTTTGTCGTGCCTCCCGCAACGCTGCCGCAATTCCTCCCTAAACTCCAAAAAATCCTCGCACAATATACAAATCTCACGTATACCATCGCGGGGCACGTGGGGGACGGCAACTTCCACATTATTCCGCTTATCGATCCAAAAGATCCTACTATTGGCAAGACGATAGACGAACTGAGCCACAAAGTGTACGGCCTCGTCGTGCAATTTGAAGGCTCTATCACCGGTGAGCACAACGACGGGCTCGTCCGTACGCCCTATGTCGGGACAATGTTCGGCCCCGAAATGCTCGCACTCTTTATGGAAGTCAAAAAAATATTCGACCCGCAAAACATCTTCAACCCCGGGAAAAAGGTCGGCACCACCTTCTCCGACGCGCTTGCAAAGCTCGACCTGCCTTCAGTAAAACCTCAAATACAGTAGTGCTACAATAGCTGGCATGAAAGTTACCAAGCTCGGGCACTGCGCGATGATTGTCGAGCACGAAGGGGTTACACTGCTCACCGACCCGGGGAGCTTTACCGCCGAGGCGCAGGAAAAGGTGACTGGGCTTGACGCGGTTTTGATAACGCACGAGCACCAGGACCACTACCATGTCGACTCGCTCAAAAAAATCCTCGCCAACAATCCTACCGCGCTCGTCGTAGGCAACACTTCGATGGCCAAGCTCATCGGCGAGCAGATTGCCGACACGCAGGTGGTCGTCGTGGGCGACGGGCAGAGCACGATGGTGAAGTCTGTGTTGGTAGAAGGCTTCGGCTCGCAGCACGCGCTCGTGTATCCGCCGGATGCGGGTTTGTGCGAAAATACAGGGTACTTCATAGGCGACAAACTGTATTTTCCCGGAGACAACTTTTATAATCCGGGCAAAAAAATTGACGTACTCGCGCTCCCTGTTGCGGGGCCGTGGATGAAAATCGCCGACGCGGTCGACTTTGCCAAGCTCATCGCCCCGCGCGTGGCTTTCGGCGTTCACGACGGGATGACACAGCCGTTTTTCCGCGGATTTGTCGGAATGCTGCTGAATAGGTTTGTCCCCGCCATGGAGTACGTCTCGCTCCAAGACGGCGAGAGCAAAGAGTTTTGAATTTTAAAACAGCCAGCCGAGGCCCGAAATGGCTCCACTGATTAAAAGTTTTATCCTCATACCGCGGCGGAGCGAGCGGAATGGCCCCGTCGTCGAGCGGGGTATTAAATCTGTATACGGGAAAAGAAGTACGAACTGAGACCCAAAAAAAAGACCGTTACAAGCGCGAGTATGCCGACGTCGGACCACACGCCATACACGGTCGTGTTGATGAGGAGTGCGCGCAGGGCATCAATGCCGTAGGACAGCGGGTCAAAGCGCGCAATCCACTGCAAGGCGGTCGGGGCGCCCTGCAGGGGGAAGAGCGACCCGGAGAGGAAGAAGAGCGGCATCACAAGGAAGTTCATGATGAGCTGGAATCCTTGAAAGTCGGAGAAGAGTGCGCCGCCCGTGAGCCCTATCGCGTTGAACAGGAGGCCGATGAGGAGCATGACAAGTACTGCGGGGACGACGAGCCCCCAGCTCGCGGGGTGGAAGCCGAAGAGGAGTGATATGACGAGCACAATAATGCCCTGGAGCGCCGCAGTTGTCGCGCCCCCGAGCGTGCGGCCGAGCATAATATTGGTGCGCGACACGGGCGCGACGAGAGTTTCTTTCAAGAATCCGAATTGCCGGTCCCAAATGAGCGCCATACCATTGAACACCGAGCCGAAGATGATGGACATCCCGATGACGCCCGGGGCGAGGAACTCGATGTAGTTGCCCTGACCCGCGGCCTGGAAGACGGAGCCGAGCCCATACCCGAGCGCAAGGAGGAATAGGATGGGCTGGCCGAGCGCTCCGATGATGCGCGAGGAGTTGCGGAAGAATTTCTTCATTTCGCGCAGCCACATGATGTAGATAGTCGTCATGGTATTTTTAGCGCGAGCGCATGCGGTGCATGGTTTGCAAACGGTTTTGTGCGGCCTCGGAGCGCAACTCGTGTCCGGTGAGCGTCAAGAATGCGTCCTCGAGTGTAGTAGTATTGGTCTGCGCTTTGAGCTCGGCACCGGAGCCTGTGGCGATTATTGCGCCGTGGTCGATGACGGCGATGCGTTGCGCAACACGGTCGGCCTCGTCCATGTAGTGGGTGGTAAAGAAGACCGTCACACCCTCGTCTTTGTTCAATTTTTCGAGATACTGCCACATGTGGTTGCGCGTTTGGGGGTCGAGGCCGAGTGTGGGCTCGTCGAGGAAGATAATTTTTGGATGGTGCAACAAGCCGCGCGCGATTTCGAGCCGGCGCTTCATCCCGCCGGAGAATGATTTGACCAAACTGTCTTTGCGGTCGGAGAGGTCGACGAACTGCAGAAGGTCGTCGATGCGCGCGCGGCGCTGCGGTAGCGGCACGCCGTAGAGCACGCCATGGAACTCCATGTTCTCCCACGCGGTGAGGTCGTCGTCGAGGCTCGGGTCCTGAAACACGATGCCGAAGGAGCGCCGGACTGCGGCAGACTCGCGGACCGGGTCATGCCCGTCGACCATAATCGAGCCCGATGTCGGCTCCAAGAGCGTCGTGAGCATTTTTATCGTCGTCGACTTGCCCGCGCCGTTGGGGCCGAGGAAGGCAAAACGCCCGCCCCTCTCCACGCTGAATGACACGTCGTTTACTGCCGTAAAGTCGCCGTAGCGCTTCACCAGGTTTTTGACTTCGATAATTGCCACGAAGAGTCCATTATAC
>JAGWLV010000009.1 GCA_028864875.1 Patescibacteria group bacterium
TGATGTGAGTGCAGTCTGCTTCCCGCGCGCGCCACACCCACACACCAGTATACCGCTTGGCCGAGATTGCAAGCGCCACAAACGAAAATTCCCGCCAAGGCGGGACTTTTCGTGGACTGTCTTTTGGATTGCGACACATCTGCCGCACTCACGTCATTAGTATAGCGCGTCCTACTGCACTGTAAAGGTCACGTCGATTTCGGTCACATTTACGGCTTTGTCGTTTAGGTCGATGTGGTAGGAATGCAAACCTGGATCAAGCGATTTTGAGAGAGAAAGTGTTGAGAGACAATCTGAAGTTGTGTCTGAATCAAACGCGCATCCCGCCCATGTAAGATTTGTATCAGACGCTGAGAACGTGACTGTGGTGGTGCCCGCAGCGACCACGTCGCTCGAGGATAGTACGAGAACAGCCGGCGTGGTACCAGAACCCCCCACCGTATTACCTACGCCGGGACCCGACAGTACTGTCAGCACTGAGGGTGTTGTGTCCACAACAAGTGTGCCATGCGCCGTCGAGGTGGCAACGTTTCCATTTGAGTCCGGCGAGGTAGACGCGACAACATCATACGTGCCTTCGGGAAGTTCGTCACCCGCCGGAATTTTGAAGGAAAAGTTGCCGCTTTGTGTAAATGTGTACATCTTGCCGTTTATGCTCAGATCCATCGGTATAGGATCCGAGTGCAAGCCGGTAATCGTGGGCAATTGAGAATTGGTGTATATTGGCGAATTAAGAGTTACAAATGGAGCTGAAGTGTCTACTGTAAAAAAGTGATTCGAGTCAGTAATGAGTGCCCCCGCCGTTGTGCTTGCAGTAATGGTCAGGTGCTGGAACGTCTCATTCATATAATTAGACGGTGTGTACGACACGCAGAGTGTCTTTGCATCACTATCATTACAGTCTCCAAGTTCGTAGTGCGCGGTGACGTCTCCTGCACCCCCACTCCCAATTATTGGAAGATCGATCGAGACCGTGGCAGTTGCAATATCTGTATTAAACATAAGTACTATATTAATCGGCCACACATCACGTGGTGTGTAGGTAAAACCGTCCGAGCTCACCGACGCAAGGGACGGGGTGACGGGCGCGCTTGGAGCGGCGTTGAGTGGATCTTGAGTACCGGTCGCGCTCGCAGACCCTGCCGGACTTTGCGGGAGCACCGCCGGGGTCGGCGTCGACTCTTGGACAGCTGCAGTCGTAGTCGCTGTGGTTGTCGTAGCCTCTGTTCCCGCACCGAGTACCTCCCCATCATGTGCTGGCGGCGCAGTGTCGTCGGTATTGTGTAATGCCAAGGCCACAGCCCCGCCCTGACTCTCTCCCAGCAGTTCTTTTACATCCTTGGCATTGAGGCTCGAGCCGTATATGTGTCCGACAATGTCAAAATCCGTCGGGGTACTATCGTGCGGCGCAGAATCTGCATGAGAAAAAATACTTCCCAGTGCAGATCCCGCAAAACCAACCGCGGCCGATATTCCTTTATAGGCAATGACTGTGGCCTGTACCGCTATTTTGCCGGCAAATACCAAGTCGCCGGTGAGCGGATCCGCCAGTGCAAGCGCCTCGCGACTCGCTACATATGAGACTCCTTTCTTCGGCACATCAAAACATCCGTCCGCGGCGGTCGTACCGGAAGCTTTAAGTTGAGACATCTCTTGTTTCATTTCACTCACCATGCGGTCCCCCGCACCGGCTAGATAAATATCCACAAATCCGTGACCTTGAGTCGCGCCCTCCGGACCGACGCCCGGCGGAAAGTCAGTGAAGTCGAGGTTGGCCGGGGGGATGTTAAAACCGCCGAGCTTTGCAAGACTGTTAATAATTTGATCGAGACCGTAGTTTATATATTTTCCTCCTCCGGCGACATATCTTTCCGGTGTTGCTACTACATACACGGCGACAGAATCCTTCGAAAGCCCGTGAGTCGTCAAATAGTCATATATCTTGTTTGCATATTGAGCGCCCTGCGAGTGCCCCACGACCAAGACTTTTTGCGTAGTCACCTCCGGCTGAATTTGCATCAAAATCGTATCGAGGTCGTACTGATCAAGCGCCGGGAACTTCGTCTCCAGAATATCCCCTCCACCAGATAAATGGGTTTGATTGTAGCCGGTAAATACTGTTACAGGCTCATTATTTAACTTGTATCCAAGACTGTTTTGAAGTGCCTCTGAGTTTAAGTCAGCTTGTGACTTTGTATCAAAAACTCCATTTATAAAAATGATTGAGAAACCGCTCACTGAACACCCAGTGGCAGAAGCATACGCTGGTAATAAAACAAAAAATAACACTAGGCTGAAACGTCGCATGGTTCCCCTTTTGCCGGCCCGTGACTCGTTATAAAATCAAATATTTTTTCTTCTTCATCTTTACGCAATTGAGTATTGAGAACAAGGCTACGAACTTCTATAAAATTTTTGCCCACTATCGTCAAACAAATATTTGCCCTGCTATTTTCCTCAGCTACAGCTTTCCAGGTTTCTGTATTAAAAACTTGGGTAAAATACATCTGTTCAGTCATTGCATACTGCAGTTCTGCAGCCCGAATCTTTGCAGAGTTAGGATATTTTGAGAATATCCAAAGCTCGACATCGTCGCGGATGCCGTTGTTGTTTTTGTCGATGCCGGCAACCGTGGCGTCGTTGTGAGCTTTGTCCGGTGGCGGGGGCAGGTTGGTGCCCGTCACATCGGCAAGAGTGATTTTTTGGCTATGGATTTTCTGCACCGCCGCATCCGTTTTTTGCTGCTCAGCAACTGCCGGTATGCGGTACAAAACAAGTCCTATGTAAGCCAGTACCAACACCAAAAGCGCCCAGCGCACCCAATGCCAGATTTTTTTAAGAAGGTTCATACACGAGGAACAGACGAACTATTCACAAATTCTACCACTGTGACATTGAGGAAATGCGGCCATGTGCATAACTCCAATTACTTCGGCAGATATTTCTTACTATGATATATCATAGTAAGGATATGAAGGTAAAAGCCAAGGAGCTTACTGATGCACAGAGAATTGAAATTCTCGATACTCTTTACACAACGGCGGGCAGTGTGAGAGGTAGAGCTGCAATGAAGTTATTCCTTCGAGACCTCCTGACCGAGAGCGAACGTATAATGCTCGGTCGGCGGATTCTTATTGCCCGTGGTCTTGTGTCAAAAAAGAAATACGATGAAATTTCCGCTGAACTAAAAGTCGGCCATGACACGATTGAGCGTGTCCACAAATGGCTTCAGGATCAGCTCCCCGGCTATGAGTCGGCACTCAAAGGGCTTGAACAAGAATTTGCAAAACGAAAATTTAAGAAAACTTATTCAACAAGTGCCTGGGCGCGGCTTAAAGCAAAGTATCCGGGTCATTTTCTTCTTTTTTCCGGTAGAAAATAGTTTAAAATCTCACTATGATATATCATAGTGACTAGATTTGGGCACAGCCAAACTAAGTCAATTATTTTTATCTATCTACTGCTGGCCGGGTTTGAGGGTGCCGTTGTTTATCTGCGTGATGATCTGCTCCATCTGTCCGGCGTAGTTGGGCGCGATTTGCTCTATTTTTTTGAGCGTGGCGATGGTGTCCTGCTTGTCGCCTGCGGCGAAGTAGACCTGTGCCAACCCGAGGTAGATGTTGGGGTCATTGGGACTGTTTTGGATGCGCAGCTTCCAGATTGCCTCGGCGCGGTCCCACATTTTGAAGCCCGTGTAGATGCGCAGGAGCGTGTCGTCGTCGGCAATTGGGCTCCCCCACCGCGCGGTAAGGAGTGCGTCGCCTGCGGCTTGCTGCCCCGCTTGGATGAGCGCGCCCGCGTAGAGCACGCGCGCCTGGTCGTACGTCTGGTCTTCCTCGAACGCGGTTTTAAACTGCGCGAGCGCGTCGGGCATGTCGCCTGCGGCGAGGAGCGTGCTGCCGAGTTGGAACATAATCTGCTGCTTTTTGGGCGAGTCGGCGAGCGCCGCCTGGTAGAGCGGGACCGCTTCAGTCAGGTTATTAAACGCAGTGAGAAACACCGCGTCGAAGAACTCGAGGCGCGCATCGTGCGTGCGCTCGGCAAGGAGCGTCGCGCCCGCGTCGTGCGCAGTGGTGTAGAGATCTTGTTTGACCGCGGGGTCGATGGTCGCGCTCGCCTGGTTGCTCGCAAAGGAGAATGCCTGCTCGACGGCCTCTTGGTGGCCAATCGGCGTACCCGGCCAGACGACGGGGCCGAGCGCCACTTTGAACGCGGCGAGATTTTCTTTCGGGTCGCGCTGTCCGGCGACCGAGACGCCGTTTTGCTGTACCGGTACCTGGGTCGTGATGGAATCAACGAGCACTTGTGCGCGCGCGATGCCCGGCGCATTGAGCGCCCACGAGCCTATTGCGACGACAACAAGTACCACGGGTGCAAAGACAGCGAGGCCGTGGTCCCCCACCGGTTTGGTGAGCGCCATAGAGCGCGGCACCCGCTCGCGGCTGAGCGTATGGATGAACGCGAGGAACATAAAGAAGTACACGGAGGACATCACGTTATCGAACACAGTGAGGTTGTTGAAGGCATACGCCGCGAGGAGACCGAGCAACACGCCCTGCTCCGGCGCATTGAGCTCGCTACTGCGGATAATGACCCACACGCTGTAGGCGAAGAAGAACAGGTAGATGAGGAGTGCGGGGGCGCCGCCGGCGATGAGCCAGTCGAGGAACTCGTTGTGCGTGCGGTCGAACCACGCTTCCTGGTTGTACATCTGCGGCGCATAGTATTTGTTGAACACAAAACTAAAGTTTTCCTGCCCCCAGCCGAAGACGGGTTTGTCCAGAGCGCCCTTAAGCGCCATCGGCCAAATGTATTGCAAGCGCGCACTCGTTGTGGGGTCGGAGAGCGAGATAGAGACGAAGCGGTTGAGCGTCGTGTTGTTTTTTACAAAGTTCGTGCCGCGCAGCGCAAAGACGCCGCCCGCAACGATAACAATGGCAACAACGCCGATGAGCGCCGTGCGGCGGAGCGCCTTCCACTGCCGCTCGCGTGCGCGCCAGGCTATCCATATGGCCGCGACGATGATGCCGCCCACGGTGCCGTAAAACGCACCGCGAGTTTCGGTGACGTAGAGGGTGAAGAACTGCAACACAAGCGCGATGCCGTAGACTGCCTTGACCCACGTCTTTTGCGCGCGCGGCAGGAGATAGAGCGTGATGAAGATATTAAAGAGCATGAACACCGCGGCGTAGATGGCGTTGCCGAAAGTGGTGTCGGCGCGCACGCCGGATTGCGAGGAGGGCGAGAGGTGGAACCAATGGAGCACCTGGAAGAGCGCGTAGAGACCCATCGCAATCGAAGTGCCGATCGAAAAGTTGAAGTAGCGCCGCCACAAGTTCTCCGCGCTCATAAAGCTGGCCAGGATGATGCCGTAGACAACCAAGTGCACGAGGCCGACGAGCCCCTCCATGCGCTCGAAGTTGCTCCACACACTTTTGGTCGGGTCGACACTCGCAAAGATGTCCGCGATGCCCATCCACACGCCGAATGCAATGAGCCCAAAGAGCATGTAACTGCGGGTCGGGCGGTACTTCGGATCGCGCAGCGCCAAGAGTACGTAAAAGAAGAGCGCGGCCTCGACGAGGATGCGGAAGAGAAAGTTTTTTCCGGTGATGTAGGGGAAGAAGGAGTTGGCCCAAGGGATGTACGTAAAGGGCGACTGGGCCCACGCGCTGCCCCCGTCGGCTATGACGAAAGGCACAAAAAAGACCCCGAACAGCGCTACCAAAAGGCCCCAGCACAAAAACTTGGTGTATGACATGGCACTAAAGACTATATCATAAAGGGTTCACGAAACTACACTCCCACCCCGCGGGTTGTACAATAGATACCGCATGCCGCTTAGTCCTCTCCTCAACCGCCTCGAGCGGCTCATCAAAGCGGACATCCGCTACCTCATCCGCGGCAACTTTTGGCTCGTTGCCGCGCGGATTATATCCGTGGGGTTTGGCATACTTTTGTCAGTCGCCTTCGCCAACGTTCTCTCGCCCGACACGTACGGCTTCTATAAGTACGTGCTCTCCATCGCGGGGATGACGGGCGCGTTTTCTTTAACCGGGCTCTACACCGCGCTTACCAACTCAATAGCCCGCGGCGACCTGGGGACTCTGCGGACAACCCTTTGGAGCAGTGTCCGTTGGAGCCTTTTGGCGTCGGCGATTACGCTCGCGGTCGCCGCCTATTACGCAATCCACTCCAACTATGCGCTTGCCCTCTCGCTCCTCATTGTCGCGGTGTGCAGCCCGGTATTAAGCAGCGCGGGCAACTACCGCGCGCTGTTTTCGGGCCTCCCCGATTTTAAAGCCGGAGCTCTGTGGAGCATACCGCGTAGCGTACTTCCGACCGCCGCAATGATTGCGGCCGTCTTTGTTACGCAAAACCCGGTCATCATCGTCGGCGTGTACTTTGTCTCAAACGTGCTCACGGTCATATGGCTCTACCGTCGCGCGATATGGAAGTGGCACGTACCCGCGACCGCCGAGAGCACACTCTCGACCATCCGCTTTGCCCGCTACAACAGCGTGTTGTCTATCTTTTATCAGGTGGCGAGCCAGGTAGACCAGTTTTTAGTATGGCACTTTGTCGGCGCCGCGGGCGTTGCATACTACTCTTTCGCTACCTCGCCGGTGGAACAGATTTTGAGCTTTAGCGGCAACTTCAGCGCCCTGGTGACACCAAAGTTCGCCAAAAAGAAGACCGACGCGGAGGTCTTTGCGAGCATTCCATTGCGTATAAAACAGATGCTTTTCGTGGTCGTGCCGCTTACCGCAGCCTACATCCTCGCCGCGCCGTTTATTTTTAAATATCTCTTTCCAAAGTACGTCGGGGTCGTCGTGTATTCGCAGTTATATTCGATCATACTCATACTGCAGCCGCTCGGGTTTATAGATGTGGCCCTGGTCGCCCGCGAAAGCCGCGGCATCCGCAACTTTTTTGTACTGGTGGGCCAGCTCATGAAGCTGCTCCTCCTGTTTGTCGGCGTGTGGAAATACGGCATACTTGGAGGCGTTGTGGCGCTTGTTATTTCAGAAATATTCAACAGCGTCATCGGCTTGGGCATACTGATCTATGTGCGCAAAAGGCACCTCTCATAACGTATGTGTGGCATTGCGGTTATAGCAGGTAAACAATTTGACAAGGCGCGCTACAACACAAGCGCGATGCTCGAGGCGCTGCGCCACCGCGGGCCCGACGGGCAAGGCGAACAAACACTCCCCCACTGCTGGCTCGGGCACCGGCGGCTCTCCATCATCGACATTGGCGGCGGCGGGCAGCCCATGGTCGACAACGAACTTTCAATAACGTTCAACGGCGAGATATACAACTACAAAGAACTGCGCAGCGAGCTCCAAAACCTTGGGCACCAATTTAAAACGCACTCCGACACCGAGGTCATCCTCAAAGCCTACCGGCAGTGGGGTGGCGGGTGTCCAAAAAAGCTTGACGGCATGTTCGCCTTCGCGCTGTGGGACGAGCGCGCGCAGACGCTCTTTCTCGCACGCGACCGCTTCGGCAAAAAGCCGCTCTACTACACCCTTGACGGCTCAACGCTTCTTATCGCTTCGGAGCTCAAGGCGCTACGCGCGGGCGGGCGCATGGACCCGGAGTTCTCGCTTGATGCGCTCGACAACTACCTGCGGCTCATGTACATCCCGCCGTGGAAATCGGTATATAAATATGTTTTGCAGATTCCGCCCGCACACTGCGCGACATTTAAAAACGGCAGGCTCGCTGTGCAGCGCTACTGGGCACTGCAGTTTAATCCTATCGATATTTCATACGGGGACGCTAAGGCCGAGGTCAAACGGCTCCTCGGCGACGCGGTCAAAAAGCGCATGCTCGCCGCGGACGTCGAAGTGGGGGCGCTGTTGAGCGGTGGGGTCGACTCAACCATCGTGAGCCTCTTGGCCCAGGAGCACCTCAAACATCCGCTCAAGACATTTAGTTTGGGGTACGGCGAGTATATCAACGAGCTGCCGTTTGCGGAGGAAGCGAGCAAGGCTATACATTCCGACCACTACACCGCGCAAGCGCATGCGGATATGACCACCGAACTTGAACGCGTCATCGCCTACTTCGACGAGCCCCATGCGGACACGTCCGACTTCCCCCAGCACCTTGTCTCCCAACTTGCCGCGAGCAAGGTCAAGGTGGCGCTCTCGGGCGACGGCGGCGACGAACTTTTTTTGGGCTACGGGTGGCACACGCGCCACAACAACCTCTCCTGGCGCGCGCACACCTTTGAAAAGCTCCTCCTCCCGCCCTTTGCCGGGCGCGTGCGCGCGACACGCGTCTTTAAACCACTGGAGCGCATGGCACTGTGGGGCTCGCCGATACTCAGCAACGACATTTTTGCGCACGGGGCGTACGACACTGCCCAATCCCAAATCGAAAAAATAAACGCCTTCGATCTCACGACGTACCTCCCCGGACAGCTCCTCTCCAAAGTCGACCGGACCGGCATGATGCACGGTCTTGAGGTCCGCTCGCCCCTCCTCGATACTGCGCTCGCAGAATTTGTGTGCAACTTGCCTACTGAGTACAAGACGAGCGAGGAGACCCAAAAACATATTCTCAAAGATATCCTCAGCGAGCGGATGCCGAAAAAATTCGTCTACCGCCGCAAGCAAGGCTTCGGTGCGCCTGCGACCAAGTGGTTGCGGGAGCATGCGATGGGCATGTACGCGCGCGACATGCTGGGGCCCTCCGCGCGCATACGCTCGCTTCTGCGCGGTCGCTCAATAGACTGGTACCTGCGCGACTTCTTTGAAAAGGGCCGCGACCGCGCCGGAGGGCGCCTGTGGATACTCCTGTGCCTCGAGTTGTGGCTGCGCAGCATATGAAGACACCCGTCCTCATGATTATCTTCAACCGCCCGCAGTACACGCGGCGAGTCTTTGAAGCTATCCGTGCCGCGCGGCCGGAGCGGCTCTACATCGCTTGCGACGGGCCGCGCACCAAGGATGAGCGCGCGGCCGTCGAGGCCGCGCGCTCGGCGACCGAAAACGTCGACTGGCCCTGCACCGTACAGCGGCTCTATCAGGACAAAAATCTCGGTCTGCGGTGGGGGCCGCCCGCGGGCATCGGTTGGTTTTTTGAACACGAAGAGGCCGGTATCATACTCGAGGACGACTGCCTCCCCCACCCGGACTTCTTCCGCTTTGCATCAGAGATGCTCGAGCGCTACCGTACGGACACGCGTATCATACAAATTACCGGCACCAACATGATGCCGGAGTTCCCGCACGAAAGTTCGTACTTTTTTTCGAAATTCTTCAATCTCTGGGGATGGGCGGCGTGGCGCCGGAGCTGGGCGCTCTACGATCCGCACATGCAGGAGTGGCCGGAATTAAAAAAAGAAAGGCTTATCGAGCGTAGTTTCCGCGAAGGCTACCTGCGCCGCGCGCTGCGCGGCCTCATAGACGATGTGTACTACGGGCGGCACGCCACGTGGGATATTGCATGGTTTTTGGCTTGCATAAAAGCAAACGGGCTGTGTGTTACGCCAAGAACCAATCTCATTTCTAATATCGGCACCGAGGGGGTGCACTCGGGGAGTGATTCCCAAAACCGCCCAACCGCGGCGCTCTACAACAAATCCCTTGTCGAACCCGGTGCCGTGCAAGCCGATATCGAGTTTGATGCGCTGTGGTACCGCAAAGTGTTTTATCAATCCTATCCTTCGTGGCTCCGGCGCAAAGCGTGGCTTTTACTCATGGGCCAAGAGTGGCTCAAGCGGCCCGTGCGGGCACTTTTGGGCCGCGCGCGCTAAACTACCCTCATGCTTGCTGACATACTGCGCGCCTACAAAAATAAAGTCCTCAACAAGACGACCGGGGTCATCCATGTACCCGCGCGTGGCCACAAAAAAGGCGATGTGCTGCTGTCGTTCCTCACCGAGCCCTTCACCAAAGCGCCGAGGGAGTTCTTTAGCGACCCGCACACTAACCCGTGGGCGTGCGTCGCCCTCGCAGAAATGCTCAGCGAGCGCGGATGTGCGGTCGACATCATCAATTGGGACAACACGACGTTTATACCCCGCAAGCCCTACCGCATGTGCATCGACATACAAAAAAATCTCGAGCGCCTCGGTCCGCATCTGCCAAAAGACTGCATAAAAATATATTTTATCTTAAGTTCGTACGCCCAATTTCAAAACGATGCCGAGCGCACGCGGCTCGAGGCGCTCAAGGCGCGCCGCGGGACAGAACTCCCCATGAAGCGCCGCGAGGCGCCCACGCGCGCGCCCGCATTCGCGGACTATCTCGTCGGCTACGGCAACAAAACCGTGTACGGCACATATGCGCAGTTCAACAAACCCGTTGTTCCTATTCCGGGCCCGACCATGCACCAGTTCCCCTTCCCCGAAGGGAAAGATTTCGAAAAGGCGCGGCACGAGTTTTTGTGGTTTGGCGGCGGCGGGGCCGTACTCAAGGGGCTCGACCTCACGCTCGAGGCGCTTGCGGGCGGACCGTACCAACTCCATATCGTCGGCCCCGCCGCCGCGGAACCCGAGTTCGCTAAAGTGTATGCAAAAGAACTCGCGGCGCCGAACGTGCACCTCTACCCGCGCCCACGGGTTGACAAAGGCGGGCGCCTCACCGTAGGCGCGGAAGATTTTCTTGCAGTGATGAACAAATGTGCTGCAATTATCTTCCCATCCGCGTCCGAAGGCGGCGGCGCCTCGGCACTCCAAGCGATGCACGCGGGGCTCATACCTATCGTCACGCCAACCTCGGGCATGAGCGAGAGCGCTCCCGCGACCTTTGTCGAGCCCACTGTCGAAGCTATCCGCGCCGCTGCAGAAACTATTGCGCGCACCGAGCCGGCGGCACTGCATGAGCGCGCACGCGCATGCTGGGAGTTCGCCCGTACACGCCACACGCAAGCGGCCTTCCGTGCGGCATGGGGAAAATTTTTCGATACACTCGGCCTATGACTCCGCGCGTTTCAGTCATCATTCCGACATACAACAACGCCGACACCATCGACGTGGCCTTGCGCTCGATACTCGACCAAACTCTGCGCGATATAGAAATCATTGTGGTTGACGATGCGTCAACCGACGGGACGCTACAAGCCGCGCGCGCCGCCGCGGCGGGCGACGCGCGCGTGCGGTTTATAACGGCGCCCGACGACCCGCACCGCTTCGACAAACGCCTCAATCGCAACATCAATGCCGGCTGGAGTGCGCGCAACGCGGGACTCGCGGTGGCGCGCGGAGAGTACATCACCTTCCAGGACGGCGATGATGCGAGCCTTCTCAATCGTCTTGAGATTCAGCTCGGACTCATCGAGCAGTACAACGCCACCCACATCACGACCCAGTGCGTGCGCTTTGACCACATGTTAGTGGGCACAATGTACGAAGGCCCGCTGCCTGCTCCAACCATGGGCCCGCAAGAAATTTATGCGCTCTCCCAACGGAGCAAGGGGGTTGTGGCCAAGCTCTCCCCTTGGCTTAATACAAACGTGCCCTTCCGCATCAAGCGCCTGCGTGTCGTCAATAAGCTCTTCTTCGGCACGCTCGATATCTATCCCGGCGCGGGCAACAGTCCGCTACTTAAACGTGAGGTGCTCGGGCGCGTGCAGTTTCGCCCGCTGAGCGCGCGTGTGTGGCCGTCGTTTATGGGTCGCGGTGCGGACCGCGACTTCAACTTTGCGATCGCAGAAGCCTTCAAAGACAGTTACTTTTTTGATATTCCCCTCTACCTCTGGCGTAAATAAAAGCCGCTCCCTCATGTTGAGGGAGCGGTGGCGGCAGAGCGCCGCAGGATGTGTGGTGGCAGAGCCCCCTGCCCCATCGAGTGCTCGTAGAGCTTCGCGGGGGCACCGGGGTTGAAGGGGATGTTGAGGGCGCTGCGCACACTGCGCTCAACATAATCCCGCTTCGCGACCAGGTCGTCTTGGGACAGCGTGTCCGTAAAGACGTACGCGCGGTACCCGCCGTCCGGGTCGCCTTTGTAGTAATCGGCGACCCGCGTGTAGTCGATCTCGACCTGGTGGAGCGTGTCACCCGTGCGCGGGAACGTGTACGTCCACACGCCCTCGAGACTCGGGTGCCGGGTCGCCTGGTCGTAGTAGGGCGTCCCGGGGTAGCAGGTGATGACCGTCGTGTCGAAGTCCGCCGGAGCGACGTCGAGGAGCCACCGGCGCGTCTCCTCGATGGTCTCCCCGGTCTCGCCGGGGTGGCCTATTGACATGAGCGCCTTGACTTTGAGCCCCGCCTTGCGGGCGATGCTCATACAGGCAGAGTTGTCCTCCCGGCTGGCTTTTTTGTTGATGTTGGTGAGGATACGCTCCGCACCGGACTCAAAGCCGACCAGGAGCCACCGGAAGCCCGCTTCGTACATCACCTCGGCTTGTTCGTGCGTAAACAACTCCGACTTGACGAAGCCGCGGAGCTTCCACTGTACCCCAAGGTCGCGCTGCGTGCGTGCGATGCGCTCCATGAGTTCGACAACGTTTTTGTTGACGTTGAGCTCGTCGTCGTAGAACATAAAGCCCGTCTTGCCCGTGGTGCGCCATAGGTGCACCATTTCCTGCACAATATTTTCGCTCGAGCGCATGCGGATGCGCCTGAGCATCGAGGACTCCCTCCCGCCGCAAAAGCCGCACCCGAAGGGGCAGCCCAGCTGCGCGATGAGCGAGAGCGCCGGAGCTCCCTCGATCTGGTAGCGGTAGCTCTCGATGTCGACCAGATGCCGCGCGGGCCACGGGAGCCCCTCCAGCATTTGGTCGGTCAAAAAGAGTGATGACTTCGGGTCGTCGGCGTCGACGACCTTGGGTGCATCCGGTTGGGTGGCGATGAATATCGCCTCCTCCCCGTCGCCCGCGACGAGCACGTCGAAGTGCTCTTGTAGCTGTGCCATGGCGGCCGCACCGCGGCCGTTTGCAACGTTGCGCTTGAGCTCCTTTTTGTACGCCGCATGACACAAGGTCACGTGCGGCCCGCCGAGAATCACCTTGGCATCAGGGCGCAGGGCCTTGATGGCCGTGGCGATATTTACGGCGGGCGGGAGCTGCGGCGTCGTCGCGGTAAGCCCGAAGAGCGTTGAGTCGCTCGAGCGTACAAAATCCTCGACGGCGTGCGTGTAGTTTGAGATGCCCGACAAGTCGAGCACCTCGACAGTCACCCCGGCGCGCTCAAGCACCGCGGCAACCCGCAAGATGCCGAGCGTCATAAACACCCGGTCATCAAGCAAGAAGCCCGAGGGCGGGATGATAAGCGCCACCCGCTCGGGCACGGCAGTGTTGAGCATGTAAGAACCTCACGTATTTTTAGTTCAGCCACCGCCCACTATAGCGCATGGGCTACATGTACATGTACTTGACTAAAGTGATATTCTTTGATATAGTGTGGCAGAATGAGTTTTTACAGTCAGAAAAAGAAGGAGAACGTTCGTGCAGTTCAAAATCACCCCGATCGCCCCTGACAAAATGACATGGGTGGTCAAAGCCGATGGTAAAGAAATAAAGCCGCAGCTATTGGAAATCGAATCGCCCTACGGGCGCTTCGAACTCGGTCTGCGTCCTGAAGGATTCCATGGCTGGGCCTTCAAACCCAGCGACGGAGGCGTCATGACGGTACCGTGGGCAAAAATGCCTGACGGCGAAATTTTGGTCGGGCTGGTCCACGAGCACCGCCCCAACATGGGCCCGGTAAAGACGCTCTCCCCGCCCGGGGGGTTCGTCGATGCGGGCGAGTCGCGTGAGCAAGCCCAGCGGCGCGAATCTGTAGAAGAAGGCGGGCTCGACACCGGTGGTGCCGTACCGCTGCCAGGTCTGCCTGTCAACAGCGACCGGCTCTACTTGGTGCAGGACGCTACCAAAGATGAGGGCATGCACATGTACCACATCGAGGTGGCGTTCGACCGGCTTGAACAAGTCGGCCCAAGCCTCTGGCGACCGAAAAAAGATGTCATCCGGCACAAGAAAGAGAGCGACCTCTACTTCCACCCGTGGAGGGAAGCGGTTGATCTTTCGGCCGACGCACTCGGGCTTGCTGCAATCGCCAAGCTGATGACAATCCTCATCTGACTGGCAAGACGACAAATCAAAAACAGCCGCGGAATTCCGCGGCTGTTTTTTATTTTTTAGTCTGTATTTTCCGGATAATATCGGAGGTGGATTTGCCGCGCACATGCGGCACCAGTATAAATGTCCCCCCACTATCCTCAATGACCCGCTGTTGTGCCTTAAATAGCGGGTGCTTCCGTATATCCGCTCCCCCGCCCTTTACGTGTATGTGAGGGCGGATTTTTTGTATCCACGAGTGAGGGGTTGTGCCGCCAAACACAAATACATAATCAATATCTTTGAGAGCGGCGAGCATTTCGGCGCGTTCTTTTTGTAAAATTATCGGGCGTGATGACCCTTTAATGTTCCGGACGGAGACATCAGAGTTTATTCCGACAATCAATATGTCTCCGAGCGCCTTGGCCGCAGCAAAGTTGCGGATGTGTCCGACGTGGAGAATATCAAAACAGCCGTTGGTGGCAACAACTTTTTTGCCCGCGCGCCGCGCGCGGCGCGCTATAGCCACGACTTCGGAGAGCGTCTTTATTTTATTCTGATGAGAAAACTTTTTTGCCATACGTTTCAACGAGGGCGGGGCGCTTGATGACGCCGACGCCGCGGTGCTCAACGACCTCTGCGGCGCATCCATTCGCAAAACGGATCGACTCATCTATGTCCCCGGTCTCCGCGTAGCGCACGACAAGCGCCGCAAAGAAGGAATCCCCCGCACCTGAAGAGTCTTTGACCTCCACACGGCGGGTCGGATAGAACTTGCCCTGAAACTGCGCGCCGAACTCGCCGCGCGTGATGATGGTCTTGTCGCGCAGCACCTGCGACATGTGCTCCTGGGAGCGCGCGTACTCGTAGTTATTTATTTTTATGTACTTTGCGCCCGCGGCCCAGTCGCCGAGCACTTTTTTTGTGTCCAGAAATACGTTGTCGTGACGCTCGCTTATCGCTTTAATATCCTCTTCGGTCAAAAATCCCTTGTTGTAGTCGGAGACGGCGATGATGTCGTACTCGTGGAGCGGCAGGTCGTGTATCGCGATGCGAGGGATGCGGTGGTCGGTGTCCACGCGGATAAACGCGTGATTGCTCGTCATGTGCATGTAGCGGGTCTTGGTCACCCCCTCCCATGCGGTGTTGGTGACAAGGTCACAGGCTGGATGAATAGCTTTGATGTTGCGCTCAACGTTTTTGGCCATGCCTGGATTTTCCATCTGCTCGACAATGCGCAGCACAGGCACCGGAACGTCCGGTGCCAGGCGCTCGGCGTGGCAGTAGACGAAGACGTCCTTGCAGGACTCTCCTATGACGAGAATTTTTTTCATGGTGGTTACAGCGTCCGGCCGGGCGGGAGGTGGAGCTCCTCAAACGAGAGCTCGCGCTCTATGGCCGGCTTGCCGAGCATCTTACAGATTGTACCCACAATATCAACCTTCGTCGGGTAGTACTCGGCGGTGAGCGCGGTCGAGGTCGGGCAGGGCACCAGGGGGCACGACAGGGACTGTGGCGCGCCCTTAAGCACTACGGCGCGGCGCGCCACCTCGGCAATAACCTCCGAACCGACGTTGAATGCCGGTGTCGTCGTGTCTACCGTCAGCAAGCGGCCGGTTTTGGCAACCGAGCGCGCAATGGCATCGTGGTCAATGGGACTCAAACTCACCATGTCTATAAGTTCGACACTCACATCTTTGGGCAAGAGTTCAAGCGCCTCGAGCACGGCGACAAAACCGTCGCCGTAGGAGACAACTGTGATGTCGCTCCCCTCTTTGACCACGCGGGCTTTATCAAGCGGCACGTCATACATCTCCTCCGGCACGTTTTCTTTGAGCTGGAAGAGCCAGCGCGGTTCAAGGAGTACCACAGGGTTTTTGTCTTTGAGCGCGGCAACGAGGAGCCCTTTGGCCATTTTTGGAGTTGAAGGGACGACGACTTTAAGCCCCGCGACCGAGCCGAACATCGCGTACAGAGACTGTGTGTGCTGTGGGCCGTTGCCCCACTGCCTCCCCACATTGATGCGCAGGACAATGGGCACCGGGTTGCCGCCCCCGAACATGTAGTTCCACTTGGCGGCTTGGGTAAACATCGGGTCGGCGGCAAGGAGCGCAAACTCGATGCGTCCGTGGTGGACGAGCGGGTGGAGCCCGTTTATTGCCGCGCCCACAGCCATGCCCGTGACGGCGTTTTCGGACACCGGCGTGTCGAGCACGCGGCCGGGGTACTTTTGTGCGAGCCCCGCGGTCGTGCCGTCGGCACCGTTTTTGTATGAAACGCCGAGCCCCACGATAAACATCTTTGGGTCCTGCGCCAGCATCTGGTCGGCGGCTTCCTTCAGCGCCTCGGTGTATTTGATGATGCGTTCACTCATAGAGGTGGGTGTACAAACTTTCTTTCGCCGGGTAGGGGGCCGCCTGCGCAAAAGATATTGCATCGAGCACGTGCGCTTTAATCTGAGATTCCGCAGCTTCGATACCCGCTTGGTCGCCCTGCGCAATAAGTTCGTCGCGCACCCGCTTGAGTGCGTCTTTCTCTTTGCGGACATCGAGCGTGTCCTCCTTGCGCACGCTCTCGTCCATAATGGGTGCGCTGTGCGCCATGTGGCGGTACGTAATGCACTCGAGCACGGCCGGAGTCCCCGCGCGCACGCCATCAATAAGCTCGCCCGCTTTTGCTGCAACGTCGTGGTAATCGTTGCCGTCGGCGCGGCGGTAGTTGAGCCCGATGCCCTCGACTACTTTTTGTACGTCGTACCCTGCTGTGCGGCGCTCGGAGAGCGTCGTGTTGACCGAGTAGAGGTTGTTTTCAATAACAATAAGGAGCGGGAGCTTGTAGAGCCCGGCGAGGTTCATGGTTTCGTACACCACACCCTCCTCCGATGCGCCGTCGCCGATGAAGACGACCGATACACCACCTGTATTGTTATACTTGCGCTCAAAAGCGGTGCCCGCCGCAAGCGGCGTAACGCTCCCTAAAATAGGTGTCGAGCCGACGAATCCGACCGATTTGTCTATCATGTGCATCGAGCCGCCTTTGCCTTTGCTCGAGCCGCCCTCTTTGCCCAACAGCTCGCAGACCATCGCCTTGAGGTCTCCGCCGCGCGCCAGGTAGTGTCCGTGGGAGCGGTGGTTGCCCATGACGCGGTCCTCTTCTTTCAACTGGTCGCACACGCCGACCGCGATTGCTTCTTGCCCCACATAAAAGTGCACGAAGCTCATTATCTTTTCGCGCAAGTAGAGCGCCGCGAGCTCTTCCTCGGCGGCGCGGATAAGAAACATCTTTCTGTATGCCCCAAGGAGATCCATACTGAGTTACATGACGATGAGCACGCGGCTTGCCTGCCCTTTGCGCACCGCGTCTATCGCCTCGTTTACGTCCTCGAGCTTGACGTGGTGGGTGATAATGCCGTCGATATTGAGCACGCCCGCTTTGGCGAGCCGCACGTACCGCGGGATGTCGCAGCTGGGGTTGAAGCGCCCCCCTTGGGTGGCCATGATGTGCTTGCCCTCGCCGCCGAAGAGGTGGTTGGCATTTGTTATTTCGACCGACTCGCCGGGCTTGGGCTGGCCGACCATCACGAAACGCCCCGTTCCCGAGAGGAGCGGGAGTGTGGCTTCTATTGCGGCCTTCGAGCCGGAACACTCGATAATGACGTCGACA
>JAGWLV010000010.1 GCA_028864875.1 Patescibacteria group bacterium
GCAGCCGGCCCAGCAGCACGGCCGGCGCATGCCGCCTTTCATTTTTGAAACCCCCTTCTTGATGCGTATGTCGCGGGTCTCGGCCAACTTCCCGGATGTTACCCAACAAATCCATTCATTGCGCGCCAAGGGCGTGATGTCCTGCCACAGTGCAAACACTTTCGGCTCAGATACAATCGCTTTTTTAAAGTCCGCGGGCATCGTGTGCACCGTGCCTCCTGCAATTTTTGTCGCCATACTGTCATTATACAAAACGGTGCTCACTTTTTGGCGTTATACTTTTTATATGAAAAAGTTTGCCCTTGCGTGTGCACTCGCCCTTCTTCCTGCAGTCGCCTCCGCCACGAGTGTGAGTATGACCGCGCCCTACCCAGGCACAACGGTCAACGCCGGCACCCGCGTATCCTTTACCGTGCTGCCAAGCGGTTTTAATCACCCCACGTATCAAGTTGTCGACTCCTTCGGCGGCGGCGTGAGCAACGTCAACATAGACTCCCTCGGCAACTTTTTTTGGACGCCCAACATAAGCGACGTCGGCGTGCATACCATCACCATTTCTGTGAGCGACACCTCCGGCGCCTCGGCGAACACCGCTGTGTCCGTCACGGTCAATAAAGGCCCGACCGCGAGCGCTTCAACTGTCGATCCTTTTGTTACCGCCGGCAGTCCGGTCACTTTTAGCGTTGTGACGACCGGGCTCACCAATCCGACATACACCGTGGCGGACTCCTTCTCCCCCTCGTCGCTTCCAAGTACTGCGATGGGACAAGACGGTTCTTTCCGCTGGACGCCCGTGGGCCAAGATGTCGGTGTCCACACTATCACCGTCACCGCGAGCGACTCGATGGGCTACACCGCAACGACCTCGCAGACGATAACAGTCCTCGCTCCCACCACCCTCACCATCATCAAACTTTCGCCCGGCTACACGGTCCACGTCGGCGAACTGCTCACCTTTACCGCGACGACCACCGGCTTTGTGGCCCCAACATTCACCGTCACCGACGACTTCAGCACGTCGACCACCGCCACTATAGACGCGGCGGGCAACTTCAGCTGGACGCCGCAGAGCTCCGACATCGGCGGACACCCTTTCGCCCTCGTTGTGAGCGACCGTGTGCGCACGCTCAACGCGCGTTTTGTGGTCACCGTGCCGCCCGCCCCGGCGGGCACACCCGCCGCCCCGGTGCAAAAAGTTTCGCCGAGCACCGCATCCGTGGGCACTCCCGCATCGCACCCTTCTGCGGCCGCGTACACCTTTACCAAATTTCTTTCTGTCGGATCGACCGGCACTGATGTTACTGCTCTGCAGAATATACTTATCGCGCAAGGCTACCTCAAAGTGGGTGCGACCAGCTACTTCGGCGCGCTCACCAAGGCCGCCCTCATGCGCTACCAATCAACACACAGTCTGAGTCCCGTGGGCTACGTCGGCCCCGGCACGCGCGCGGCGCTCAACAGCGGTAAGTAGCGTACCTGTCATCCGCGGAAGGCGTTTCGTTTATTTTTTAACAAAGTCCACCCACAGGGAGGTGAAGAGCATCCCACTTTGGGTGAACTGCGCACGCAGGGGCGCGGGGATAGTGTCGAAGAACTCCGCGCGCTGCGCGGGGGTGAGGTATGCCTCGAGCTCCGGGATCCACTTGCGGGCGGTGCGCTTGATGGTCCCGTGTTCATCCGACATTGGCCGTGTATGAAAGGTACCTGAGCGGTCGAAGTACTCCACAGGCACGCACTCAAATCCGTACGTCTGTGCCAACTCCCGCATCATGTCGACAGTAAAAAACGTCTTGTGATCGTCGGCCCCCGCCCCCCACCCCCCGGGCCGCGAAAATTCTTTAAAGAACCCGCTCGGGTGGTAGCCGTCGGGTACCGCAACACGGAACACCCCGCCCACCCGTAGCGCCGTGTGTATATTGCGGAAGACCGCCGGGAGCTCTGCGGGCTCGATATGCTCGAGCACGTGCTCCACAAGCACGTTGTCGACGCTACCCGGCGGGAAATAAAACCGCCAATAAAATCCCCGTGCGATGTCGAGCGTGTCGCGCCATGTGTCTATCCATCCCGGGTAGGAAATGTGCGTGTCAGCGCCGACAATGATGCGGACTTTTTGTCCCATGAGCCGCGTGCGCCACACGCGGAGTTTTGTGGTGGGGACCATAGTCACAAAAAAGAGCCTCCCCCGCTCAAGAGGAACCTGTGTGGTAAGAATCTGAACGCCCCGTTTAAGCCTCAAAAACCATGTATGCACGCCCACTACGATAGCACGTTTGCTATAGTGAACGGGAGTACCATGGACGCGAAGCACACACGCATATACTTTTTGGTGAGCGTCTTCGCAAAAGGCGTCGTCTCTGTCGTTGAGGTCACGGTAGGCATCGTTGTCTTTTTTGTCCCGCTCTCCTTTTTTACCGGGCTCCTGTTGCAATTTGCACAAAGCGATTTTATCGAAGACAGTGGCGACTTCATCGCCGGCCACCTCATGCAGCTTGCCGTGCAATCTTCCTTCGCAAGCAACACGTTCGTCGCTATATACCTGCTCTCCCGTGGCATCGTTAAACTCGGCCTCGTCGTGGCACTCTTGAAGAACTGGCTGTGGGCCTATCCTCTCTCGCTTATCGTCCTCGGACTCTTTGTGCTCTACCAGCTCTACCAAATTGCAACGACTCACTCGCTTCTCATTCTCGCTCTCACGCTCTTTGACCTTGTGGTCATGTATTTTATTTGGCGCGAGTATCAAATTGTGCGCGGGTTGCGTGCGGAGTTGCGTTAAGGCGCTACACTGCTACTGTGCCCTCTCGAGCAGTCGCACTTTTGTCGGCCCTCCTGTGCGTGGCGTTCGGCGCCGCCTTCGCGGCCCTTGCCCACACGCACACACCCACTGCAGCTGCGGTCGAAGAAGGGCTCCTTGTGGCAGCGCACGTAGAAGCGCCGCAGGCACCTCTTGATTGGAGCCCGGTGCAGCTTAGCGCGCGCACCAAAACAAGCGGCTGTAGCGCGCGCGGCCCTTACCCCGACCCCGCATGCACGCCGGGCGCCATCTTTGCGTCGACGACGCTCGAAGCGCTGTGCGCGCCGGGCTACACACAAAAGGTGCGCAACGTGTCGACCACGCTCAAGCGCCGCGTGTACGCCGAGTACGGCGTCGCCTACCCGGAGCCGGGCGGCACATACGAAGCCGACCACCTCATCCCGCTTGAATTGGGCGGGAGCAACGACATCGCAAACCTCTTTCCCGAAGCGGCCTCGCCCGCGCCCGGGTTTAGAGAAAAAGATTTGGTCGAAAATTATCTCCACCAAGAGGTGTGCGCCGCGCGCGCGGCATTGCCGCGCGCGCAAGAAGAAATTGCGCACGACTGGGTTGCAGTATATGAGTCGCTCACGCAAGACCAACTTGCAGAATTAAAGGCGGAGTTCCGGAATTGGAGCAATCCGAACTGAAACCTTCACCGTAAGGCGGGACAAGGATACGCGTCCTCACTATAATTACATGAGGACCATATGAAAATATTCCTTACAATGCACATCCGCCCGCTTGCCATCCTGTACGTGCTCGCAGTGGGCGCACTCGTGCCCGCGCTCGCCTCCGCCGCAACGACATCCTACTCCGCCAACTGGGCGGGCTACGCCGCGCAGGGCGCCGCCCACTCCTACTCCGGCGTGTCGGGGAGCTGGGTCGTCCCCACCGTCGACTCGGCGGAACAACGTTCTGCCGCGGACACGACGTGGGTGGGCATCGGAGGTCTTGGGGTGAGCGACCTCATCCAAGCCGGGACACAGGCGACCGTACAAAACGGCACAGTCTACTACCAGGCATGGATAGAAACCCTGCCGCAGTTTCTCAAAGTGGTGCCACTGCGCATCCACGCCGGCGATTCGGTCATCGTCTCCCTCACTGAAACATCCCCCGACGTGTGGCAGGCGTACTTTCTCGACAATACAACCGGCGAACACTACCTCACGGCGGTGAACTACCGCTCAAGCCATGCCTCGGCCGAGTGGATAGAGGAGATGCCGCTCAATGGCCAAACGGGGCAGTACTTTCCGCTGAACAACTTCGGGACGGTATCCTTCGGTGGCGGGATGGTGCGCATCAACGGCTCTTGGGTGGGTCTGCCCCAGAGTGGGGCACAACCCCTTACGATGCTCTCCGGCAACACGATACTTGCCCGCCCGGGTGCGCTCAGTGCAGACGGCTCCTTTAGTGTTGTGCGCACCAATACCCTGGCCACAATCGCGAGCGGCAACACTACTCAAACCGTCACTATTTCAGGTACGCGCTCGGGTCAACTCTCCCGGACCATTAGGATAGCCCACGCCGCGCGCCACGGGTGGCGGATTATAGTGCTGCGTTAGAAACGGCTTCGCTAACCGTTGAGTGCAGCGCGGGTTAACGGGCCCACCGTGCCGGTTGGCGATATCGCATGAGCCGTTTGGAATGTGCGCACCGCTGCGACAGTGAGTGGACCAAAGTACCCGGACATATTCCCCGCAGAGAGGTATCCTCCCGCAATGAGCACTTTTTGTAATTCGCTTACCTCTTGCCCACGCGAGCCGCGTAGAAGATAGCGTGTAAAGTGGTATGCCTGCGCGCCAAGCACTTGGCCAGCACCTACTGAGAGGGCCGGTGCTGTGGGCGCTGCGGACGTGATCCCGCCATAGACCGGCAGTATGGAACCTCCACCACCGCCTCCACCTCCTCCTCCACCGCCACTGCCGCCTCCACCACCGCTGCCGCTGCTTTGGGAAGATGCGTCAGCAGGCGGCCGGACTGTAAACGTGGCACGTGCAAACACTTGCGGGTCGCCCGCAAAATCTTGCGCCCCGTCGATGTATATGGTGTCGGTGCCCGCGGTGTTGGCCGTGTACGTGTAGCTCCAGTGTGTATCATCCACTTTTGTCATGCTCGTTGAAGCGAGCGCATTCCCTCCACCGATAGCAATCACGGGTGCGGGTGTGTTGGCGGTTGCTTTGGTGTATGTCGCTTTGACTGTAATAGTGCTGTGAACGGGCGCGTAGTCGCCGATGAGTCCGCTGAGGTCGTAAAACGAAATCGTTGCGACTGGAAGCGCGCTGTAGGTGTAGCTAAGGCTGTTGGCGCTTGCCGTGTTCCCCGCCCCGTCGGTCACGCCGGTGGTAGTGAGTACCACGGTCGTGGTGCCGTCCGCCGTAGGGGTGACAACAAAGGAGTAACTCGTGCTGGACTGCGCGGCAAAGCCGGACACGCTCCCGTTCCCGACCGATACATTCGATGCGCTGAAACCAGAAATCGCCTCACTCGCCGTTGCGGTTACAAAAACGGGGTAGCTCGTGGGACTTGTTGATGTCGAGGAGAGGGTGATGGTTGGCGGCGTGGTGTCGTAGGTGCTCGAGAGGGTTGCTTGTGCCGCTGAATCCCCCGCTATGGTCCCTTGAGCGATGGAAAAGCCGAACGCCCCTTCGCTCTGGGGCGAGAGGTCGAATATGACGTCCTGATTGCCATTGGTCAGCGTCAGGTTGCTGATGGCCGCATTGGTGAGCGATGTGGACGCGGCAGTGAAGGCGGGCACCGGGACGATGAAGTTGAGCCGCACGGTCGTTGTCGCCGTGTTGGTGAGATCGGGAAACGTCGTGGGACTCTGGAGCCCGATGTGTACCGATGAGAAGGAGGCAAACGCGGGCGCGGGGAGGAGGATAAGGAGTGAGAACCACAGAATCTTGCGCATGAGAGATATCATACTACGCAAAACGCCCCCGCTCTAAAGAGCAGGGGCGTTTTGTACGTCGATCAGGAGAGGTGCTTGGAAACCAGCTTGGTCATCTCGAACATCGAGACCTGACCCTTGCCGCCGAAGACCTTCTTGAGCTTCTCGTCAGCATTGATGTTGCGTTTGTTGACCGCGTCCTGGAGCCCGTGCTTCTTGATATACACCCAGAGCCCCTTAACGACCTCCGAGCGGGGCATCGGACCCTTGCCTACGACCGCCTCGAGGTCCCCCGAGAGGTTCATCGGCTTCATAAACGCTGAGTTGGACTTTGCCATACGAAAACTAGTTACTACGTACTATTATAAAACCCGACCCCCCAAGTATACCGCCAATTCACCCCCTGTACACCCTCCTGTGGAATACTCCATGTATGGCAACAAACGCACGGACAATCGAGCTCCTGTGCCACGAGTGCGGCCATATGGAGCGCGGGGACGCCTCGAGGACCCTCATGCTTAAAATCCGCATGTGGAATCACATCAATCATGACCACCCCTCGCTCATAGAGCGCTTCAGGGACGTAGTGGAGACCAACGATGTCGCAGAGGTGTCGCCTGCGCATCGCTCCGCGCAACGCTAAAGCCGCTGCCAAAGCAATATTGCACTGAGGTGCTTGTGAACGTAATGTGCCGCCATGCTCATAAGGAGTTCATTAAGGAATGCGACACTGGGGGCTATGGCAACAGTCTCCGCTCGTATGCGGCGCCGTCCATGGGGGTACTTCGGGGTCCTCCTGGGCGCCGCCGTGCTCTACCTTGGTGTCGTGATGCTGAGTCTCAACCTAGTCCCCTTGGACGGCTCCGGTGCGTCTTTGGTGTGGCCGCCTGCGGCCGTGGGCCTCGCTATGATGTATTTCCTCGACTACGAGTTTTGGCCCGCAATGGTGCTGCCCTTCTTCGCACTTTTGTTGGCGCGCGGGATCCCGCCGCCCACGGCCGCAGCGGTCGGCATTGCAAACCTCGTCGAAGCGCTCATCGGCACGTACATGTTGCGCAGGATGGACTTCTCGCCGCTCTTCAGCCGTCTGCGCGACTCTCTCACGTTCCTCCTCACGGCGGTGTGCGCGACGGTTGTCTCGGGGCTCATCACGACGGCCACCATCTACTTTTTCGGGTCCGGACACGGTGTCTCCGGAGTATTCAACTCGCCGCTTTTTGGGGGGCTGTGGGTCGGGCACGCGGTATCGCTCCTGTCTTTTGGCGCGTTTGCCCTACGGTGGGGGTGCCGCCCGGCCTTTACTAAAACATTCAAAGAGCTTGTAGAGGGCGCTATCGTCTTTGGACTTGTGGTGGCGCTCAACATACTCATCTACTGGACCCCGTGGGGAGTTGTGGGGGGCAGCATATCTCTTATCTACATTCTCATACCGGTCCTCATTTGGGCGGCGCTGCGTACCGGTCCGCGCGGCATTACGCTCGCCCTCGTGCTCAGTGCCATTATTGCCGCCACGGGCGTGCTCTTCGGACACGGTATCGTCAATCCGCAAAATATCCCCACAAGCGCGGAGCTCTTTGCGACACAACTCCTCATCGGCACGCTTTCAATAATCTTTCTTATCTTTACATCCATAACCGAGGAGCGCAAAGAGGCCGTCGTCTCGCTGCGCGGGAATATCGAGAAGCTTTCCGAGGCGCTCGGGCGCATAAGCAACGAGGACAAGGCCAAGTCCGACTTTCTCGCCATCTTGGCGCACGAGTTGCGCAATCCGCTTTCCTCTATCGTCACGTCGCTTGAAATAATGAAGCAAAGCGGCATCCGCGAAGAGAACATCAAGAGTGTTGACTCTATCGCCTCCCAGGTCCACCACATGGCGCGCATGCTCGACGACCTCTTGGATATGTCGCGCATTTCGCAGCGGCGGTTCAAGATTCAAAAAGAAGCGGTTGACCTCAATATGCTGCTGGATGAGTCGATTGACATGGCCGACTCGCTCATTACCGACCGCCGGCACCGCGTGGTGCGCCATGTGCCGGAGAACCATGTATGGATCGACGGCGACCCGGTACGCCTCGGCCAAGTGTTCGTCAACCTGCTCAATAACTCCGCCAAGTACACCGACCCGGGCGGTACTATCGAGGTGTCACTCAGTCAAGAAAACGGCGGGGCGGTCGTCGCCGTGCGCGACAACGGTATAGGTATTACACCCAAACACCTCTCGACCATCTTCGAGGCCGTTCAGCGGCCGAACACTCCGGGACCTGCGCGCGGCCCCGGGGGTTTAGGTATCGGACTTTCACTGTGTAAGCGCCTCGTCGAGCTCCACGGGGGCACCATCGAGGCCCGCAGCGGGGGCGAGGGCAAAGGGAGTGAGTTTGTTGTGCGCTTGCCGGAGACGGCGCAGACGCCGCTCGGCTTCGGGCAACCTACGCGCAGGCGCCGCTTCGCACAGCGCCTGCGCGGCCGCGCGCCCATGCGCATTTTGATGGTGGATGACAATCAGGTCGTCGCCGAGGGGTTCGCCAAACTCCTTGAAGCACAAGGACACAAAGTCGAAGTCGCGTTCGACGCGCCGGAGGCACTGAAAGCCGCCCGTGAGTTTAATCCTGAAGTCATTGTGCTCGACATAGGGCTCCCGACATTTGACGGATACGAAGCGGCGCGCCGCCTGCGCGCCGCCGGGAGCCGGGCACTACTTATTGCGCTCACAGGCTACGGCCAAGAGGAAGACAAGCGTCGTGCGCGCGATGCGGGCTTTGATGCGCACCTGACCAAACCGGTCTCCGTGGCCGACATCGACGCGCTCTTGGCGGAGCGTCAGATTTCGTCCGCAAAAACGACGAGTCGCTCGTTGTAGGTCTTGGCCCCCGGCACCCATGTACCGTCGCACGTCACAAGCCGGAGTTCAGACGAGCTCGCTGTGGCGCTAAAAAGCACATCATTAGGTACGTTGGTGTACGGATACGCCTGTACATCGGTGACAGTGTAGTGGAGGTGTGCACCCCCGCGCGTGTCGATAAGTATCTCGTCCCCCACCGCAATAGTTGAAAGGTGTTTAAAGACGCCCGGGAGTGAGAGGCCGTTGTCGACGTGTCCGTCGATGATGGCAACCCCCGCCTGCCCCGGCTCGGGGCCGTATTTGTACCACCCGACGTCGGTAAAGTTGCTCGGCGAGGACATGTTCCCCGCGGCGTTGATACCCACGTGCTGCACGGCGGCGTTTATCGACAGCGCGGGGATATAGAGCCGCGCGGGGTAGTCCCCCGGCGCGGCCGCGCGCGCGGGGGCGTGCTCGGCCATGTACGGAAGCACTACTTCCGCCTCCGGCGCCCACAGGAGCGCATGGACCGTACTTGCAACAAACACCACCGCGCCGAGCGCCATGAGTATCGCCGCAACAAATTTTTTAAATCGCAGTTCCATAATAATTTAATGAAAGCGGGTCTGCGCACATCCGCCGCACTTTGCAGTGCGGCGGATTAAAAACCGGTCATGCCTGCGTGCGTACCAGGTACGTACCACCCGCGCCAAGGAGGACGAGAGAGCCCGTCATAAGGGTGATAGTCGTTGCGAAATCTCCTCCTGCGCCGGTGTTCGGGACGCCGGGAGTGACGGTCGAGGTGCCGCTCACCGTGCCAGAGGTCGAGCCCGCGGGCTCCGTAACCCCTGCCGTGTTGGTGTTGCCGGCTTGCGGGATGATTGCACCGCCGCTTGCGCTGTAGACAGGCTGGGTCTGGGCCAGAGCCACGCCGCTGCCCATGAGGAGCGCCGTGCCGGCCGCAGTACCTATAAGAAGTTTGAGATTCATATACGTGAAGACGTTAGATTCTTTACTAAATTTCATCGACCGGTGAGTGCAGTATCAAACACCCGCGCTGAAGCGCGGGTGAAAAGAATGAAGACCTCGCGACCCAATTTAGCGTGGGAAAAACCGTTTTAAAGCCCACGAGACAACGGCAGTTGAAAGAATGGCTATGACCGCAGCGCCGAGAATATCCACAATATGATGAATGCCGCTTAGTACCCGCGCCGCCCCCACCCACAGTGCGAGTATCAAGAGCACAACCCCCAACGTGCGGTTCCACGCAAACACAATCGATGCCACAGCCACCCCCAAGAGCGTGTGGTCGGAGGGAAAACCGTTGTTGGCCGCGTGGGTGAAGAGCGGCTGAATCCCGTCGCTCATAAAGGGGCGCGCGTTGTACCACAGGTGACCGCCGAGAATGCCGAGTGCGTATGAAAGTGCGAGCGAACAGAGTGCAAACAACAAGTTCCGCCAACTCCACACAATCCACAGCACCCCGAGCCCCGCAAGCGCGATTGGATAGACGAGGTATTTGGCTGAAAGGACAATAAAAAGTGTCACCTGCTAACTATACCAAAAACAAAACCGCCGGCCCTTTTTTGGGGGGCCGGCGGCACACATTTGAACTTAGCGGCGCGCTTCGTGGTACGCCGCGTGCTGCATCTTGGCTCGCTGGTAGAGTTGCTCGATCTTTGCTTGCGCCTCCGTAGAGGGCCTGCGGAGAAGTTCGGCTACAGCCTGCCATACTTGCCAGCTATGCACCGACCCGTCTGATTTGAGCGGCTCGCTGAGCTGTGCCTCGGCAAACAGGCCGAAGTGTTGGCTCATGCCCAGATCCCACTCAAAGTTGTCGACGAGAGACCACAGCAAGACGCCCTCAATGGGCGCGCCTTGTCGCTTGGCCTCGAGGATGTACTTGACCGTCTCGAGGATCCAGTAGGGTCGCCGCCGGTCTGTCTTGTCCGAAAAACCCACTTCGGAAATGAACATGGGCTTTGCCGGATATGACCGGTGCATCCGCGTTGCGAGTGTGAGCACCCCTTCGGGGTACACGTCCCCGAAGCCCGGGTGTTCGCTCATCTCCCGGTCCCGCGCTGGCGGACCGAACAGACTGGCAAACCTGCAGTAGTGGTGAAGGCCAATCCAATCGGACTCGACCCGCCGCTCGAACTGGTTGGTGTAGTAACGGTCCCATTGCGCGGCGACCGAACTACCCAATCCTTCAACATAGTTCCAGAAGTAGCCGATGCCGATTTTTGGTGCACATGCGGGGTAATCAATCCCGAGCTCCCGGACTTGGTCAGACATGCAGTAGTGCGCATCGACCATGGTGTTGAGCACCTTAAGCATCAAGCCAATCCGCCCCTTTTTGAAGGGCGGAAAGGCTCCGCTGAGGTAGCTGTTGCCCAGTGTCACACCCGGCTCGTTGATGGTCATCACGTACTTGAGAAGACCTTCTTCGACAAACCGAGTGCCTTCCTGAGCGGAGATGCCGCCGTCGGCAAGTGCGCCTCGAATCTTGGCCTTGTTGGACAAGAAACCGACGGCGCGCCTGACGGCCCAATTGAACCATGCGAGGATTGTAGGATGTTCCCACGCGCCATGCGTCATCGTGCCGCCGGAGAACTGTGTGTAGTACAGCGGCATGGTGAAGTGGTGCAGTGTGACCATCGGTTCCTGGCCACTTAGACGAATGCGGACCAGGAGCCGGACGTAGTCTGCCATGAGCGCTTCGTCGAATGAGCCAATCTGCGGGCAAAGCCGCGGCAGGTCAAACGACACGCGGAACATGTTGCAACCAAGCTCGCCCGAGCGCTTGATGTAGAGCTTGCTTTTGTCGAGTAGCGCTGGGAACTTGGAAGGGTCTTGCCGTACTTTGACGGCCGACGGGAGACCGTGTTTGTACTTGTAGAGCTCGGCATCCCAGTCGGAACCGGGCCTGCCGAGCCAGCCTGCCGGTTGGGATTGGAAGTGCGACGTCGCGGTGCCGACAAAGCCGATACGCGGCGCCTGCCATTTGTTCGTGTTCATGCATAACCTCCTGATGTCTCATCAGCCGTAGTACAGAATACAACTATACTATATTTATGTCAATACTATCGCACCTCGGTGTAGGGGCGGGTCGGGGGACGGTTAAAGAAGACCTCGGTGAAGAATGCCGTGACGTAGGTCCAGGCCGTATATACAAGACCTTCTTTGATAAAACGCCGCGGCGAGGAATATATCTTAAAATTCCATATAAACGCCATCTTCCCCACCTTGGAGAGCCGCCGCGCGAGATTGGTGTCGTCGCCATAAAACGTAAAGCGCGTATCCAGGCCGCCAATTTTTTGAAGCGCGGTGCGGCGCGCCACAAAATTCCCTGCCATCGCGACATGCCCTGTTGCCCAGTACGCGGGCACAGCCAGGAGCCAGTAGGTGTAGATGAGCGCACGGAAGAAGCGAGACACATCATAGTAGAACTGCGGTCCGCTCAAACCGACGAGGTTCGAGTTTTGTACAAATTGTTTTGTGGCAAACGCGGCCCATCCCGTGGGGAGTCGATTGTCCGCGTCAACAAATGCGACAAGATCGCCGCGCGCCTCGAGGTAGCCCCGCTGGCGCGCGGGAGAGGTACCGCGCACATCTTCGCGCACCACGCGCACCCACGGGTAGCGCGCGGCGACGGCTGCAGTATCGTCGGTGCTGGCGTTGTCGACGACAATAACTTCAAAAAAATCCCGGTGGACGGGCTCGATGCGCGCGAGCATATCGCCGATGTACTTGCCTTCGTTGTAGGCGGGTATGACGAGGGAGATGCACATGTCAGCGGATAGGCTCCCAAATGCTCGAGTTGACCTTGCCGCGCACGAGATAGTAGACGTAGTTTATGTTCCAGGTCCACAGGAGTTTGAGCCACCCCATCTTCCGGATGCGCCGCGCGCTCTGGTACATTGTGAGCGAGAAGTCGCAGTGCGTGCGCGCAACACGCGACACCCGCAGCGCTAAGTCCATGTCCTCGGTCGCGACAAGTTTTTCATTGTAGCCGCCTACCTGCTCGAACACACTTTTGCGCACCATTTGGAAGTCCCCTTGGGATGCACCGCGGTGGAGCCAGTTGTTTTGGACCACCATGGCCGCATTGTTGAGGAAGAAAAAGAACTTGTCGGCAACGTGCTCTTCTTCGGGGTAGATGCGGTACTGCACGGTCAAAAAGCCGAGTTTCGGGTCCTCGGCAAAGTGTTTGAGTCCCCGTTGGAAAAATGTGTTCATGTCTGGGATGACGACGTCGGCGTCCATAAATACCAAAAACTCCCCCTTCGCCTGTGTGGCGCCAATATTGCGCGCCATCGCGATTGTTTGGCGGAATGTCTCGTGCCACTCGCACACTCTGTCGGCATAGCGCCTTGCTATGTCGAGCGTCTCGTCTTTAGAGCCGCCGTCGGAGACGATAAGTTCAAACGGTTCAATAGTCAGCGACTTAACGCCGCGGAGCGTGCGCTCAAGCGCCTTGCCTTCAAAGTATGTCGGGACAACAAAAGAGAGCATTCTACTATTGTTGCATACGCTTGCTCACGACCCCTGCGGCAAACCGCAGGAGGAGGATAGTGATAATGGGCCCCGAGATGGCGAAGGCGAGGCGCACACTGTCGGGGATGACTGTGTATATGTTGCCGAAGAAGTACCCGATGCCGAACAGAAAGGCCGTCCAAACAAATCCGCACACCAGGTTAATTGTCGCGTAGCGCCACAGCGGCACACGCAGCATCCCCGCAACGGTGAGTATCGTGAGCGCAAAGCCGAACCCCATGGTGAGCTTGGAGATGACGAGCACCCACAGGTGGTAGCGGTTGAACTGACGCTCGACCGCGTCGACGACCGGCGGGGCCACATTGATAAAGCGCCCCCAGCGTAAGATGGCCGGCCGCGCGCCGAAGTACCCCATTGCATACCACACCAAGTCGCCCGCAAAGTCGCCAAACACAAGTGCAAGATACGCGGGCCACGGAGCCACGGACCCCAGGTGGTAGAGCAGCCCGCCGCCTATCATAAACAGCGGCCCTTCAAGGAGCGCGCCAAAAAACAGGATGGCGTACTTGGAGGACTCGACAAAGGCGACAAGCCCCGCCACCCATGGGATCTGCAACCAGCCGCTCATGGTCGCAGTATACTAGATGTGCATGGACCGGGAGATTGTTGTGGGCGCGTGGTACATCAGGATTGCACGCCGCTACCGCGAGAGCTGGCTCGAGCGGCATTTCCGCTTTTCGCTCCCGATTTCGCTCGCGATGTTTATCGTGAGCATGGTGGTCAACAGCCTTGCCATAGATTTTGCGACCGACCATGCGAGCTCGTCGGTGACCGATATCATCCTCTCGAACATTCCCATCGTCCACGTCGACTACCTCTTTGTGTACGGAACGTTCGTGGTTATTGCACTCACGGCCCTGTTCGTCCTCCCGTACCCCAACCGCATACCCTTTGCGCTCTATGCGACGACACTCTTCTTTTTTATCCGCTCGGCGTTCGTGACGATGACGCACATCGCGCCTTTTGCCGCCTACATTTCGCCGGACTTCGGCCAGACCATCAACAACATGTTCTTCGGCGCGGACCTCTTCTTCTCCGGACACACGGGGTTGCCGTTCCTCGGCGTGCTCGTGTTTTGGCATAAGCCTGCGATACGGAATTTCTATTTCTTTGTAACAATATTTTTTGCGACCATTGTGCTCCTGGGACACCTCCACTACACTATCGACGTCTTCTCGGCATTCTTTATCACGTACGGCATCTTCCACATTGCCCAGTGGCTCTTCCCCGCAGCGTGGGCGCGCTTTGAAACGACTCTGTAAGAAATTGATTCTATACACGTCTTCATGAATGGTTCATACTGAACCTGTAATACTGGGTTTAGTTATAAAGTCTAATCAAAAAAGACCCATGCACCTACTCATTGTTGAAGACGAAGAAAAGCTCGCCAAAGCCCTCAAGAAAGGACTCGAACTCAAGGGTTTTGCCGTTGACTGGCTCCCCGACTCCGAAAAAGCGCTCAACCGTATTTTGCTCTACCGCAGCGAGTACGACCTCATTATTCTTGACCTCATGCTCCCGGGGATGGACGGGGCGACGATTACCGAGCGCGTGCGCAAGGAGGGCGTCACGACCCCCATCATCATCCTCACTGCGCGCAACGAGACCGAGCACAAGGTCGACCTCCTCAACAAGGGTGCCGACGACTATGTGGTCAAACCCTTTTCCTTCGACGAACTGCTTTCGCGCATCAATGCGGTGCTACGGCGCCCGGCCCAACAAAAACCGGTTGTTTTGCGCGTCGGCCCGCTTGAAATGGATATGGCCACGCGCGTCGTGCGCAAAAACGGTGAGGAGGTGCCTCTGACTCTCAAAGAATTTGCGCTCCTCGAGTGCTTTATGCGCCAGCCGGGCGAGGTCCTCAGTCGCGAGAAACTGTTCGACCATGTGTGGGACTTCAACTCCCTGTCCTGGAGCAACGTGCTCGATGTCCACATGAAAAACCTCCGCAAAAAACTCGGGTCCGATAAGGACGAACCGTTGTTTGAAACGGTGCGCGGCGTGGGCTATCGCCTGGTTGGTGAAGGCTCCATACAATCTGAATAAAAATTCACTTTCGCCTCACTCCCGGAGCGTACTGTGGGAGCACGGGGGCGCGTGACGGCAGACGGAGCCTGAAAGAGGCCGCTGTCACCTTCCCCACCAAGGCTCAGTTCTAGTGCGTATAGAGGCTAGCAGGAAAAAAGAGGTATGAGCATGGTTTAGGCCGGCCCCGCCCCACGAGCGCCACAAAGCGCCACGGGGGCGGGGCCGGCGTTTTCGGCGTTTATACTTACAGCATGCTCCTCAATTATTCCAAAGAAGACCGTCCGTGGGGTTCCTTTGAGCGCTTTACGCTCAACGAACCGACGACGGTCAAACTCGTGCACGTCAAAGCCGGCGAGGCTATCAGTTTGCAGACCCACACCGGCCGCGACGAATTTTGGCGCATAGTCGAGGGCACGGGCACGGTGACCATCGGCGCGGAGCGCCACGAGGCAACAGTGGGCAGCGAGTTTTTTGCCCCGCGCGGCAGCGCGCACCGGGTGGAGGCGGTGCGCGACCTCACCTTGCTTGAAATTTCCTTCGGTGCCTTCGATGAAGGCGACATCACCCGGCTCAAGGACAAATATCACCGATGAAATACCTCGACCTCCTCAAGGCCAAGCGCCCCTGCCCGTTTGATGATCCCAAGCGCGAGGAGGTCATTGTGGATAACGCAACCGCCTACCTTACCTACTCGATAGCCGGCTACCATCCCGACCAACTGTTGGTCATACCCAAGCGCCACATCACGCGCATCGAAGAGATGACCGAGCGCGAGTTCCGCGACTGCGAAGATCTCCAAAAGCTCGGGTGGGAGCTCCTCAAACAGCTTGGCCACGGCGGGGTCTCGTTTGTGCTGCGCGAAGGGGAGTCGACAGGCAAATCAATCCCCCACCTCCACTACAACCTCATGCCCGACACGCAGCTCGGCGACATGACCGCCCACGGCGACGAGAAGCGCCAGGTGATGAACGAGGCCGAAATTGCCGCAACCATGGCTCGCCTGCGCAATGCACTTGCCCGCCGCCGGCGCTCCGAGGCCGGCGAGTCTGAAATGCTATGATCGCTCCCCGCCTCGTCGCCTTCGACCTCGACGGCACGCTCGCCGAAAGCAAGGAGCGCATGACCCGCGAGATGGGCGAGCTTCTTGGCGAACTCCTCAAAAAAATGCCGGTTGCAGTGCTCTCCGGCGGGAGCTGGAAGCAATTTGAAATTCAATTCTTTCCCTCGCTCCCCGACGAGGCACAACTCGGCCGGCTGTACCTCTTCCCCGACAACGCGGCACAGTGCTACGTACACCGCGAGCATGGGTGGCGGTTGCAATACGACCACGCACTCTCTCAAAACCAAAAAGAGCGCATCGTCGGCGTGCTCCACGGGGTCTTGAGCGATGTCGGGCTCGAAAATGCCCCGGCGCGCGTGTGGGGCGAGCGCATCGAGGACCGCGGTGCCGAAATCGCGTTCTCTCCCCTCGGACAGCAGGCCCCTTTGCCGGAAAAAGAAGAGTGGCGCCGCGCGCACCAGGACTTGCGCGCAAAAGTCCATGCTCTCCTTTCGGCTCGCCTGCCGGACTTCGACAACACAATGGGCGGACTCACAACCATCGACATCACACCCAAAGGCATCAACAAAGCCTTCGGCATCAAGCGCCTCAGCGAGATGACCAAAATCCCCATCGAACACATGCTCTACGTGGGCGATGCGCTTGAAGAAGGGGGCAACGACGCGGTCGTGCACCAGGCCGGCATCAAGACCCATGAGGTCTTTTCGCCCGAAGAGACAGCGGGGGTCATTGAGAGTATACTTAAACTATGAAGCACGTACTCGTCGTCCTTGCAGCCGTCATTATCGTCGTGGGAGCGGCGTACTGGCTCTACACCGAGCGCGCGGTGGCCCCGGCGCCCGGAGGCGGCTCACAGGCCACTTCAACTCCAATCGGGGGCCTTAACAAGTAGATAGAAAAATTTTAGAGCTGCAAGTTGCGCTGATGCTCCTCGGCTTCGAGCTTGAGGCTTTCTGCGCGCCACCCGATGCCGTTCGATACCACTTGGATGAACGAGCCCGCGCCCGCGAGTGCGAGGAAGAAGATGACCGACCATGCCCACGGAAATACAAAGTAGCAAAAGACAACTATGAGCGCGGCCCAGATGCCGATGCACCACGGGCAGTGCAACAAGTCATAAATCGTGTGGCGGAAGCCACTGCCGAAAGGTGTAACTTCCACCATTTTGCGCCCACCCTCCTCGTGTACACGGCGCTGCGCAAACAACTCTCTGAACCAGCGCGCAATTTTGTCGTACACGACAAGCCGGGTGATACGGAAGGTCGCAAACACCATCGTAATGGCGTCAAACGGCGGCACGGACACCAAAAATCCGCCGCGGATTTGCTTCATTTCGACGACCGCGACGACGAGCACAACGATGAACAGAATACTAAAAATAAAATTCCAAA
>JAGWLV010000033.1 GCA_028864875.1 Patescibacteria group bacterium
AAAATGCAAGCCCCGCACTGAACTTTGGCATTTTAGATTTTGTGTCTTCGGCACGATGCCAAAGTCTAGTGACGGGGCAAGCCTCAAGAAGCCTTGTTTTAGGCCATTCCCTACCCTATTGACTTTGCACCCATTTGGGTGTATAATTGCAAAAAACGTTCATCGCGGCCTTGGCCGCTCAACATAGGGGCAAGAGATGCTAAAGAAGCTTCTGCAAGTGCTGCGCGAGTGGCGCGACCGCTACGTATTCCGCGACGCCCGCCGCCGCGGCATGTGGCCGTAAGGGGGCAACATGCGACAGCCGCTGTTGTCATCCGCAAAACAGGAGCATGAGCAACCCCGCACACGCTACTACCCCGCCCGGGCAACCGGGCGGGTTTTATTTTTGCCACTTCATTGCGCGCACTGCGGTTGTAGGGTATAGAAAGTAAGGACTGCCCCGCAACAAACCCGCAGGTGTAGGTAATGAGTCCCTCCGAGTGTGTCGAGCGCTGGCAAAACACCGTTCTCCACTCTATCGAGCGCAAGCTCAAACTTGACCCCGCACAGCCTAAATTCCAAAACTCAGCTGAGCTTACCGGCGCGGCGATCGAGGCCTTTAAAGAGGCCTGCGCCGCGGCGCGCACCTACGACCAAAACCACCTGGGTGAGGACCGCGAGATGCGCCACGCCACCATGGCGCACATCTTTGAGCTCATCGGGGTCTTGCCGCTTGACGCGGTGCGCCTGGTTGAGGACCTCTTCCCCACCTAACCCGCCGGTTAACACCTGCGGGTTTTTTATTCCCAAACCGGTCCAATACCGCGCAGCTCTGCTGCGTGCTAGGCTGGTTCGGTGAGCACCTACCTCCACAAGAACCACAACGTTTCGATGCTCATGTACCACTTTGTCTGCACGGCCAAGTACCGCAAGGTGGTGCTCACCGAACCAGTCGATCTCCTCCTGAAGCAGATCTGCCTTGCGATTGGTGATCGCTACGAAATACACTTCATCGAGATCGGGACAGACCGTGACCACGTGCATTTTCTGGTACAGTCGGTGCCCACCATGCCGCCCCAAAGGATTGTGCAGACGGTAAAAAGCATCACTGCTAAAGAGATTTTCAAACGAATGCCCGACGTCAAGATGAAGCTTTGGGGCGGCGAGTTTTGGACTGACGGATATTACGTCAACACGGTCGCGCTGTACGGTTCAGAAAATGCCGTGCGGGAGTATATTAAATCGCAAGGCAAGAGCCGGGAGTACCGCCATCTCCATCGTAACTCGCCAACATTGTTCGACCACTAATGCCCCGCAGCTCTGCTGCGGGGTAGTTTACTTAATTGCAAAAACCTCCGGCTTTAGCCGGAGTGTACGTTTGAAGGCAAGGCCGTATGCTAAAGCCGTCCGGCAGGACGGCTTTAGCAACTAACATACGCATGTCATCCAACAGACGTACGATACGCACATTATCACACTGTTTTTACGACCTGAAGTACCACTTAGTCTGGACGCCAAAGTACCGCGGCAAGGTACTCGGCAACGACAAGGTGAAGCAGGAACTGAGAAGAATCTTCGAAACCATCGCCAAGTGGAAGCACTGGGAGGTGGTGGAGTTGAATATCCAGGAGGACCACATCCACCTGGTGCTGCTCGCCACGCCTCGGGACTCCGTCTCTTACATCATGCAGACGATGAAGGGGAAGTCCTCCGCCTGGCTCAAGAAGAAGATCAAGCGAGCACACGGGCTGTATGAAAAACAATCGCTGTGGGCCCGGGGCTACTTCGTCTCCACCATCGGCTTGGACGAGTACGTGATACGCCGCTACGTCAAGCACCAACACCACCACAACCAAACCGACCAACCATCCCTGTTTGCCAAGCTGACGTCCTGATTACCACTGCCGCCCTGCCGGCGCAGCCGGCAAACACAAAGCCACCGGCCATATGGCCGGTCGTCGTTTACTACAAATTACCCAAAGGGGTGCCCTGCGCGGCGGCGGCCTCAGGGCCGAGCGCCGCGGCCGGCGCAAAGCGGAACGACGCGCGGTTTATTTTATCTTTGTTAACGAGCTCGATAATGCGCTCCACCCGCGCCTGGGGGTCGGTATCAAACACGATGCGGTCGTTGGGCCGGTGCCCGCCCGCTCAAATCTCTTTGATGACCTCGTCGGTCTCCCACCCCGCCTCCAAAATGCCGATGGGCTTTTGGTCCTCAAACGCGATGGTAAACTCGTGGATCGTGCCGATGCGCCCGCAGCCAAAAAATACCGCGTCGCTCGAGCGCGTCATGATGAGGTCTCGGCCGGGGAATCCAAACCCCGTGTACACGATGACATCCATGTACTCGACCGGCAGGTTGTACACCTCGATATGTTCCTTTTCGGTATTGGCGGGAGAAAATCCAAGCGTAAAGCCGCCCGCCTGCTTGGCGCCCATGGCCCCCCACAGGGGGAAGCCCGTCGTCGCTCCGTTAACCAAGACCGCCTTGTGCAATGCAATTTGCTTGCCCAGCTCTATCCCCTTGTCGTAGGCGTCGATGCCGCAATGGCCCGTCTCGGCGGCGCCCGACACCGCAAACTTGAGACTCAGGTTCTCTTTCTTTGCGTCCATTCGCTCTATTGTAACCTAAAAATCAATCGTTGCTTCATCACCCGCCTCGGGGGTCGTGGCGCGGGTGCCCAGATAGTCACGGATGCGCTGCGCCAAAAAGCTCGTGGCCGCGGGCTCGCCGTGCACGATAAAAATCTCGCGCGCGCCCTTGGCCGCCGCCTTGTTGGCAAACTCCAAAAGCCGCTCGCCGTCGCTGTGCGCCGAGTAGCCGTACAGTGTCTCGATGTGCGCGCGCACGGGGATTTTTTCCCCCGAGCCGCGCACGGTGATGCTCGCGGCGCCCTCAATGAGCTGCCGGCCCACGGTGCCCGCGGCCTGGTACCCCACAATAAGCACGGTCGACTTAGGGTCGGGGAGGTACTTTTTTTCGTGGCCAAAGATGCGCCCGCCGCTGCTCATCCCCGAACCCGCGAGGATTATCTTTTGCTCG
>JAGWLV010000034.1 GCA_028864875.1 Patescibacteria group bacterium
GAAATTCCTTGTCTGGTAAGTTCAGACGCGCACGAATAGTGTAACGACTGGGGAACTGTCTCGGAGTACCGTTCGGTGAAAATACAATACCGGTGAAGATGCCGGTTACCTGCAGATAGACGAAAAGACCCCAGAAGCTTTACTGTAGCTTGATATTGCTCATACGACACGACTGCGTAGCATAGGCGGGAGAGGTTTGATGGTTTCGGTTTCGGCTGAGATCTACTCGTCAGTGAAATACCGCTCTTTCTAGTTGTATGTGCTAACCGGTTGGGCAAAACCCAGTCGAGACAGTATCTGGTAGGCAGTTTTAGTGGGGCGCTATCCTCCTAAAAAGTAACGGAGGAGTTCATCAAGGTACCCTAGGCGCGAATGGAAACCGTGCCGATAGCGCATTGGCAAAAGGGTGCTTGACTGCAAGTCGTGAATGACGAGCAGGTACGAAAGTAGGACAAAGTGAACCGACCATGGGTATTAGACGCCGTGGAAGATTATCTGACAAAAGCTACTCTGGGGATAACAGGCTAGTTCCGCCTAAGCGTCCATAGCGACGGCGGAGTTCGGCACCTCGATGTCGGCTCACCATATCCCGGGGGTGGAGAAGCTCCCAAGGGTTTGGCTGTTCGCCAATTAAAATGGTACGCGAGCTGGGTTCAGACCGTCGTGAGACAGGTTGGTCTCCTATCTACTGCAGGCGTCGATTCTTGATAAGGTTTGCTCCTAGTACGAGAGGACCGGAGTGAACGGACCGCTGGTCTGCCAGCTCTCCTGCCAAGGGGACCGCTGGGTAGCTATGTCCGGAAAGGATAAGCGCTGAAAGCATCTAAGCGCGAAGCCAGCTTAGAGATGAGGAATCATTAAGATCCGTCGGAGATGACGACGTTGATAGGCTCCAGGTGTACGCACCGCAAGGTGTTCAGCCGAGGAGTACTAATTGATCGATGTTTCTTTCTCTGGCGAAGGAAGAATTGGGAACCGCAATAATTTGTTGTTTACCCCGAGAGCAATCGAAGGGGTTGAGTTTGGACCTTATGTTTTGGTGGCTTGGCGCGGGGGTCACACCCGTTCTCATTCCGAACACGGAAGTTAAGCCCCGTAGCGGCGATGGTAGTTGGGGTACAACCCAGCGAGAGTAGCTAGCCGCCAGAATAGAGGGTCTAATCTACTTATGTCGCAAAAACCCCGTCAATTTTTTGCAGAAAAGCTCCGCTAGTGCGGAGTTTTTCTTTTGATATAGAATAGGGGCATATGGCGCTGAGCTGGAGCGGGAGGAGACAATTAATGTACTACGGCGTGGCCGCCATTGTGGCGCTTGTTTTTGTGTGGGGCGTGTGGAATTCATTTTTCAATACCGCGCCCACCTGTTTTGACGGCAAACAAAACGGCGACGAAACGGGCGTTGATTGCGGCGGCTCCTGCGCGCTTTTGTGCCAGGACCAGGCGCGCGCGCCCACGGTGCTCTGGAGCCGCGCGTTCCGCACGGGGGCTTCAAGCTACACGGCGGCGGCCTACATTGAAAACAACAACCCCGGCGCGGGGGCAAGGGCCGTGCAGTATTCCTTCCAGCTTTTTGACGCCAACAATCAGCTCATCGTTGAACGCGACGGCACCATGGATTTGCCGCCCGTCGTCGACATCCCGGTAATCGAGACTGGCATCAACACGGGCACGCGCGCGGTGGCGCGCACGCTCTTCGCGTTCTCAGCGGTGCCGGTGTGGGAGAAGGTGCCGCAACAAAACTACGTCATCCCCGCGATAACGCAGCCACAGCATGCGGCCGATTACTCTTCACTCTCAGCAACCATACAAAACTCGTCGCTCAGCGATGCTCAAAACATTACCGTGGCCGCCATTCTCTATGATGAGAGCGGCACGGCGCGCGCCGCGAGCAAGAGCGTCATCACCGTGCCCAAGCGCTCAAATGCTCCCGTGGTTTTCACCTGGCCGTTCGGGGTCGACACTTCAGGCGGGCCGATTGTGAAAGCAGAAATATCAATACTACCTTCATTCTGAGTGGACCTCACGCAAAAAAAATCGCATATCGATTGGGTGGCGCTCTGCGCCGCGCTCACGCTCTGCGTGCTCGGCCTCCTCACCTTCAACTCCTTCAGCGGGCAGGACTCGTTCTTTTACCGCCAGCTCATCTGGGTTGCTTTGGGTGTTGCGGTCTTCTTCGGCGCGGCGTTTGTTGACTGGCGCTTCCTGAGGCGCTCCTCCGTGGCGGCATGGATATACGGCGCGCTCACCATACCGCTTTTTTTGCTGCTCATCCTGGGCACCGCCATCAAGGGCGCAAAAAGCTGGATTGCGCTGGGGCCCTTGGGCATTGAACCGGTTGAATTCACCAAACTCGCGCTCGTCATCGCGCTTGCCAAATATTTTTCCCGCCGGCACGTCGAGATACGCAACTTTCAGCACATCCTCGTCTCCGGGTTGTATGCGGCCATTATTTTCGTTTTGGTTGCGCTCCAGCCCGACTTCGGCGGGGCCATCATCATCTTCCTCATATGGCTGGGGTTGGTGTTGGTTTCCGGCCTTTCGCTGAAGCACTTGGCGACGGTGCTGTTGGTGGGAGCCGTCGCCTTCGGAGGGCTGTGGCTCTTCGGCTTCCATCAATATCAAAAAAATCGCATCCTCTCGTTTATCAACCCCACGGCCTCTTTGCAGGGCGCGGGCTACAATGCATACCAGTCGATGGTGGCGGTCGGTTCCGGACAATTCTTCGGCAAGGGCATCGGCTACGGCACGCAAAGCAAGTTGCGCTTTTTGCCGGAGTATCAAACCGATTTCATTTTTGCCGCGTTCAGCGAAGAATGGGGCTTTGTCGGCATTCTCATCGTCTTTGCGCTCTTCGGCGTGTTGTTCTGGCGCATTTTACGCGCCGCCGCGATGGGCGAGAGCAATTTTGAAACGTACTTCGCCTACGGCGTCCTCTTTTATTTTTC
>JAGWLV010000011.1 GCA_028864875.1 Patescibacteria group bacterium
GGGGTTTTGGAGCGCAGGCGTGATTTAGACATGGTGATAGAAAAGGCCGCGCCCGAGTGGCCTATCGAGCGTATTGCGCCGGTAGATCGCAACGTACTTCGCCTTGGTCTGTACGAACTCCTCTTTAGCGACCGCGAAAAGGTGCCCGCCAAAGTGGCTATCAACGAAGCGATTGAACTCGCGAAAAGTTTCGGCGGCGAAAATTCCGGCCGCTTTGTGAACGGTGTGCTTGGCGCCGTGTACAAAGAATTGGGCGAGCCGGGTAAAGATGAAGTATCCAAGCGCAAAAAAGACGTGCCGTACGAAGAGATGCCGATCGAAAAGTTGGGTGGCGCGGTGGTGTATGCCAAGCATGGAGGCGAAATTTATCTTGCGGTGGTGCACGATATCTTTGGCCATTGGACGTTAAGCAAAGGAAAGATTGGCGACAGCGAAGAAACAAAAGGCGAGAGTGTCAAAGAAGGCACCATACGCGAAATAAAGGAAGAATTAGGGCTCACGATCGAGATACAAGACAATTTGGGCGAAAACGAGTATATTGCATCCGACCCTGAAAAGGGCAAAAAGCGAAAGCAGGTGCACTACTTCCTGGCGCAGTCGCCGTACACCGAGATTACGCTCGAGCAAAAAGGAGGTCTTGATGACGGACGATGGTTTAGGCTCCAGGATGCGCTCGAACTTAACTTTTACGAAGATGTGCTGCCAATAGTCACGCGCGCGGTACAAAAGATAAACGACCGCGAAATAAAGACGGCTGAAAAATAATCCCAGAACTACCTGAGACATGCAAAAAGACTTCAAGACATTCGAAGAGGCGGCGAAGGTGTCCTTTAGCGACGTAAACCTGTTGAGGCAGGCTTTTACGCACCGCTCATATTTAAACGAACACCGTGGCGAAACCGGCGGCCACAACGAACGCTTGGAGTTTTTGGGCGACGCGGTGCTCGAGCTGGTATCGACGCACTTTTTGTACGAAAAATTTCCCGACAAGCCCGAAGGTGAGCTGACCGCGTACCGCGCGGCGCTCGTCAACGCGACGACGTGCGCTGAAGTGGCGACGGCGCTCGACATGAACGACTATCTGCTCTTGAGTCGCGGTGAAGCAAAAGACACGGGCCGCGCGCGCGGCGTGCTCCTGGCAAATGCATTTGAGGCGCTTATCGGCGCAATTTATCTGGACCAGGGTTACGACGCGGCGCAGCGATTTATCGCAGCGCATCTTCTGCCAAAAATAGAAGAGATTGTTAAAAAGCGCCTTTGGCAGGATGCGAAGTCGGCGCTGCAGGAAAAATCGCAGGACGAATACGGCGCAACGCCGGCGTACCAGGTGCTGGACGAGACCGGCCCCGACCATGACAAGCAATTTGTCGTTGGAGTGTATCTCGGCACTGAACTTGCCGCGCAGGGGAAAGGCAAATCAAAGCAGGAAGCCGAGCAGTCTGCCGCGCGTGCCGCGCTTGATGCAAAGGGATGGTAAAATAACCCGGTGAGACTTACGTCGATAGAACTATCGGGGTTCAAATCATTTGCCAAAAAAACCGAACTTGAATTCGGCACGGCTATTACTGCGGTGGTTGGTCCCAACGGCTCGGGCAAATCAAACATTGCCGAGTCGTTCCGCTTTGTGCTCGGCGAGCAGTCGATGAAGTCGATGCGCGGCAAGCGCGGCGAGGACTTGATATGGAACGGCTCGGCAAGCTCGCCGCGGGCGGGCAAGGCCGGGGTCAAGCTGGTGTTTGATAACGCCGACCGCGCACTCTCCCTCGACTTCGACGAAGTCTCCCTCGAGCGCGTGGTGCACCGCGACGGGGTTAACGATTATTTGCTCAACGGCTCTATTGTCCGCCTGCGCGACATTGCCGAGCTGCTTTCGCAGGCGAACATCGGCTCCTCCGGCCACCACATAATCTCCCAAGGCGAGGCCGACAGGGTGCTCTCCGCCGGGAGCCGAGAGCGGCGCGAGATGCTCGAGGATGCGCTCGGGCTCACCGCATATTTGTATAAGCGCGAAGAGGCGCAGCGCAAACTTGAAAAGACGGGTGAGAACATGCGCGAAGTCGAGGCGCTCCGGCGCGAACTTGCCCCCCACCTCAAATTCTTGAGCTCGCAGGTCAAAAAGATAGAAGAGAGCGAAAAGTTGCGCGACGAGTTGGTGGAGCGCTACGTGGAGTATCTTACGCGTGAACACCACTACATCACACACACGCGCGAAGCGCTCATGCGCGAGCGCGCGGGGCCGGAGCAAGAGCTCGCCGATGTCGAACACTCGATTAAAGTATCGCACACGGCGCTTGAGAAAAAACCCCACGATGTCCACACGCAGGAACTCATTGATGTGGAGAAGGAGGGCCAGCGGCTCTCCACCCGCAGGCGCGAAATAGAACGCGAACTCGGGCGTGTGGAAGGACGACTCTTGGCAGAGGTGCACGCGCCCGGTGCGTCGGTGCCGCTCGGTGATGCAAAAGATTTCGGGCAGCGGGTACTTTCGTTGGCGCAAGGAGGCTCGCTTGCGGACCTCGTCGCGCTCGCAAAAGAATTTTTGCAGAAGCTCGCCCTGCTTGCGCCTAAAGGCTCCGGCGACGACCTCGCCGCGCGCAAACGCGAGCTCGAGCATGAACTCGAGCAGTTGAGCAAAGGCGAAACGCGCGCAAGCGAGACTATAGCGAAGCTGCGGCGCTCAATAGAGAGCAGCAAGGATGAGAGCCGCGCCGCGGAGCGCAAGCTCTTTGAGGCTATGGCGCAGCGCAGCGGACTCCAAGCCGCCCTTTCTTCAACCCGTGCGCGCGAAGAAGTGCTCAACCGCGAAGAGGCGGCGTTCAAGAGTGCTGTCGCCGAGGCCGGCGCGCTGTGCGGCCCCAAGGCGCTCGCGTATAAAGAGTTCCGTGTCAGCGGCGAGGAGGTGCGCGATGCGCAGGAAGACCGCCGCAAAAAGATAGAGCGCCTCAAAATAAAGCTCGAGGACGGCGGCTTGGGTGAGGCGACCGACGTGTTGCGTGAGCACAAAGAGACGGTCGAGCGCGATGCATTTTTGGCGCGCGAGCTCAACGACCTTGCGGGGAGCATCGAAAAGCTTAACCACCTCATCGGAGAGTTGACCGAGACGCTGGAGAAAAAATTTACAGGCGGTGTCGAGAAAATAAACAAAGAATTCGACGCGTTCTTTAAGCTTATGTTCGGGGGCGGCAGCGCCTCACTCTCCATCGTCAAAGAACGCCGGCTTAAGCGGAGTGTGCCGGAGGAGGGCGGGGAGTCCGATGAAGATGAAATAGAAGAAGAGGAGGGCGTCGAGATTTCGGTCACTATCCCGCACAAGCGGGTCAAAGGCCTCCATATGCTCTCGGGCGGCGAGCGGGCGCTCACCTCGATCGCGCTCATTTTTGCGATGAGCCAGGTCAACCCGCCGCCGTTTCTCATTCTCGACGAAACCGACGCTGCGCTCGACGAAGCAAACTCGCGCCGCTACGGTGACATGATAGAGAGCCTCGCCAAAAAATCGCAACTTATTTTGATTACGCACAACCGCGAGACGATGAGCAGAGCGGGCGTACTCTACGGGGTGACCATGGGCAATGATGGCGTCTCCAAGCTCTTGTCGGTCAAATTCGAGGAAGCCCTCGCAGTTGCGAAGTAGGAACTTTGTGGTATAGTGAGCATCCGTCCGCAATCACGCGGACCGAACATTCAAAAGAGGCGCTAATGCCAGCCGTAGGGAGCATTCTCGATTCCACCGAGGTCGAAGTAGGGGACTACCGGTACCGGGGCCACGTGGTGGTCGACAAAATGGGGCGGAATATTCTGCTCTACTCGTCTGTTCCAGTGAGCCGGTCGGCTCACAGAAACGAAATCCAGCTGCTGTGCCCGAGTCACATGTGTGGGGACGTCCGTAAAAAGATTGACACGGCGTTGGTGCCCAAGTGGAGTGCCACGCTTCCCGATCGCTCCGCCGATGCCAAAGAGCTCGGCATCATCGCACTCGGCGTCCCGGCAACAAGGCCATCAACCTTTTTGCCCGCCAAGTAGTCACGGCATTCGAGGTCGGTGCGTATTACCGACAAAAACACCCCCGCGTCAGCGGGGGTGCAGTATTTTAAGCCAACTCGAAGTCGAGTTGGCGGGCGGCCAGGTCCGCATTCACCAAACGTACTCTCACAGGGTCCCCGAGGGAGTACTTTTTCTTTGTCTTCTGGCCCACGAGCGAGTATTCCTTCGGGGCGTAGTTGTAGAAGTCGCCCTGGATGGTCGCAACGCGCACCAAACCTTCGGCGCTGCTCTCTTTTTCCTCTACATAGATGCCCCAGTCGGTCACGCCCGAAATAACCGCGTCGAACTCCTGCCCCACTTTGGGTTGCATGTATTCGACAAGTTTGTACTTAATAGACTCGCGCTCGGCGTCGACGGCCTTGGCCTCGGCCTCGGAGGCCTCGATGCACAACTGCTCGAGGTTGCCGTACTCGCGGCGCGTAATGGGCGCATCATCGAGATGGCTCGCCAAAATGCGGTGCACCAGCATGTCGGGGTAGCGGCGGATGGGGGAGGTAAAGTGCGTGTAGTGCTCGAAGGAGAGCCCGAAGTGCCCGATATTTTTGGTCGAGTAGATTGCCTTGGCCATACTGCGGAGCGTTGCGGTGCGGATAAGGTGTTCTTCGGGCTTGCCCTCGATATCTTTGAGCAATTTTTGGATATCTTTGGCCGACGGGGGTTGCTTTTTGCCTTTGCCCGAACCCCGGTGGCCGAACTCGTACCCGACCGCGCGCACAAAGGTCGCAAGCTCTTCGATGCGGTCAGCTTTGGGCAGATCGTGGATACGGTAGAGGAAGACGTAGTTGCGCTCAGGCACTTTTTTGGCGAGTTCTGAAATATGGTGCGCCACCTCGCGGTTGGCGAGCAGCATAAACTCTTCTATCAACCAATTTGTATCTATCCTTTCTTTGCGCACGACTTTAAGCGGCTTCCCCGAAGCGTCGAGTTCAAAGCGCACCTCGTTGTCGCCGAAGTCTATGGCGCCCTCATCCGCGCGCTGTGTGCGCATAATTTTTGCAAGCGAGTGGAGGGTCGTAAGTTCTTTTAGAAACTCACCGTGTTGTTTATCCAAAACTTCTTGAGCCTCTTCGTACGTAAAGCGCCGGTTGGACTTGATGACTGATTTAGTGAATGTGCGTTTAAGAACTTTTGCATTTTTATCAAGAATAAATACGGCAGAAAAGGCGAGCCGCTCCTCCCCTTGCTTGAGGCTCGCGATGTTGGCCGAGAGCGCGTTGGGGAGCATGGGTATGGTCGCGTCGACGAGGTACACGCTTGTGCCGCGGCGCTGGGCCTCCTGGCCGATAGACGTGCCGGGGCGGCAGAAAAAACTTGCATCGGCGATGTGCACGCCCACTTCGTACGCGCCGTCTTGGAGCTCGCGCACGGAGAGTGCATCGTCGAAGTCCTTGGCGTCTTTGGGGTCGATGGTCATCGTCACCACGTCGCGGAAGTCGGCGCGCTTGGGCAACTCTTCTTTAATAATCTCTGCATGGCGGCGCTCCAAGTCGGCCGCCTCGCGCTCCACTTCGGGCGAGAAGGATGTCTGGAAGCCATGTTCCATCACAATCGCGTTCATCTCGACACGGTGCTCACCCGCCTTGCCCAACACCTCGAGCACCTTGCCCTCCGCAACTTCGCCGCTCCAGCTCAAGAGCTCGACAAGCACTTTGTCGCCGTCGGCAAGCGGCTTGCCGACTTTAATATCCGCCACAAAGCGCACATCGTCGGGGAGTACTTTGCCGCCCTTGACCGTGCAGACGAACTGCACCTTGGCGCGCTCCACAATCTTTTTGACCCGCCCGCGCGGGCGGGGAAAGAGGGTGAGGATTTCGATCGCCACCGTATCGCCGTTGAGCGCGCCATTGAGCTTCTCGGGGAAGATTTCTATGTCCTCCTTCTCCGGCTCGTTCGGCCATGACATATAGCCCTTGCCGCGGCGGGTAAGTTCAATGACCCCTTCTACATATTTTTTTCCGCCAGAGGCGGATCCGCCTTTGGCGGAAGCCCCATCGCGCTTGCGAGAGGCTGTGTCACTCCTGCGAGGCATTCGTAGCGTGAATGTAGCGCATTTGACCCGTAAAGTCCAATGGGGTAGAGTGTTGCTACTCCCGCACAGGCGGGACGTTTTCAAAAAATGATTACTATCCGCCTCACGCGCGTGGGCAAGACCAACGACCCGAGCTTCCGGGTTATTGTCGTTGATTCCAAAAAGAAGGTGAAGACCGGCAGTTACCTGGAGATGGTCGGTTCCTACGACCCGCGCGTCGACCGCATCGAGCTCAATGCCGAGCGCATCAAGCACTGGCTCTCGATGGGCGCCAAGGCATCCGACACCGTGCACAACCTTTTGGTGAGCAAAAAGATAATCGACGCCAAGAAGATAAACGTCCTCCCGGCATACAAAGCACCGGAGAAGGCTGCTGAGACTCCAGCGCAGGCCGAAGCCCCCGCAAAAGCCCCCGCAGCGGAGGCTACAGAAGAGCCCAAAGTGGAAGTTGCGCCCGAGAAGGTTGCAGAGTAAACTTTCAGTATTAGATACCTAAATATTCGGATATGGCAGAACGCGATCAGGAGTTCCTGGAGTTTGTAGTAAAAGGCCTCGTCGAGCACCCCGACTCGGTCAAGATTAGCCGTGTGGTAGACGAGATGGGTGTATTGCTCACGCTTGACCTCCACCCGGAGGACATGGGCAAGGTTATAGGCCGCTCGGGTAACACCGCCAAGGCCATCCGCACGCTACTTCGCGTTGTGGGGATGAAGAACAACGCCCGCGTGAACTTGAAAATTAACGAGCCCGAGGGCGGTATGAAGTCCCAGGACACCGGTTGGGACGGCTCGCACGAAGCGCCCGCCACGCCGCAAATGAAGAGCCTCGACGAGGCCATGGGCGAACTCGGCAATATCTAACAGTGCGCTTTCACGTTATAACCCTGTTTCCCGAAGTAATCGACGCATATACCCAGGCGTCAATTTTGGGACGTGCGCAGAAAGAGGGAAAGATCAGCGTCAAAACCCGCCAGTTGCGCCTCACCGCGGGCAACAAGTGGGGCAAGGTGGATGAGCGGCCCTACGGCGGGGGCCCCGGGATGGTCCTGCGCGCCGAGCCGGTCATCAAAGCGGTACAAAAGATTAGAAGGGGGAAGAAAATCCCGGTTCTCATCACCTCTGCGGGCGGGAAGCCGTTTACAAATGCATTTGCAAAGAAACTTTCCAAACAAAAAGAAGTAATTATTGTGTGCGGGCGCTATGAAGGCATCGATGCCCGGGCAAAGAAAATTCTCAAAGCCGAGGAAATTTCAGTGGGCCCCTACATTTTGACCGGCGGCGAGGTGCCCGCGCTTGCCATCATCGATGCGACCGCGCGGCAACTCAATGGCGTATTGGGGAAGTTTGAAAGTTTGGAGGAGAGGCGCGTTGCAAGCCACGACGTCTACACCCGCCCGGACACTTTGATATATCATAGTAAGAAATATTTAGTCCCGAAGGTTCTTTTGAGCGGCCACCATGCAAAGATAGACATGCAGCGCTCAAAACGCCGCAGCGGAAGGCGGGGATAGAGCATTTGACAGCTTTAAAGCTGTAGGTATACTAAGTAGCGAAACCACGGGGCACGGATGAGTTGCGAGTGGGGTTTCTAATTAAATACGTGGCCAGAGCCACCTGATAAGCCCAGAAAAAAGGGAGCAGGGGAGCGTTTTTCGCGCCCTCTCTTTGTGTGTTTTTTGCCCTCACTCCACATTAATAAGTCTCATCCAACACTCACCATATGCGTGAACAAAAGTACTTCTCCCGCTACAGTGCTCCGCGCATCAAGACCCCCGACCTGGTAGCCGCCCAAACCGACTCCTACAAATGGTTGATCGAGCAAGGCGTCCGGGAGACGTTCAAAGAATTCACGCCCATCAAGGACTACTCCGGCAAGAAGTTTGACCTTGAATTTTCTAAAATCGAGATCGGGGAGCCGAAGTATGACGAGCACTACGCCAAGGCGCAAAAATTGACGCTCGACGTGCCCGTGCGCGCGATAGTCAAGCTCAAAAACAAGCAAAACGCGTCGGAGAAGGAGCAGGAGATCTTCCTTGCCGACCTGCCGATTATGACCAACCACGGCTCCTTCATCATCAACGGTGTCGAGCGCGTCATCGTTCCGCAACTCGCGCGCTCCTACGGAGTCTTCTTTACTGCAAGCGAGGTCAAAGGCAAGCGTCACTTCGGCGCCAAAATAATCCCCGCGCGCGGCGCGTGGATTGAGCTCGAGGCCGACGCGACGGGCGACATCGCCGTGCGCATTGACCGCAAGCGCAAGTTCCCCGCAGTGTCTCTCCTGCGGGTGCTCGGTGCGCGCTTTGACAGCGACCTCAAGTCTATTTTTGCAAACAACGCCTACGGCAAGCGCTGGATAGAGGGCGCTATCGAGCGCGATCCGGCCAAGGATGTCAACCAAGCGTATGTCGAAATCCACAAGCGCCTGCGCGACGGGGACTTGGCGACCGCGGACTCCGCACGCGAGTACATCAACTCTATCTTCAGCGAGGAGCGCTACGACCTCTCGCGCGTGGGCCGCTACCGCTTCAACCAGCGCTTCCACAAATCGCTCGATGAGAAGGAGCTTGTCCGCAAGACGCTCAGCCTCGACGACCTCGTTATTGTACTCAATCAGGTGCTCCAACTTGAAAACACACCCGACGCGCAGGAGGACAACATCGACCACCTCGGGAGCCGCCGCGTGCGCTACGTGGGCGAGATGCTCCAGAGCCGCTTGCGCGTCGGCCTCACACACATGAAGCGCAACATCCAGGACCGCATGTCGACCATCGACGCGGAAGCGACGATGCCGGTGCAGTTCGTCAACCCCCGCCCGCTCCAGGCGCGCATCAAAGAGTTCTTCACCACCAACCAGCTCTCCCAATTTATGCAACAGACCAACGCGATGGAGGAACTTGAACACCTCCGCACGCTTTCGGCCCTCGGCCCCGGCGGACTCACCCGCGAACGGGCGGGTTTTGAAGTGCGCGACGTGCACCCCAGTCACTACGGCCGCCTGTGCCCCATCCAAACGCCTGAAGGCCCCAACATCGGTCTCATTTTGCGCCTGTCGCAATTTGCCCGGCTCAACGAGTTCGGCATGATCGAGACTCCCTACAACAAAGTCGTGGCTGGCCGCGTCACCGGCGAGGTCGTGTACCTCAATGCCGCAGAAGAAGAAAAGGAGGCCATAGCCCACGGCGGCACGATGGTAGGTCAAGACGGCACCATAGAGGAAAGCATGGTCGAGGTGCGCCTCCACGGTGCGCCCATACGTGTTGAGCGCTCGCAGGTCAAATTTATCGATGTTGCGCCGGGGCAGCCGTTTTCCATTGCGACCTCGATGATACCGTTCCTCGACCACGACGACGCCAACCGCGCACTCATGGGTTCCAACATGCAAAAGCAGGCGACACCCTGCATCGTCCCCGAAGCGCCGCTTGTGGCGACAGGCGTCGAGGAGGTCGCTGCGCGTAACACGGGCCGGCTCATATACGCACAAGAAGACGGCGTGGTCACTGCCGTCGACGGCCGCCACATCAAAATCAAAAACAATAAAGGCAAGGAGACGACATACAGTCTCGTCAACTTTGTCCGTACCAACGGCTTTACTGCTTTCCACCAGCGTCCCTCCGTTGAGCTTGGGGCCAAGGTCAAGAAAGGCGACCTCCTCGCCGACACATCGAGCTCCGACCAGGGGCAGCTCGCACTCGGTCAAAACTGTCTCGTCGCATTTATGTGCTGGTCGGGCGCCAACTACGAAGATGCAATCATCATTTCCGAGCGCATGGTCAAAAACAGCAAGTTCTCCTCCATCCACATCGAGGAGTTTGTCTGCAACGTGCGCGACACCAAGCTCGGCGCCGAAGAGACGACCCACGACATACCCAACGTTTCTGAAACAAAGCTCCGCAACCTCGACGAAGAGGGCATCGTGCGCGTGGGCTCCGAGGTGCGCCAGGGCGATATTTTGGTAGGGAAGATCACTCCCAAAGGCGAAACGCAACTCACGCCCGAGGAGCGGCTTTTGCGCTCCATCTTCGGCGACAAGGCGCGCGACGTAAAGGACTCGAGCCTCCGGCTTGAAAACGGCAAGCGCGGCCGCATCATCGGCGTCAAAGTATTTTCCCGCGAGCAGGGCCACCAGCTCGAAAGCGGCATCATCAAGCGCGTCCACATCGAAGTGGCGCAGCTGCGCACGGTGTCGGTGGGCGACAAGCTCGCCGGTCGCCACGGCAACAAGGGCGTCATCTCGCGCATCTTGCCCGAGGAAGACATGCCCTACACCAAAGACGGCCGTCCGGTTGACGTCATCCTCACGCCGCTTGGCGTGCCAAGCCGCATGAACCTGGGGCAGATTTTGGAATTGCACCTTGGGTTGGCCGCCAACACACTCAACTATCAAGCGATCTGTCCGCCGTTCCAGGGCGCGACCGAACAAGAAATCCGCAGCGAGCTCTCCAAAGCAGGCTTCAACGAGAGCGGCAAGATGCAGCTCTTTGACGGGCGCACCGGCGAGGCCTTCGAACAGGAGGTCGCGGTCGGCTACATGTATATTCTTAAACTCCACCACATGGTCGAGGACAAGATCCACATGCGCTCCATCGGCCCGTACTCTCTTATTACGCAGCAGCCGCTCGGCGGCAAGGCCCAGGGCGGCGGTCAGCGCTTCGGCGAGATGGAAGTGTGGGCGCTCCTTGGTTATGGAGCCGCGCACACCCTGCGGGAAATGTTGACGGTCAAGTCCGACGACATCCAGGGCCGCTCGGCGGCGTTCGATGCGCTTGTGCGCGGCGAGCGCATCAGCCACCACTTTGCGCCGGCGTCCTTCAACGTGCTCCTCCACACGCTGCGCGGCTTGGCACTCGACGTCGAGTTGATGCGCGGCAATGAGCCCTTGCGCTCCGCGCGCAAAACCCCGGGTGCCGAGGCGCTCGACTTCGACGCGGTGCGCATCCGCCCGGCGAGCCCCGAGCGCATCCTTGAGTGGTCCCACGGCGAGGTTACCAAGCCCGAGACCATAAACTACCGCACGCAGCGCCCGGAGAAGAACTCCCTGTTTGATGAAAAGATTTTCGGTCCCGAAAAGGACTACGAGTGTTACTGCGGCAAGTATCGCGGTATCCGCTACAAGGGCATTGTGTGCGAAAAATGCGGCGTTGAAATCACGCGCGCCATCGTGCGCCGCGAGCGCATGGGCCACGTCGATTTGGCCGTGCCTGTGAGCCACGTGTGGTTCTTGCGCTCAATACCCTCCCGGCTCGCGAGCATCCTCGGCATTTCCTCGAGCGACCTCGAAAAGGTGGTGTACTTTGCGGGCTACATGGTCTCCGCCGTCCACGAAAAGGAGAAGAACCGCATTTTGGGCGAGCTTGATGCCGAGTACAAGGCCAAACTCAAAAACCTGCAGGACGACAAGTCCAAGGAAAAGATGAAAGAGCTCTTTCTCGAAGCCAAGAAAGACATCGAGGCCATCCGCGTGGGCGCCGTCTTAGACGAGCCGCGCTACCACCGCTATGCCATCAAGTACGGCGCGATGTTTGAAGCGGGCATCGGCGCCGAGGCGCTCTATGCGCTGTGCAAGAGCCTCGACCTCAAAGCGCTCGCCAAGGAGGTCGAAGCGGCGCTCGAGGATGCCGGCGCGGCCGAGCGCGAGAAGCTCACCAAGCGCCTCTCCGCCCTGCGCGCGATGATCCGCGCCAACGTGCGCCCCGAGTGGATGTTCCTCTCGCGTATCCCGATTATACCCCCGGGGCTGCGCCCCATGGTCGCGCTCGAAGGCGGCCGCCACGCCACGAGCGACGTCAACGACCTTTACCGCCGCGTCATCAACCGCAACAACCGCCTCAAAAAACTGCTCGAAATCCACGCGCCGGAAGTGATTTTGCGCAACGAGAAGCGCATTTTGCAGGAAGCGGTCGACGCGCTCATCGACAACTCAATCCGCCACGGCGGCGCCGCATACTCCGCGACGACCCAAGCACGCACGCGCCCGCTGAAGTCGCTCAGCGACAACCTCAAGGGCAAGCACGGCCTCTTCCGCCAAAACCTCCTCGGCAAGCGCGTCGACTACTCGGGCCGCTCGGTCATTGTCGTCGGCCCCGAACTGAGGCTCAACCAGTGCGGTCTGCCCAAGCACATGGCGCTCGAGCTCTTCCGCCCGTTTGTCATCGGCAAATTGCTTGAAAAAGAACTCGCATACAACATCCGCGGCGCCGGCCGGCTCATCGACGAAGGCGTGCCGGAGGTATGGGCGATTCTTGAAGAGGTGATTAAAGACAAGTACGTGCTCCTAAATCGCGCACCGACGCTCCACCGCTTGGGTATACAAGCCTTCCAGCCTATTCTCATCGAAGGCAACGCCATTCAGCTCCACCCGATGGTGTGCCCCGCCTTCAACGCCGACTTCGATGGCGACCAGATGGCCGTGCACGTACCGCTCTCGCCCGAAGCGCAGGCCGAGGCGCGCGAGATTATGGCCGCGCACCGCAACATCCTCAAGCCGGGCGACGGCCAGCCCGTCGTCGCGTCAAAACTCCTCGACATTCTGCTCGGCACCTACTGGATGACCAAAGAGGTCACGGGTATGCGTGGCGAGGGGAGCATCCACCCGAGCCCGAACGCGGCCATCTTGGCCTACGATTATGGGCAGGTGGGCTTCCAAGCCAAGGTCAAAGTGCTCCCCAGCGAAAAGGAGAAGTACGCGCAGTTCGGCGGCCAGCTCTTTGAGACGACCGTCGGCCGGCTCCTGTTTAACACCGCGCTCCCGAGCGACTACCCGTTCGTCAACGACCCTATAAATAAAGACAAGCTCGCGTCGCTCGTCGACGACCTCATCAACCGCTACGGACTCGAAAAGGTCCCTGAAATCCTCGACCGCGTCAAAAACTTCGGCTTCCGCTATGTCACGCGCTCGGGCATTACGTGGAGCCTCGACGATATCCGTATCCCGCCGCAAAAGACCGCTATCGTCGCCGAAGCGCAAAAAAAATCCGACCAGATAGTGAAGCACTGGCAAGACGGCTTGCTGTCCGAGGAAGAGCGCTACCGCATGAACCTCGAAATCTGGCACGACGCCAAGGCTCAGGTCGAAAAGCTCATCCCCGCATCGCTCCCAAAGTACGGCTCGGTCGAGGACATGCTCAAGTCCAAAGCCCGCGGTTCCGTCGCGCAGCTGACACAGATGGCCGGCATGAAAGGGCTCATTGCCAGCCCGACCGGCGAGGCTATCGAATTCCCAATCACCAAGTCGATGAAGGAGGGACTCTCGCCGATAGAGTACTTCATTACGACCCACGGCTCGCGCAAAGGGCTCTCCGACACCGCACTCAACACCGCCAAGGCGGGGTACCTTACGCGCCGGCTCTTCGATGTTGCGCAAGACATCGTCGTCACTATGGAAGACTGCGGCATCAAAGAGGGTCTCGACATCACGCGCGAGAGTGCGTCCGGTATCGGCACCTTTATGGCCGCACACCTCGAAGGCCGCTATGCCGCCGCAGATATCGAAATTGCCGATAAAGTCGTCTACAAGAAGGGCCACTTCATCACACACAAGGATGCCAAGCACATCGAAGAGTCTGGTGTGGCCTCCGCCTACGTGCGCTCGCCTGTGGCATGCCGCGCGCCCCAGGGCATTTGTGCCAAGTGCTACGGTGCCGACCTCGGCACCATGAAGCCGGTGGCGCTCGGCGAGGCTGTGGGTACCGTGGCGGCGCAAGCCATCGGCGAACCGGGTACGCAGCTCACGATGCGCACCTTCCACGCTGGCGGTGCGGCATCGGTCGGCGGAGACATCACCCAGGGTCTCCCGCGTGTTGAGGAAATCTTTGAGCGCCGCGCTCCGCGCAACCCGGCGGTTGTGGCCGAGGTCAGCGGCGAAGTATTCGAGATTAAAGACGACCCTGAATCGACGGGCGCTATCAAAGACAAAATCATCGTTGTCGCTCCCGACATCGAGCACAAGAAAAAGGGCAAGGACATGGTGGAGTTCCCCGTCAATGCGCGCCGCATCCCGCTTGTAAAGGCGGGCGACAAGGTGGAGAAGGGGCAACTCCTCACCGACGGCTCCGCAGACCTCCAAGATCTCTTCAAGTACGCGGGCAAGGACAAGACGCAAGAGTACATCATCTCCGAAGTGGTCAAAATCTACGAACTCCAGGGCGCAAACATCTCGACCAAGCACCTCGAAGTCATCATCCGCCAGATGTTCTCGCGCGTGCGCGTAAAAGAGAACGGGGACTCCATCTTCTCCGGCGGCGATGTCATTGCGTCGTTTGAACTCGAAGCCGCAAACAGCGCCATTGCAGAAAAAGGCGGCCAGAAAGCGACCGCGGAACCTCTCATTATGGGTATCCTCGACGTGTCGCTCAGCCGTCCGAGCTTCCTCTCTGCGGCGTCCTTCCAAAACACGACCCGCATGCTCATCAAGGCGGCGCTCTACGGAGCAGTCGACAAGCTCGAGGGACTCAAAGAAAACGTCATCATCGGCCGGCTCATTCCGGCGGGTACTGGCTTCAAAGGCTCACCCAAGCAGGAGCTTGTCACTCGCGTTGTCCCGCAACCCGCGCAGACCGTAGAAGGGGACAAAGACCTGGTGCGCTAAATTATTTATTGAAAAGCAAAAAGCCGCGAATCTCTTTGAGAGATTCACGGCTTTTGTTGCCGGCAAGATTATTCGAATCTGCCGGGGAATTTTTGCAGGATGTAAAGCCTGCCGAGCAAGGGCAAAAATACGATAGCCAGTGCTCCCAGGACCACTAAGGTTTGCATGTGTTGCTCTCAATTCGGACGGATAATATATCATAATAAAAATACTTTTGTCAAGTGGTGTAGAATAGCCCCATGGATTCGGATGTCCAGAAGATAAAGGATCGGATAAATATCGTCGATGTGGTGGGGCAGTACATCCAGCTGCGCCGTGCGGGGCGCAACTACACGGCGCGCTGCCCCTTCCATAAAGAACGCACGCCGAGCTTTATGGTCAGCCCCGAGCGCGGCACGTACATGTGTTTTGGATGCGGTGAGAAGGGTGATATCTTCTCTTTTATCCAGAAAATGGACGGGGTGGACTTCCCAACTGTTCTTAAGCAGCTAGCGGAAAAAGCGGGGATCAAGTTGGAGCGCCGCGCGGGCAAAGCACCCGAGACAAAAGAGAAAGAAGAGCGCCTGCGGGAAGTGTGCGAAGCCGCGGCTATTTTTTTTGAAGCGGAGCTGCAGAAAAGAAAAGACGTGCAAGATTATTTGCACACCCGTGGACTCAAACCAGAAACGTCCCTGTCGTGGCGAATCGGATACGCTCCCGCCAGCTGGGACCAGCTGTCGCTCCACCTAAAATCAGTTGGATTTTCAAATGAAGAGATTGTGGACGCGGGTTTCGCGGTGAAATCTGAAAAAAAGCAGGGCGACATCTTTGATCGCTTCCGCGGACGCATCATGTTCCCGATTTTTGACGTCGCGGGAGCG
>JAGWLV010000035.1 GCA_028864875.1 Patescibacteria group bacterium
CATCGGCAGGCCGTAGGGCGATTTCAAGAAATCGTCGACATCCTGCGTGATGGTCGCGAGGCCGAGATAATATTTGCGCCCGCGCTTGGCCATGCCATAGAGAAACGATGCGGTATCGTCGCTCTTCATCATCCACCACGCCTCGTCGATGACGAGCAGGCGCTTCTTGAGCTGCTTGCGCACCGCGTTCCAGATGAAGTGGGTGATGAGATACATCGCCACGGGCTTGAGGTCGTCCTCCATGTCGCGCACGGAGAAGACGACGAAGCGCTTGTTGAGATCGACATTGGTCGGCTGGTTGATGAAGCCCGCCCAGGTGCCCTTGGTGTATTTTGAGAGCCGCTGCACCAAGCTTTCGCTGCCGGCCATGCCCGCGAGCACGAGCTCAAAGTCGGAGAGGAGCGGCGGCTCGATGTCGGCGACGTTCGAGTCGGCGGTGATGTCCTTGAGCGCATAGGTCTCGGTGATGGCCTTGTCGATGATGGCGTCCTCTTCGGGGCTTAGGCCGCCGAGCATGATGCGGAACATCCCCACGAGCGCCACGATGTTCGAGCGCAGGACATCCGCCGGGCTCTCATCCTCGCGCGGAGCCGCGAGGTCAAACGGGTTGATGTGGTGCTCGCTGTTGAGAGAGATGTTGAAGTAGCGGCCGCCCACCGTCTGCGCCAAAAATTCATACTCGCGCTCCGGGTCGATGACGATCACTTCGGTGTCGAACATGAGCGTGCGCAAAATTTCGAGCTTGGTGGCGTAGCTTTTGCCGGAGCCCGACTTGGCGAAGATGACCGAGTTGTAGTTTTCAAGCGAGAAACGGTCGAAAAGAACAAGCGACGCGTTGTGGCGGTTGACGCCGTAGAGGATGCCCTTGTCGGAGGTGAGGTCGAAGGAGATGAACGGGAAGATTGAAGAGAGCGGCGATGAATTGAGTTTTGAGTTGACGTTGAGCTCGTCGCGCCCGAGCGGCATCACGCTCTTGAAGCCCTGCTCCTGCTGAAAGAGCGCCGGCTTCACGTAGACGAGGCGGCTCTCAAGCATGGACTTTATTTCGCTCTCGGCTTTGTCGAGCTCCTCGGTCGAGGAGCCGTAGATGGTGACGTAGACGCCCACGTCGAACAATTTTTCCTGCGCTTGCTGGAGCTGGTCGCGCAATTGTTCGAGGTCTTGGTAGGCCGTGTCGAGCACCGGGTCGCGCACGAGGCCTTTTTCTTCCCGCGTCATGATTTGCGACTGCACCTCGGCCACTTTTTTCTGGAACTTTTTGAGAATTTCGGCGGAGTCGATGGGGTGGATGAAGATTGAAATGTCGAGCACGCGGTCGAGGTTGATGATGGGCGCAAACCAACTGTCGGTTAAAACGCGCGGATAGGACATGACAAAAAACGTACGCGCGATTTTGTCGCCCAGGTTTATCTCGCGCGGGGTCACCTTAAGTGCCGAAGGCGCAATGACGTCCTGGAGCTCGAGCACCCCTTGCTTGTAGATTTGTTCGGGGAGTATGGGGGCAAGCCCCGGCGAGGGTACGGGCTCTTTGGTTTTTAAAAAGTCGAGTAATGCCATAATCTTTAACGCACCGCGGCCGCGGCGGCGGCTCCCACCTGCTGCACCTGCAAGGGCTTTTCGAGCTCGCCGGGGTTAAACAGCTTGTAGAAGAGCTCAATGACCTCCTCGGTGCCGAGGCTTACCACGCGCACGCCGGTGCGGATGAGTCCCTGCTCTATAACGGCCACGCGCTGCTCGAGCTGCGTGCGGTACTGCTCGAACTGCTCGTCGGTAACGGTGGCGGTCGTGGCGCTGGCGCGGCCGGGCACGAGCCCCTCGAGCGCCCCTTTGACCCCGCCGCCGCGCGAGATGAGCGCCGGATCGTATGGCACCACAATAAAGAAGTTTTTGCTCATGATGTTGGCGCGCTGCGTAAAGTCTTTGATAAACGCGATGTACTCGCGTATCTGTATCTTCATCAGGTCGTCGAGCTCGGCGGCCAACCGCTCCTCCAAAAGCGCAATGTAGGGCCTGATGTCGAGATCGCGGCTCTCGACAAAAAACTGCACGCTAAACTCCAGCGAGTTAAGAAAGTTTTGAAACTGCGCAATAATGGCCTGCTGCTCGTCTTGCGACTTAAGCGCCAGGTTGATGCTTGACGCCATAAGGAGCGAGCGCAGCGAACCGTCTTTGAGGATGATGACGCCGTCGCGCACCTCTTTAAGAGGTACAAAGTCCTGTGTTGCTTGTGCTTTTGCCGCCTCTGCCATATTAGGTGTGGTGAGCCATACAACTACAATGCCAGCCCTTCGGGGGCGGCGCTTCCTTGCGACGTGTCTTTGATGTTAAGCGACCACGCCAGGTCTTTGAGCTTGCTTTGCGAGAGTTTTGGCACCACCAAAGGCGAGGTTTGCGGTTGCGCGGGTTTGGCCACGACGGGCGCGGGGGCGGCGCTGTGCTGCTTCCACAGGTAGAGTTTGCTGCTTAAAAAGTATTT
>JAGWLV010000012.1 GCA_028864875.1 Patescibacteria group bacterium
GTCGAGGGCTTCAATAACTTGCCGTCGGGTTTTCTTCACCAGAATCCCCTATCTTTTGTCAGCCAGTGCGATTCTACACTAACTTTTGCGCTCGCGGTACTGGAGCGCTTCGAGTACGTGCGACTCGTTTATCTCCGGCGCTTCGTCAAGGTCGGCGATGGTGCGCGCCACTTTGATGACGCGGTGGAACGCGCGCGGGGAGAGCGCCAGGCGCTCCCCCGCGCGCTCCAAGGTGCCGCGCACGCGCGCATCAAGCGGCACCAAATCGTCCAACTCCCGCGGACTCAAATCGCTGTTGGTTTTGTTCGGATTTTTTGTCTTACTAAATCTTTTTTTCTGCGCGCCGCGCGCTTTGAGCACTTTGTCGCGCGCAGCTTTTGTTTGCGAGCCTTCCCTGTCGCGCTTGCCCAACTCGCCCAATTCAACCGGACCCATTGTGCTCCACAAATCGATGCGGTCAGCGATGGGCCCCGACATTTTGCGGCGGTACTTTTCGAGTGCAAAGGGGCTGCACGTGCACGCAATCTCCGGATGTCCGTAGTGTCCGCACGGGCACGGGTTCATCGCTGCAACAAGCGTAAAGCGCGCGGGGAAGAGCGCCGTCCCCTTGGCGCGCGAGACGGCTATAACGCGGTCCTCCATCGGCTGCCGCAGCGCCTCGATGACCCGGCGCTCAAACTCGGGGAACTCGTCCAAAAACAGTACCCCGCGGTGCGCGAGTGTGGCCTCGCCCGGGCGCGGATTGGCCCCGCCGCCGACGATAGAAACGTAGCTCGACGTGTGGTGCGGCGCGCGGAATGGCGGCATGGTCAGCAGGTTGGTGAGCGTGCCCGCGACCGAGTGTATGCCGTTGACTTCGAGCACTTCGTCGAAACTAAGCGGCGGCAATATCGACGCGAGCGCGCGGGCAAGCATCGTTTTGCCTGTGCCCGGCGGGCCCGAGAGCCCCACGTTGTGCCCGCCCGCCGCGGCGATTATCGCCGCACGCTTGCTCGCCTCTTGCCCGCGGATGTCCTCGAGCGCAAACTGCGCTTCGCCGAAGTCCACCTCCACCTGCGTTTGCGGCGTGGGCTTCAGAGTAACCTCCTGCCCCACCTTTTTGCGCTCCAGGGACGCCTTGTCGCGCCGCTCGTTTAAAAAGGTGACGACTTGCTCCAAACTCTCGACTCCGTACACGTCGATGCCGGGCACGAGCGCCGCTTCGGCGGCGTTTTCCGTCGGCACAAACACGGCCTTTTTCTTTTTGCGCTTGGCCTCGGCAACAAGGGGCAAGAGCCCCCGCACACCGCGCACCTGCCCGTCGAGGGAAAGCTCGCCCACAAAGACGTATGGCTCGGCATCAAAGCGTATGTCCCCCGCCGCAAGCAGGTACGCGAGCGCAATAGGCAGGTCAAACATAGGCCCCTCCTTTTTTAAATCGGCGGGCGCGAGCGAGATGACTATTTTTTGGTTGCGCTGTTTGGGAGACTCAAACCCCGCGTGCTTAATTGCGGCGGCGACCCTGTCCCTACTTTCTTCGACCGCCTTGTCCGGCAGGCCGACCAGTGTAAAGGAGTGTAGCCCACGGCTAATATCCGCCTCCACCGTCACCAAGTGCGGCGCAAGCGCAGCCGTCTGTGCCCCATACACCCGCGCATACTGCATAAAATTTTAGATTATTTTTCTACCAAAACTTTATAATTAATACAATAGAAACAATAAAAAAGCAGAGTACTAGAAAATGATTCTGACTCCGCAACTCTTCTACATATTTCTCAAGCTCTAAATTTTTTAGCTCAAGATCTTCAAAGTTCATATTTTACATGTGGGCTTTGCAGGTGCGGCCCGCCTCGCCGAAGACGTCGAGTCGAGGCGGGGCGGCGGGTCACATATGTGCCTTACAAGTTCTTGCTGCCGGGTTGGCTTCGAGCCGGTCGGGTTCTATCTCCTTGCCGCACTCCTCGCACTTGCCGTACGTGCCGTCCTCGATGCGTTTGAGCGCGTCTTTGATGTCGCGCCAGCGGATTTGGAGTTCGTCTTCCAGAGCGCGGTTTTCGTCGTACTCTTCAATTTTATCGGCCGCTTCGTTTGCGTCGGCGGGCAGAGACATCGTGTCCATGTCGGTCTCCTTGGCCTCCCACTCGCCGGTCGTGGGGTTTTGCGCGCCCATGCTTTTGAGCTCACGGGTTACAAGTTCAAGTTCCTGCTCGAGCTTCGTTTTGTAGTGCGCCGTGTCCATAAAAAAAGTATACCAGACTACGGCTGCGGTATAACGGGGGCTTGCGCGCGGGCGATAATCTCGCGGAGCGTGTACTCGTTGGTGGTGATGGTCAAGGTGTTGCGGTCGAGGAAGGTCCACAACAACAGAATGTCGCCCGAGGAGTTTTGTATGACGCGCGCGTCGTGATTTTCGACCACGCGGTCGCTAAAACCGGTCGGGAGGATTTGTGCGCTTGATGTCGCCGCCTGTGTCGTGCTCGCAGTCGACCCCAGGTGGGGCGATGGCGTGCGGGTAAAGAGCGGCGAGAGGTCCACCTGTATGGTGTGCTCCCAAGCCAGCATCGCGGCGTAGGCCGTCTCGTAGTTGTCGGTGCGCACAATAAGGAACGCCTGATTTTGATCAAACGAGTGTACGCCGAGGAGATAGTAGTGCGGGTCGATGGTGCGCACGAGTTCCTGCGGGATGCTCGGCGCGAGCAAGTTGAGGAGCGTCTGCGCGTCCATGACGGTGGGCGCGCCGCCGGTTGAGGTCGCGGGCTGTGTCACAAGTATCTCGTCGAGGAGTCCGAGCGAAAGTTGCTCCGCCCTGCGCGTTGTGTCGAGCGCGTCCATGAGCGAGGCGTGGTTGGGCTCGGCGCCGGCGTCTATTTGGGTCACATGGTCGACGGCGATAAACGGCGCTTGTGCGCTCGCCTGGAGAGTAGTGACCTGTGTGGTGGGTGCGGGGCACAGCAGGGCCGCGGCGGCTATGAGGAGCGCGCCCGCAACGAGGATGCCGCCCGCCACAAACAAGACCACCTTGGAGTGCCACCAGGGCTCGGCCGCCGCGGCCGCCGCTTGCGGCTCTTGCGAGTGCGCGCGGCGCTGTGCCTCGGCCGCGGCCACCTGTACGGTGGAAATCTTTTTATCAACGACGAGCTTTTCTATGTCCTGTCCGAACGTTTCAAGTGATCGCAGTGTCGATTGCGGAGGTGTGGGGGCTTCGGGCGCTGCAGCCTGCGCCGGAACAGCGGGCTCCGGATACACGATTTTCTGATGAAAATCGTCAGGTGCTCGGCCGGTCGCCTGCGCAGCCCCCCCGCCCATCTGTTCCGGCTTTGCTCCCTGCGCCGCAGTTCCTTCGGCGCCCGCGCGCTGCTCTTGCTCGAGGAGTGCGCCCGCGTTTATCCGCCCGGTAGTCTCCGGCGCGGGGCCCTCTTTTTTGGGCAAAAGAATTTTGCCGATATCAATCGGAGTACCTTTAGGGCCTATCGGGTCTTTCTTGTCTGAAGGGGGCATGTTGTGCGGGGGTGAGTCCTTTGCGCGACGCGAAGTCGGGGTCCACCGCTTTGATTGAGAGGTTGAGCCGCCCCTTCTCGTCTATCTCTTTAATCATAACCCGCACTTTCTCGCCGAGTTTGAGCGCGTCAGAAATCTTGTTGATGCGGAAGGGCGCCACTTCGCTCACATGGACCAACCCCTCGGCATCTTTGGTGGGGCCAAATTTTACAAATGCGCCGAAGTCCATCATGCGCACCACCTCGCCCTCGTACACTTCACCCGGTTTGTATTCTTTGACCACCGCTTCTATCATCTCGCGCGCTTTCTGCGCAGTGCCGCCGCGGCCGGTAATAAATATAGAGCCGTCGTCTTCAATGGTTATGTCTTCGACCCCCGCCATCTCTTTAATACCGTTGATGGTCTTGCCGCCCCCGCCTATAACAAGCCCGATCTGGTCGGGGCGCACGCGTATCGAAATAATTTGCGGCGCGCGCGGGCTCAAACTCTCGCGTGGGCCGGGGAGCGCCTCTTCTATAGTGTCGAGGATGTGCTCGCGCGCCGCCTTGGCCCCCGCGAGCGCCTCGGCGAGCACCGGGAGTGCGATGCCGTCGAGTTTGATGTCGAGTTGTATCGCAGTAATCCCCTTGCGCGTGCCCGCCACCTTAAAGTCCATGCCGCCGAACTCATCTTCGGGCCCCTGGATGTCGGTGAGCACTTTGTGCGCTCCTGCGTGGCTCATCACGCCCATCGCAATGCCCGCGACGGGCGCCACAATCGGCACGCCGCCGTCCATGAGTGCGAGCGTCCCCGCGCACACCGAGCCCATCGAGGTCGAGCCGTTGCTCGCAAAGCACTCCGACACCAGGCGTATCGTGTAGGGGAAGTCGGCGTGCGCTGGGAGCACCGCCTCGAGCGCTTTTTCGGCCAGCTTGCCGTGGCCAATCATGCGGCGGTTTGTGCCGCCGACGCGCCCCGTCTCGCCGGAAGAAAACGGCGGAAAGTTGTAGTGGTGCATAAAGCGCCGTTGTGTGTCGTGCGCCGCTATCGAGTCTATAACTTGCGAGTCGCCGGGCCCGCCGAGCGTGAGCGCCGTAAACACGTGCGTACCGCCGCGATAAAAGATGCCCGAGCCGTGGAGCACTGGCGACACCCCGCCCGCCTGCGCAAACAAGGGCCGCACTTCGTCCATGGCGCGATTGTCGGCGCGCTTACCATCCTCGACCGCGCCGCGGTGGATTTCTTGGTCAATTTTGTCTTCTATAAACCGCATCGCGGGGCCCTCCAATGTTTCATCACCGTGCTCTTTGACCTTGACCATCCACTCGTCCATGAGCGCGTGTATCGCATCCTTGCCCGGCGTGCCGCAAAACACGGTACCCTTCACCCGCGAAGCAAACTCGCCCGCAAATATATCGTTGAGTGCGGCAGGAATCTCCGGCGCTTTGACCGCGCGCTTTTCCTTCCCGATTTCTTTGACGACGTTTTCTTGGAATTCTTGGAGCAGCGTGTGTTCGGCGACCGCGAGCTCAAAACCTTTTTGCACTTCATCCTCCCCCACCTGCCGTGCCGCCACTTCGACCATGTTGATGGTTTGGCCGCGCCCGCAGGCAAGGAGGTCGAGCTGCAAATTTTCGCGCTCTTTGTACGTCGGGTTGATGATGAAGTGGTTGTTGTTGTCGCTCTTGCCGATGCGCACAGCCGACACCGGCCCTGCCCACGGGATGTTGCTTGTGGCGAGCGCGAGCGACGCCGCATTGACCGCGACGACGGCCAGGTCCTCTTCATCGAGCGCGAGCACGGTGATAATCACCTGCACTTCATTGCGGATAAATTGGGGGAAGAGCGGACGGATGGTCCGGTCGACGATACGGCCGGAGAGTATCGCGTCCTCGCTCGGCCGCCCCTCGCGCCGGACATAGCGGCTGCCGAGTATCGCGCCCGCGGCATAGAAGCGCTCTTCGTAGTCGACGGTGAGGGGAAAGTAGTCGATGTCGTCGCGCGTCTTTTCGCTCATGACCGCGGTCGCAAGCACGGCCGTGTTGCCGTAGCGCAGGAGGCAGCTGCCGCTCGCCTGCTCGGCCAGGTCGCTAAATTGCGCAACGAGCTCTTTGCCGCCGATCTGGGTGGAGAACTCGCGCGTATGCATCCGTACACTGTAACAAAAAAGCCTTGTAGTACAAGGCGTGTAAGCCCTTGACACATGGCTCGTAGATGTTATATAATATATACGGTTGCAACAATTCATTTGGGGGATCCCGATGACGACATATCTGAAGTCCAAGTGGACCTGGCTTGCCGTTACCCTTGTCGCGCTGTTTGTCGAGCACAACCTCGGCATCAACACCGCGACCTGGCTTGTGAGCTGGATTGTGTGGGCAACACCCGCCGACTATCAGGGTTTCTTTTGGATGGCGATCGTGATGGTTGCCATCGCCCTGGTCGCTGCGTTCGGGTGGCTCGGAGTAGGACTGCTGGTGGTGCTGGTTGTGTGGCCCGTCACAAACGCCAACTTTGGTGTTGTCGACGAGTACTTCTACAGCTGGGCGCAGATGATGGCGAAGAACCCGCGCAACCTGCACGAGGTGTACGCCATCTTCCAGTGGTTCCACTATGGCTCGGTCGCTGTGGGACTGGTGCTTCTCGCGGTCCTCTGTTGGCCGGCGAAGAAGGCTCCGGCGCCGCAGTTGCGTCGCACCCGCTAAAAATATAAAAAGGGCGCCCGACATGGGAGCCCTTTTTCATTTCTTATGCCGCAATCGGCTCTTTCCAATCCGTGCGCACGTACGCGAGCGCGCGGATCAAGTCAAGAACGAGCGGATGATGTGCACGATATGACTCGATCTCGCCGCACAGATAGTAGCCCTCCGGTGCGACAAAACTTATGTGCATGAGGTCGAGGATATTGTGCTGCGCCAGTTCGACAAAGTACCCGGGCGGATCGATGCCCGAGAGCCACAATACCTTTTTCGCATGCGGCCACGGCTTGAACGGCACTTTTGACGCCAGCCATACCACGCCCTTAAAGAACGCGGGCCTTCCGGCGGAACGTGCCGCAGTGATGCACCTGAGCTCATCCCACGGCAACTCCCCATCCTCGGGCACCGCGAAGTCCGCCTCCCCCCACTGCTCCGGTCCGCAATAGTTGACCGAAGACTTAAATGAGAGGCCGTGTGCAGGGCCGCGGTACTTGTAGGAAAGTGTGCGCTCGAAAGCACCTCCGGGCTCAAGCGTAGCGTCAGGCGTGCGATACGGCAGGAGCGCCTCGCCCACCACCACCCGCCACCTCAATTGCTCGAGGAGATCCCACGAACACAAGTACGGGGGCCACTCGCCTTCGACTTCGACAGTCACTCCGCGCAACCCGAACGCGTGGAGGAAGCCAAAGTACTCAAACTCGTTGAGTGCGTGCTCCCCGTGGCGCAGCACAATAGTGCGGTCAGTAATGAGGAGCCCTTTGGAGAGCCCAAAGAGCTCAGGAGTGATGCGGATGTGCTCGCCGTTCACCACCCACTCCCATGCCGCGCCGAAGGGCGCATCTTTTATCGGACTAATCCTGATGCCGCACCGGCGGCCCCAAATATCGATGCCCCGGTACACGATTGGCCGCGTGAGTCTCAACTCGCGCATATACAGTCTCCTTGTATCCTTCAGCCGCGCACACTGTAGCAAGAAATAACAAAAAAGTCCCTGAAGGGACTTTTTTGCTTCTGCTCTTACTCTTCGCCGCTCATCGAGATGGCGGGGTCGTCGCCGTGCTTTTCGGTCGTGTCGGGCGAGACGTCCGCGCTTTGGCTGCGGTCGTCGCTGCCGCTGCGGAAGGAGGGCAGGTAGCGGCCGCCGCCGCGGTAGCCGATGAGAAAGTTGCGCGGGTCCTCGCACATGTCGGTAAAGTCATCCGCGTGGTCGCGCAGCTGGCCGGAGGCCGACTTGCCGAAGGCGATGACCTCGACCTGGCAGCCATGCGTGTACTTGAGGTACTCCACAAGCGGCACAAAGTCGCCGTCGCCCGTTGCAAGAATAATAGTGTCAAGTTTCTGCGCCATAGCGACGGCGTCTATCGCCATCCCGATGTCCCAGTCGGCCTTTTTGGCCCCCCCGGCGAAGATGCGGATGTCTTTGACCTTGGTTTCGATGCCCAACTTGTTGAGCGCCTCGAAGAAGCCCTTCTCCTCCTCGCTTTCGGTGCGGATGACGTACGCGACCGCGCGGATCAATTGACGGCCGGCGACGGCCTCCTTGACCACCTGGCCGAAATTGACCTTGGAGCGGTAGAGATTCTTCGCGGAGTGGTAGAGATTTTGCGTGTCTATAAAAATGCCGACGCGCTGGCTTTTGTGCTTGATAATTGCCATACAAAAAAACAAAAAATTAAAAACTAAATACTGCCGCCCAAAAATTAAAAACAGACCAAAAAACCTAACTCATCATACACCTACAAACATGACGCGCGGGTGTACAAAACATTGCAGAGCCCTACTTCTTGAGCCCAAGGCGCTTGACCACCGCGCTGTAGCGCTTTTTGTCCTTGCCTTCAAGGTACTTCAGCTGGCTGCGGCGGTCGGCCACCATCTGCAGGAGGCCGCGGCGCGAGTGTTTGTCCTTCAAATGCTTGCGCAGGTGTGAGGTCAGCTCGTCTATTTTCTTGCTCAACAGGGCTATTTGGACCTCGGGGCTGCCGGTGTCCTTGTCGTGGACGGCCGATTCCTTGATGGTTTTGGTCTTTTTCTGCTTGGTCAGCATGGGGCACACTGTATCACGTTGCGAGCCTTTGCGCAAGAGTCTGAAGGCTCATTGAACAGAAACCGCCCGCGACTCATCATGAGTCACGGGCGGCACAAACCAGAACTAAATTGAAACCTTTTTGCTTTTGGACACCGGGACCGGCGTCTCTTCGCGCTCATCCTGGCTCGAGACGCCGCCGAGCAAGACAACAATCAGAAACAGCGCCACCATAATCACCCCGGTCATGACGGTTTGAATGGGGGTGTGCGGCACGGCCTTGAGCAGAATAAGCCAGACAAAGAAGACCGCCGGCGGGACGAAACCCAACCCCACCAAACTGGCGCCGCTTGAAGCCACTCGCGCAGCAATGCGACTCACCGCGCCGGCGAAAACGAGCGGGACGAGGCCGAGCATCACAACCCAGTAGATAAGCTCATCAGCAGTCATGGAACTCTCCCTAAAAAAGTTTTTGTCGCAGCCGCGGGCACAATACCACGCCTAGCCAAAAAAACAACCGCCCGCAAAAATAAAACCCCATAGCGATGTGCTACGGGGTTTTTGCAGTTTTTGCGCCTTTCTTTTTCGGCTTTGTGGGCTGGTACTCGAGGACGCCGGCGGATTAAACGAACCCGCGAGCACTTCTTGTGCATAGAGCACGGCGAGGTGCCAGTTTTGCTTTTCTGCAGGGTCTTTGTTGGCCGCAGAGCCGCACGTCCAAGAGAATTGACACACGGTCTTGCCCTTGCGGTTTAGTCTTCGGGCGTTGACGACATCAACGATGTCTTCCCCGCCCCAATACGTGCGGTTACTCGCCGCACGCTTGAGCGTGACATAGCCGACCATGCGCGACGCGATGGGCGGCTCCTTGGCCCACACCGCGACTATTGCGAGGAGGCGATGTTTTGACAACATAGTTCTCCTCCCCGTGTTAGGTTCAGTCGATGTCAATTATTACACAAAATAGGGCTTTTGTCAATACGTCGCACAATATTGATACAATGACTCTATGGCTACACAACTCCAAATGCTCAAAACACAGTTTTTGGAGTATCTCGAAATAGAGAAAGGCCGCGGAGTAAAGACGGTCGAAAATTACGACCGCTACCTCACACGCTACCTCGCCTTCTCCAAAATTTCCTCCCCCACCAAACTCTCCGAGCAGTCGGTGCGGGAGTTCCGGCTCAACCTTAACCGCGCGGGCATTAAACTCAAAACTCAAAACTACTATCTCATTGCGCTGCGCGCGTTCCTCAAATTTCTCCGCAGGCGCGGCATCGAGTCTCTCAACCCCGAGAGGATTGAACTGGCCAAAGTCGGCGCGCGCGACCTCGATTTGATTACCGCCGACGAACTAAACAGATTGATGCGGGCGCCGACGGGCGGGAGCGTGCAAGCATTGCGTGACCGCGCGATACTCGAACTTCTTTTTAGTACCGGCTTGCGCGTGAGCGAGCTGTGCAACCTCAATCGCGACATAGACCTCACCCGCGACGAGTTTAGTGTGCGCGGCAAGGGCGAGAAGGTGCGCGTGGTATTCCTCTCCCCCGCTGCAAAGCAGGCAATAAAAGAGTACGAAAAAAAGCGCGCCGACATCGACGACGCGCTGTTTGTGCAGATGGCGCGCAATAGCGCGGGCGCGGACTCCTTGCGCATGACGCCGCGGAGCGTCGAGCGCCTAGTCAAACAGTATGCAATCAAAGCGGGCATCACGCGCAAAGTGACACCCCACGTCATCCGACACTCCTTCGCCACCGATCTTCTGGAAAACGGCGCCGACTTGCGCTCGGTGCAAGCGCTCCTCGGCCACGCCAACATTGCAACGACACAGGTCTACACTCACATCACCGACAAGCACCTGCGCGAGGTGCACAAAAAATTCCATGGGCAGAGACGCAAGTAGGGTGTGAAACTAGTAACCTAGGAAACAAGCACTGCGTAGGCGACGAGGCGGTGCGTATATGTAGAGTGATCGGCGGTCAGCGTGCCCGCGCAGGTAATAAGGTTGAGTCGCGCGGTGTCCGCGCGATTGTAGAGCGTGTTTGCGGGAACGTAGGCGAGCTTGTACACCTGCGAGCTTTGAATTTGGAAGTGGCGCGTCGTGCCGTCGCTCATGTCGACGTAGATGTCGTCGCCCACGCGTGCGGAGGCAAGATGTTTGAAGGCGGCGAACACGTGTGCATCAAACACCGCGCTCCCAACGTGCCCCGGGATGGTGCCGCCCTGCCACCACCCGACGTTCTGTGTCTTGCCGCTCGGCACAGAGAGGTTGCCCAACTTGTCGAGGCCCATATTTTGTATCGGGTCGTTGAGGCCGATTGCGGGGATGCGGACGCGCAGCGGCGCGGCGTTGGGGTTGGTCGGCGGTACTTCAGCGACGGCCGCCGCGGACTGCGGAATGCGGGCCTCGGGGGCTTGTGCGTACGCAGGGGCGAGTGTAACAAGAGCGAGCAACACGGATGAAAGTATGGTGAGGGTAGTTCGCATACAGGGAGGATATCCCGCATGCGCCGCGTCTTCCTAATGAATTCATACAAGTTTGTGAAGCGTGCCGAAACTGTTGGACAAAAAAGCAACCCCCGCTCATGAAGCGCGGGTGAAGTCGCGCTGTGCTATCCTTTTTGGCATGAAGGTCGCCACGTGGAACGTCAACGGGCTGCGCGCGGTGCTCAAAAAGGGCACGTTTCAGTCATTTATAAAGGACTACAAGCCCGACGTGCTGTGTCTGCAGGAGACAAAGGCCGAGCGGGGGCAGGCGGCGGTCGACCTTCCGGAGTATGAAGAACACTGGAACAGCGCACAGAAAAAAGGCTACAGCGGTACGGCAATTTTTGTAAAAAAAGATGTTGTCGTCGAAGAAGTGGTGCTCGGACTCCCCGAAGATTTGTGCAAGAAATACAAATTGCATGAAGACGGCTACGGCGATCCAAACACCGAAGGCCGCGTCGCCGCGGTCCTCCTGCCCGAGTGCTGGGTGGTCACCTCCTACACACCCAACTCCAAGCCCGACCTCTCGCGGTTGAAGCTGCGCCACACACAGTGGGACCCCGCGTTCCTCGAGTACATGCTGCGGCTCGAGGAAGAGCGGCCAGTCATCTTTTGCGGCGACTTAAACGTCGCGCACACTCCCGACGACTTGGCCAACCCCGCAGAGAACGAGGGCGAGCACGGCTTTACGGCGCAAGAACGCGAGGGCATAGACAACATCATTGCCGCTGGGTTTGTGGATGCATTCCGCAAATTCACGCCAAAAGGCAACGGCCACTATACGTACTGGGCGCCGTGGCGGATGCTGCGCGAGCGCAACGTCGGCTGGCGCATCGACTACTTTTTTGTTTCCAAAAAATTGATGTCGAAAGTAAAATCCACAAAAATCCTCGCCGACGTCATGGGCTCCGACCACTGCCCGGTACTCCTCCAGATGTGATACACTCGTCCAAATGATTTCAACAGGGTTTGAAGAGATAGCAAAGCAATTTAGGCTCACGGTGCTCCCCCATTCTGAAGTCGAGTGGAACGGCGATGTGCCCCCCTCGGCGCTCGAAAAATATCGTGCGAATGCGCTCAAACATATAGTCGAGCACATGGAACTCCCCGGCTTCCGCCCCGGCAAAGTGCCGCCCGAGATGGCGCTCAAAAAAGTCGGCGAGATGGCGCTCGTGGAAGAGGAGCTCGAACACTTTATAAAAGACTTCTACCCCGCGCTCGTCTTGCACCACAAGGTCGACGTCGTCGGCCGCCCGACGGTCGGGGTGCGCACACTTGCCCCCGGCAACCCGGCCTCGCTCACCATCCGCTCCGCGGTGTATCCGGAGGTGACACTCCCGAAGTGGAAAAAGCTTGCAGAAAAAATTCCGCTCGAGGAGTTTAAGGGCGAGCTCCCTAAAATGGAGGTGCCGCTCACACCCGAGGAGGAGGTCAAAGCGCGCGAGTACCTCGCGCGCAACGCGCGCCGGGGCAAATTCATCGACGCACTCATTGCAGAAGCGAAAGTCGACGTGCCACGCATTTTTATAGAAACCGAGCAGGAAAAAATAATCGCGCAGATGAAGGACGACATCGCGCGCATGAACCTCAAGTGGGACGACTACCTTGCCAAACTACAAAAATCTGAAAGCTCGCTGCGCGAGGAGTTTGCCGAGCAGGCGCGCAAGCGCGCGGTTCTGCAGTTGGTGCTCAACAAAATTGCGGAGGAGGAAAAGGTTGTGCCCGACGGGGCTGCGGTCGAAGCAGAGATTAAGCACGCGCTCGAACACTTCCCCCTGGCCGGGCAGGCCGATGCGAAGAAAGACCTCCTGCGCATCCACGTCGAAACCATTTTGCGCAACGAAAAAGTGCTGCAGTTGTTGGAGAACCCGGAGCATACATAAAAAGAAAGGCCGCCATTGCTGGCGGCCCAAGGCGGGAGGAGAGAGACGTATCAGGCGGTGCGGAGTTCCTCGACCAGTCCCCAGCCGCTCACGAGAGCGCCGAGGGCGGTGATGATCCCCATGCCGGAGTATTGCCAGAAGTTCATTTGGTACCAGTCATGCAAGGGATGACTGGCGGGCAGCACCGGAACGTGCTGCGCGGCGTTCAGACATATGAACGCAATGAACGCAAACAACGCGAGACTTGCCAGAAGCAGCAACATTTTCATCGGAGCCTCCTAACGGTTTCGGCGAGTTGCATAGGCAACCGCCTGGATTTGCAGAACTATGACGCCGATGAGTGCCGACGCCATCAAGCTTGTGAACCCAGACCCGACGACAAGCGTCAGCGGGTCGCATTGACCGCAGAACTCACGGCAGCTCGGAT
>JAGWLV010000013.1 GCA_028864875.1 Patescibacteria group bacterium
GACCTTGTGCCGCTTGTATCCTACGCGCTGCTCGGCGGTCGCTGCAGGTACTGCCACTCGCGCATCAGCCCTCAATACCCCTTGGTTGAAGCGCTCGCGGCCGCCATTGCTGTCTTCGTGGCACTCGTACATCCGAGCATCACCGGATTTTTCTTCTGGCTTCTTGTGTGGCTCACGGCACTCTTCATTTCTGTGTACGACATCCGCCACAAGGTCATCCCGCTTGGCGCCGCAGGGCTCCTCATCGTGCTTGGGGCGGCGGATCTCTTTTTTGTGCGCCCGGAGCCCTTTGTGCCCGCGCTCGTGGCAGGGCCGCTCCTGGCGCTCCCGCTCCTTATACTCTGCGTAGTCTCGGGCGGCCGCTGGATGGGGCTCGGCGACCCCATCCTTATGCTCGGTCTCGGGCTTTTGTTGGGACTTACCGCAGGGCTCTCCGCGTTTCTTATCGCATTTGTCGTCGGCGCCGGTGTGGGCATAGCACTTATGCTCTTTACATCAGGATATACAATGAAGAGCGAAGTGCCGCTCGGCCCGTTCCTCATACTCGGGGCCGCAGTAGTACATTTCTTTCATGTTGATTTTTTCAGCACGCTCTCCATCCTCTGGCACTAAGCGCTCACCGCGGGCCCTGCCTGCGCGGGCGGGCTTTACACTCATAGAACTCATGGTCGTGATGGCTATAATCGTGCTTGTCACGGGGCTTCTCCTGGCGCGCCAGAGCCGCTTTAATTCCTCGACCCTCCTGCGCTCGCTCTCCTACAGTGTGGCGCTCACGATACGCCAGGCGCAGACGTACGGCACCTCCGTGCGCGAAAATGCGGTGGGCTCCGCGTCCTTCGTCGGCATCTACGGCGTATGGTTCAACGGCGGCAGTAGCTACACACTCTACGTCGACGTCAACAAAAACGGCATATTCGACGGGGGCGATGTCACCGTGCAGACCTACAAAGTGGGTGCGGGATACTCGATAAACACATACTGCGCCTATGCGCTCGGTTCCATGTCCTGCTCCGGGAGCTGCCCGCCCTCCGCTACGCAAAACAAGCTCGGTGTGGGCTCGTGTACGCCCTCCGCCATCAACTCGTTGAGCATCTACTTCAAGCGGCCCAACCCCGATGCCCTCTTCACCACCGTCCCCGCGGGACCCCAGACCTGGAGCGGCGCGTACATCGAACTTATCTCGGGCACCGACACGGGCAACACGCGCTCTATCGACATAAGCAACACCGGCGAAATCGCGGTCGACACACTCGGCTCATGAAAGGATTCACGCTCATCGAAATGCTGGTGTCGGTCGCCATCTTTGCGTTCGTCGTCGTTATTGCGCTCGGCGCCCTGCTTGCCATATCGGCATCCGACCGCAAGGCCGAGTCGCTCAAGGCGGTCATCAACAACCTCAACTTCAGCCTCGATTCAATGAGCCGCTCCATCCGCACCGGCTACAACTACCACTGCGGGAGCTTCGGGGGCGGGGACTGCCAGAGCGGGAGCAACTTCTTTGCCTACACCGCGGCCGACGGGACGCAAGTGGCATACCAACTTGTGAGCGGCTCGGGCAATGCCACTGTGTGCGGGCAAACGGGCTCGAACATCGGCTGTATCGTGCGCTCTACCGACGGGGGAGCCTCGTGGCAGCCGCTCACCGCGCCCGAGGTTGTGGTCAACGACTACAGCACCTCGGTGCCCGCGAGCTACATGTTCTACCTCGTAGGCTCCATCCCGCAGTCCCAAAACGACCCTATCTCTGCGCAGCCAAAGGTCAACATCCTCATCTCGGGCGCCGTTGTGCTCACGCCCACCCAACAATCCAAGTTCAACCTGCAGACGACCGTGACCCAGCGCATTTATGATCAATAACGTACTTAAAAAAATAAAAGGATTTACGCTTATCGAGACAATGGTCGCGGTGCTCATCCTTGCGACCGCCATCGCGGGGCCCCTGACCATCGCGAGCAAGGGGCTCTCCTCCGCGCTCATCGCCAAGGATCAGATAGGCGCCTTCTACCTCGCTCAAGACGCGATGGAGTATGTGCGCTTTTTACGCGACACGTCGTGCTTGCAACAGAGCGCGGGCACACAAGGGTGCTCGACATGGCTCTCCACACTCTTGCCGTGCGTCTCCGCCGACGGAACGCAGACGTGTGCGCTCGATTCCTTCGGCAACCCCGCCGACGGCGTCTCCGGACACGCAAGCGTCGTGCAGTGTACAAGCAACGTGTGCACGCCGCTTTACTACAACGGGGCGACGCACTACTTTACATACAACTCTTCAAACGCAACACTGTCCCTGTACACGCGCACGGTCTCTATTCAAAATCCCGCTTTCGGCAGCAACGACGAGTCGGTAGTGACGGTCAAAGTGGTGTGGCGCGATGTGGGGGGTGTCTTGCGCAGTGTCGTCGTGCGGGAAAATCTCTTCAACTGGCAATAGATATGACTATATATTTTAGACAACCGCGCGGCTTCACACTCTTTTTTGCGATGCTCATCGCCTCGCTCGCGATAGCCATAGGTGTGGCTATCTACGACCTCACCGTACGCGAGCTCGACCTCTCGGCGACCGCAAGCCAAAGCCAGTATGCCATTTATGCCGCCGACACAGGAGCCGAGTGCGCCATCTATTGGGACCTCAAGTACCCGGGGCTTGGGAGTACCGCCTTTGCAACAAGCTCGACGAGCCGTCCGCCGCAAAGCGGCGTTACATGCAACGGCACCGATATCGCCGCCGCGGGCGTGGGCGCGGGCACCTGGCCTATTCCGGGCGGCACGCCCACTGCCGCGACAAGCTCGTTTGTGCTCTCGATACCCTCCGGCAACGGCCAGACCTACTGCGCGGTCGTCACGGTCGCCAAGGTGGGCAACCCCGCGCTCACGCGCATCATCTCGCAAGGCTACAACACGTGTACGGAAGGCGGCGTGCGCCTCGAGCGCTCGCTGCAGGTCAACTACTAAACGAAGCAAAAGTCCTCCGCGGAGGAGTTGGGGTCGTGTTCATCTCTCCGGAGCGGAGGACTTTTGCGTAGTGCTCAGCTAACGTATGATGACTGCATGGCTCCCAAAGCGGTCGCAGAACGCTACGCTAAGCTGCTCAAGACGGTCAATCGCCACCGCCACCTGTACTACGCGCGCGAGGCCCCCGAGATTACTGACAGCGCCTACGACGAGCTCGAGCGCGAGCTCGCAGACATCGAGAAAAAGCACCCCGAACTCGCGTCGCCGGAGTCGCCGACACAGCGTGTCGGCGGGGCGATAGGCGCGTTTAAAAAAGTGCGCCACGAAGTGGCGCAGTGGTCCTTCAACGACGCGTTCTCGCCGGAGGACATCGTGGAGTTCGACGCGCGCGTGCGCAAGCTGCTCCCGGGGCAGAAGGTGGCGTACACCATGGAGCTCAAAATCGACGGGCTCAAGGTCGTGCTCACGTACAAAAAGGGGAAGCTTGCCGTCGCCGCCACACGCGGCGACGGCACCGTGGGCGAGGATGTCACACACAACATACGCACAATACAGTCGGTTCCGCTCGCGCTCCCGCGCCCCGTTGACTGCATCGTCGAGGGTGAAGTATGGATGAGCGAGAAGAGTCTCAAAAAAACAAACGACGAGCGCAAAAGGCGCGGCGAACCTGAATTTGCCAACCCGCGCAATGCCGCTGCGGGTGCCGTGCGCCAGCTCGACCCAAAAATCGCCGCGAGCCGCGGGCTCGATGTGTTTATATACGACGTTGCGCGCACGAGCGAAGACATGCCGTCTACTCAAGAGAAAGAAATGATGTATCTCCGCGATCTCCGCTTTAAAGTAAATCCGCACCTACGGCTTGCACGCAGCGCCGAAGACGTTATTGGCTATTGGGAAGAGTGGCGCACCAAAACAAAAGCGCTCGGCTATTGGGTCGACGGTATTGTTGTCAAAGTGAACGAGCTGAGCCAGCAAGAGCGCCTCGGCTACACGGGCAAGGCGCCGCGCTTTGCCATCGCGTTTAAATTCCCGGCCGAGCAGGTCACCACGGTTGTCGAGGGTATAGAGTTGCAAGTGGGGCGCACGGGTGTGCTCACGCCGGTTGCACACCTGCGCCCGGTGCTCGTCGCGGGCTCCACCGTGAGCCGCGCGACCTTGCACAACGAAGATGAAATTAAGCGCCTCGACGTGCGGGTGGGGGACACAGTCATTCTCCAGAAAGCGGGCGATGTCATCCCCGACATCGTGCGCGTACTCACCGACTTGCGCCCCGCAAAATCTAAACCGTTCCGTTGGCCCACACACGTCGCCGAGTGTGGCGACGGCGGGGCGGTAGAGCGCATACCAGGGGCTGCCGCGTGGCGCTGCAAGAGCAAGAATTCTTTTGCGGTGTTGCGCCGGAAGCTGCGGCACTTCTGCTCGCGCGGCGCGCTCAATATCGAAGGGTTGGGCATCAGTACCGTCGACGCACTCGTCGAGAAGGGCCTCGTCTCGCACTTTGACGACTTTTTTACGCTCACCGGGGGCGACTTGCTTGGGCTCGAGGGGTTTGCAGATATCTCCGCCAAAAAACTCATTGCATCTATCAAAAAAACGGCATCGCATGTGCCGCTCTCTCGACTCATCACCGGGCTCTCCATCCCACACGTGGGCGAGGAGACGGCGATTCTGCTCGCACAGAACTTTAAAACACTAGACGACGTGGCCGCGGCGGACACAGAAGAACTCAATGCGATAGAGGGTATCGGCCCCATTGTATCCAAAGCCATCTATGAATTTTTTGCAGACAAAGAAAACAAAAAACTTATAGAGCGGCTCAAAAAACACATCACTATTATTTCCGAAAAGACCGCCCTTCGACAAGCTCGGGGTAAACTTGCCGGTCAAACATGGGTGCTCACGGGCTCACTCTCGAGCATGAGCCGCGACGACGCAAAGGCCAGGTTGCGCTCGCTCGGTGCCACTGTTTCGGAATCAGTATCTAAAAAAACCACCGCAGTTGTGGCGGGGGAGGAGGCGGGCAGCAAGCTCGCCAAAGCAGAGCAATTGGGCGTGCGCGTACTCTCGGAAACCGAGTTTTTGAAGATGCTGAAGTAGGGTACTATTGAGCAATGATTTCGAAGGAGGAGGTGTTGAAACTCGCCGAATTGGCGAGGCTCAAGGTGAGCGATGCCGAGGTGGGGCAGCTCCAGAAAGACATTTCGAGCATTCTTGACTATGTCGGACAGCTAGCGCAGCAGCCCGGCTTGACGACGACGCAGCGCGATTCCGCAGGAAGCAGCGAGGAGGAGGCGAGCCGGGCTGCGAAGCCACACAACGTCATGCGCGCGGATACGCCGCGCGCAGCGGGCGATATGCTCGCGGGCAAAGAAGAAGCGCTGCGCGCGGCCTTTCCCACGCGCGAAGGGAGCTACAACGTCGTGCGCACAATCATTCAGAAAGATGAGTAATCACTATGAAAATCAATAGTGAAAATTTGTATGAAACTAAATGAATTGACGATAACAGACGCATCAAAGAAACTCGCTTCAGGCGAGATAACCTCAGTACAACTCACGCAAGCGTGCCTTGATGCAATAGCCGCGCGCAACACAGAGCTCAACGCATACCTCGAGGTGTTTGACGACGCACTCGCCCAAGCCGCAGCCGCAGACGCGCGGCGCAAAGCGGGAGAGAATCACCCGCTCCTCGGCACCCCCCTTGCCATCAAAGACAATATTTTGATTGAAGGGCGCCGCGCGTCTGCGGCAAGCAAAATGCTCGAGAATTATGTTGCGACGTATGACGCGACTGTTATTAAAAAATTAAAAGAAGCAGGAGCTGTTTTTTTGGGCCGCACCAACATGGACGAGTTTGCGATGGGCGGCAGTAACGAAAACTCTGCATTTGGTGCGGTCAAAAATCCTCACGACTCGTCCCGCGTCCCCGGCGGGAGCTCCGGCGGCTCTGCGGCCGCCGTCGCAGCGCACCTGTGCCTCGGCGCGCTCGGCACCGACACGGGCGGCTCGGTGCGCGAGCCCGCGGCGTTTTGCGGTGTCGTCGGGATGAAGCCGACGTACGGCGGCATCTCGCGCTCGGGCATTATGGCTATGGCCGCCTCGCTCAACCAGTGCGGCGTGTTGGCCAAAACCGCGGAAGATGCTGAGCTTTTGTTCAATACGATAGCGGGTCTGGACGCGCTTGATAGCCAGACGTTTGACGCAGGGGTGTACCCAAAGCGCGCAGCACAGAAAAAAATCGGTGTACCCCGCGCGCTCCTGGCACAAGGTATCGATGCCGATGTACTCGAGCGATTTGAAGCATCGCTCAAAAAATTTCAATCACAAGGTTATACGCTCGTCGATGTAGATATTCCGTCCGCGCCGCTTGCACTTGCGGCGTACTACATCATTATGCCCGCGGAAGCCTCGACCGACCTCGCGCGCTACGACGGCGTGCGCTACGGGCTGTCGCTGAAGGCCGGTGATTTGGTGGGGGATTATGCCGCCACGCGCGGCGCGGGCTTCGGGCAGGAGGTGCGCCGGCGCATTATGCTCGGCACGTACGTGCTCTCCTCCGGATACTACGACGCATACTACGCCAAAGCGCTTGCCGCCCGCGCGCAGTTGCGCGCAGAGTATGCCAAAGCACTCACGGGGGTGGATGTAATTGCGATGCCCACAACGACGTCGCCCGCGCCCAAGCTCGGCGAAAAGTCCGAACCGCTCGCCATGTACCTCCTAGACATATTTACGGTCACGGCCAACATTACGGGCAATCCCGCACTATCCGTGCCGATGGGTACGGTGGAGCGCGAAGGGAAGCAACTACCGGTGGGCCTCCAATTCACCGCCGCACATGGGGATGAAACCGGCCTCTTTGCGGCCGCGAAGTCGCTATAATAGGTAGTAATGGTCCCGCAACCGGTCTACTTGAACTGGGAGTACATTCTCACGCGCTCGTGGGACTTTGTCACTAGTGCGCACCCGGGCAGCTGGCCGGTTGCGGGCTGGATTGTTACCAGCGTTGAGGACATCATCATCGTCGGCATGGGTCTCTCGCTCATCTTTTTAATACTTCTGGTCTATGCGCAAATACGGCTCGTCCAAGTCGAGCACGCGGGGTACGCCAAACAGGCCGAGGAAGAGCGCGCAAAGCGCCGGCTGCAAGCCGGAGTACCGGGGGTGGAGGAGAGCGTTGAGCGCGCGCGCTTCGCGCGCATACAAGCGCTCAGTGCCTCGCCCAACCCGGGCGACTGGCGCCGCGCGGTCATCGACGCCGACGTCATGCTCGCAGAAGGACTGGCCCAAAAAGGATTTACCGGACAAACGGTCGCCGACCAACTTAAACAGGCCAACCCGTTTCAACTTACAACGCTCGACATAGCGTGGAAGGCGCACAAAGTGCGCAACGACATCGCGCACGGTGGCGAGGCGTACGCGCTCTCCGAGCGCGACACGCGCGCAACCATCGAGCAATTCCACCGCGTGTTTGAAGAGTTGGGGATGATTTAATTGTCGAACCTCGTGTTGCGGGGGCAGGATTTGCACCTGCGACCTTCAGGTTATGAGCCTGACGAGCTACTACTGCTCCACCCCGCTATGCACAGCAGTATATACAACTGTGCGAATCGCTGCAATTAGTACAGGGCGGCAGGACTTGCACCTGCGACCTTGCAATCTTATGTAACCAGCATGAATCCCATGCGGCATGGGACATCTGGTGCCGGCGGCAGGACTTGCACCTGCGACCTTGGGTTTATGAGTCCCATGCTCTAACTACCTGAGCTACACCGGCATGCGCGAGCGACGGGACTTGAACCCGCAACCTCTCCCGTGACAGGGGAGTGCTCTAACCAAGTTGAGCTACGCCCGCATTGCTAAACACAGCGATTGTAGCGCAGGAATGGAGTTTTTCCAACGTTAATTTTCTGAGCCGGAGGCCGGGTTTGAACCGGCGACCTGCGGTTTACGATACCGCTGCTCTACCAACTGAGCTACTCCGGCGAGCCGATGGCCGGGATTGAACCGGCGACCCCGTCCTTACCATGGACGTGCTCTACCATCTGAGCTACATCGGCGTTGCTCGCGATGATAGCACAAAATTGCCCTAATTTAAAAAGAAAAAACCGCAGGACCAATTGGTCCTGCGGGTGGTTCTGTAGGTGGCATACTTATGCGGGCCACAACCCTTTGGCCTCGAGTGCCTTGCGATGCGGCGGCATGAAGTTGACCGCCTCGTGCTTCAATTGAGCCAACGTGAGCACATGTACCACCTCGCCGCCCTTGCCGTATTTTTGGGCGTTGTCCGCATCCTGTTCCGTGATATCCGCGACGAAACAGTGATAGGTGTGATTGCCGCGCGGTTGTACGGCGACAACCTGCAGTTGCTCGGGAGAAATCCGGATACCGGTCTCTTCTGCAACTTCGCGCACGGCAGTTGCTGCGGGATTTACCTCGCCGGGGCGCTTGCGGCCGCCCGGGAGCTTTTTGTAGATGGGTGTCCGGCCCAAGTCTTCGCTCACGCACACCACGCGGGTGGGTGTGCGCAGAAAGACTCCGGCAGTCCAATCTTCCTCGCCTTTGACCAGCGATGAGTTGAGCACCATAGCAGCACCTCTTTTAGAATGAGCGAGCCGTCGAGCGGCTCCGCAGCACAAAATAGCACAACTAAAAGACAAAGTCAATTTTGTGCTATACTCTTACTTACATGCAAAAGGAGGCTCTATTGAAGCGTATTGTGGAGCTCGAGGCGGCTATGCAAGCGCCCGATTTTTGGAGCGACCCTGCACGCGCGCAAGCGCACATAAAAGAGCTCAATGACTTGAAGGCCGAGGCCGAAGGGGGGAGTGCCTGGGACCGCGGCGGGGCGATACTGTCGTTTGTTGCGGGGGCGGGCGGCGATGATGCCGAGGACTTTGCCGCGATGCTCTTCGGGATGTACAGCAAATTCGCGGCAAAGCGTGGCTGGGGCGTGCGCATACTCCACCAAAATCAAAATGACCACGGCGGCCTACGCAACCTCTCCGCCGAAATCGAAGGCAAGGGTGCCTACGGCACGCTTAAAAATGAGTACGGTGTGCACCGGCTCGTGCGGCTCTCGCCGTTTAATGCCGACCAAAAGCGCCACACATCGTTTGTACTGGTTGAAGTTCTGCCCGTACTTCCTAAGACCACGCACCTCGATCTTGATGAAAAAGACCTCGACATTACCGTGGCGCGCTCCGGCGGCCCCGGCGGACAAAACGTCAACAAGCGCGAGACGGCGGTGCGCGTCGTCCACAGGCCGACAGGGCTCTCCGCCCACGTCGACAGCGAACGCACGCAGGGGGCGAATAAAGAAAAAGCGCTCGCCATACTAACCGCTAAGCTTTTGCGCAAGCTCGAAGAAGAGCGCAAAGAAACAATAAGCGAACTTCAAAGCGGACAAAAGATAGAGTGGGGGAGCCAGATACGCTCCTACGTGCTCCACCCCTACAAACTGGCCAAAGACCACCGCACCAATATAGAAGTGCGCGATGCCGAGGGCGTGCTTGCCGGCAACATTGAACCCTTCATCGCCGGGGAGCAAAAAATCGGGTAAAATACGTCAGTACCTCTCTATAAATGATCTACTTCGACCGCGTAAGCAAAATTTACGCAGACAACTCCGTTGCACTTGAGGATGTTTCCTTTTCGGTAGAACCGGGGGAGTTTATATCTGTCGTCGGGCAGTCCGGAGCGGGGAAGACCACTCTGGTCAAAATGCTGCTCGCCGAAGAGCGCCCCACTTCCGGGTCGGTATTCTTCGAGTCCATCAACGTCCACGAGGTTCCACTGAAGAACATCAACACCCTGCGGCGCAAAATCGGCACCGTCTTTCAGGACTTCCGCCTCTTGCCGAACAAAACCGCCTACGAAAACATCGCCTTCGCGATGGAGGCCTCGGGCAAAAGCGAGGAAGAAATCCGCTCGGACGTGCCCCACGTGCTCGAGCTCGTTGACCTGCGCGAGAAGATAAACAATTTCCCCGACGAACTCTCCGGCGGCGAGCAGCAGCGCGTCGCAATCGCGCGCGCAATAGTCAATCAGCCCGACGTTATCGTGGCCGACGAGCCGACCGGCAACCTCGACCCCACCAACACGTACGAGGTCGTGCAGATTCTCAAAAAAATTAACGATCTCGGCACCACTATCGTGCTCACCACACACAACAAGGGCGTCATCGACTCCCTCAAGCGCCGGGTCATCACCATGGAGCGCGGCAAGGTCATCCGCGACGACAAGGAAGGCAAATATATACTGTAGCTATGGACTGGGTACTCCTAAAACGCGTGTTGCGCGCCGGGTTGCTCGACTTCTCCCGCAACGCATTCGTCTCCGTCGCCTCGATTTTGGTGATGACGGTGACGCTCGTTGTCGTTGGCACCACGATTTTTGCCGGCGTGATACTCAACTCTGCGCTCATAGAGCTGCGCGACAAGGCCGACGTCAACGTGTACTTCACCGTCGGTGCGCCCGAGGACCAGATTATGGCGCTCCAAGCGCAACTCCAAGCGCTCCCGGAGGTCGCGAGCGTAGGGTACCTCTCGGCGCAAGACGTACTCACGCAGTTTGAAGCCGCGCACCAAAACGACCAACTCACGCTCAATGCGCTCAATGAGCTCGGTCAGAACCCCTTCGGCGCGGTCTTAAATATCAAAGCACATCAAATCTCCCAATACGATGCAATAGCAAAATTCTTGCAAGGCCAGCAAGCGGCGGCGGGGCAAAATTCCATCATCGATAAAATAAATTACTTCGACGAGCAACACCAAACCGCGCTCGTGCGGCTAGAGGGCATTATCACCTCCGCTGGATACCTCGGCACCGCGGTCATCGCGATACTCATCTTTATGACAGTTGCCATCGCCTTTACCACCCTGCGCTTGGCCATCTACTCAAGCCGCGAAGAGATACAAGTGATGCGGCTTGTCGGCGCGGGCGCGTTCTATATCAGAGCACCCTTTATGGTCGAAGGCATGCTCTACGGCCTGGTTGCCGGCGTCATTACGCTCCTCTTGTTCTACCCGCTCTCCTATGCGCTCGGCGCCGCGACGACGAATTTCTTCGGCGGGGTCAACGTATTTTCCTACTACCTCGGCCACTTCCCGCTATTCTTCCTTGCGATTGTGGGCACGGGCGTGGTGCTCGGCGCCATAGCCTCGTTCCTCGCGGTGCGCCGCTACCTGCGCATTTAAATTTTGGTATTCAAATTTCGGGGTTTTTCTGGTACTCTGGTCGCTACATTGGGGAGTCGTCTAATGGTAGGACAACAGACTCTGGATCTGTTTATCTAGGTTCGAGTCCTAGCTCCCCAGCAAAGTAGTTTTGTATCGAAGGACCTGGACGGGTACTAAATCTGCTTGAAGGGTATTTGCTTTTTACAAACGGAGTGATAGGATCTTCTCATTGGCTTCCAACCGCGGAGTCAATCGCTAGTAGTCGGCAACGGCTGTAGTGTCCAGAGGGTCAGGCTCCATCACGGAGAGTAAGCCCTTGGAAGACGTCAAGCGAAAGGCTTCACGGCATCATGTGAACTTTTGTTAGGCGCGCGGATGAGCGCGTTTTTTATTTATCCGTTCTTAACAAAAGGTTATATGGCCAAAGCAACCATAGTGCGGTTCCCAGTGTTCTCGTTCCGTAAACAACCGACTCCGTACGACGAGTCGGGCAAGCAGAAGTATTACGCAGTAGTTAACGTAAAGGATGTCCCCGCCGAGCTGGAAGAGTGGCGGGAACTGAATGTGCGGGACCCCAAGGAAGAGATTCGGGTTCCTAAAGAAATAAAAGATAGCCTGCGGGACGACCCGGCATCTTTTTACTTCAAGAATCGTGGGATCTTGCTCGTTACCGACAAGGTAACGTTCGACAATAAGACCAACGTCGTCGCCCTGGAGTTTACCGATAAGGGTATGAACGGCATTGCCGATGGTGGGCACACCTATCGTGTCATCCAGAATCATGTCGCCCCGCTCTCTCCGGAGGAGCGGGACCAGGTAGGGGCGTTTGTCTCTGTTGAGTTTCTTGAGGGCTTCAAGACTCGCGAAGACGTTGTCCCAGTTATTGAGGCACGGAACAAGTCCACCCCGGTGCAGGAGCAAAGCATTCAGGAGTTGCTCGGAAGTTATCAGAAAATTAAGGAGGTCTTGAAAAACAAGCCCTACGCTTCCCGTATCTTCTACAAGCAATACGAAGAGCCAGTTGATGGCGTGACTAAGGACATCGACATCAAAGAGATTCTCTCGTACCTCTACTGCTTTGATGTCGAGACGTTCGACAACAAGACACACCCGATCAAGGCGTACTCTTCTCGCGGGGCTGTCGTGGGTCACTTCGCAGACGAAAAAAATAAGAATCGCCTAGAGAAGTACATCCCGCTACTTCCCGAGATTCTCGAACTCCGCGACAGGATATATGCCAACATGCCGGGGATGTACAACACAAACAAAGGCAACGGTAGTGGAGGAAAATTCGGCAACCTGAAGGGTGTCGACAAGATAGAGCGCGGGTCTAAGGAAGAGCTGGTCTTCATTGGTGAAGAGTCGGATTATCGGATTCCGCAAGGATTCATTTACCCCGTGCTCGCCAGTCTCCGCAACCTTGTCGACTGCGACGGCCAGAAATGCAACTGGAAGACCGATCCATTCCAGTTTCTTACTGAGGCCGAAGGGCAGCTGGTTGCTCTCGTGGGCAGTCAGGCACTAAGTATCAAGAATCCCAATGCACTGGGAAAGGATTCGGGTACTTGGACTCTTTGCTACCAGTACGTGGAGAACACCGTCTTGAGGCGGCACCTATAAAAGACACCCCTCTTGCTGCAAGCGCCCCGGCACAGTGCGGGGGCGCTTTTGCATTTTAGGATAAATTCTCCAGGGCTATTTTTTTACAGGTAAGTACAACTTTGCTTTTGAAGCATCCTCCCACGCTACAAAAAATAACTAACATTTTTCCCGTAGAGCTTTGCAAGCCGGTTGAG
>JAGWLV010000036.1 GCA_028864875.1 Patescibacteria group bacterium
AAGGTCGCGCGCACCGAGCGTGTGTCCGCAGTGCATGCAGCGGCTGCGGCCCACAATGGAGGAGCGCCCCGTGCCGATGCGGAAGGAAAGCGCGTTGATAAAGCTCCCGAGGAGCGCGCCGAAGACTGCCGCAACAACAAGAAGAGATGTCATGCGCCGGGGACCAAATCGTAGCAGGTTTCTCCGGACGTGCCGCCGCCTGGCTGGGCCGTGCCGGCCGTCGCCGAGCACAGGGATGTGCCGGTGACCGCGCTCGTGCCGTCGAAGTCGCCCTGGGTGAGAGCCGCGGTGTAGCCGTTGTTGTTGCAGGTAAAGAATCCGTTGCTGTTGAAAGTCGAGACTGAATAATCGGCATCTTGGGTGAGTGCCTGATTGGTCGTCTGCTCAAAGACCGCGCCAAGGTGGTAGGAGGTCGGGTTGGGGCGGCCGCCGGTGCCGTTGCAGGTTTGTCTGTTGCTCCCGCCATAGCCGTACGGGACATAGCCGTAGCAGCCCGCCTGGTTTTGATTGGTGGCACATTGAGAGGCGGTGACGCTGTAGCCCGGGTCGGTCGGCACTGTGGCCATGTAGTTGGGAGAGAGTCCCACGTTGGGCGGCACTGAGCCGCCTACCTGGTAGATGTTCCAGGGGTACATCTGATTGTCGTTGTAGTAGGACTCGAGCGCGAGCTGGATTTGCTTGAGGTCGGAGATGCGCTTGGCGTCGCGCCCCCTCTGGCGGCTCCCTGCCATGCTCGCGAGCACGACCGAGGAAAGTATGCCGATGATGGCGATAACGACAAGGAGCTCGATGAGGGTGAAGGCCCGAAGGGACTTCACCGATTTGAAAGCGTCCTTACGACGAAACATATCTACAGTATACGCCATACAAAACAAAACCCCGGCCGAAGCCGGGGTTTTGTATCACACAGACAGGATTACGGGCACTTCCCGAGACCGGAGGTTGTGTTCACGCTGGCCGCCGTGTCGAAGGTGCCGATGATTGTCTCTTGCTTGGCTTGGCCGCTGTTGTCCACACACCATGCGACCAGGTTGTTCGACTTCAGAGGAACCGCGACGACCCACCAGGTTGCCGCTTTGGCTGCCGAACCTGCCGGACCCCAGATACAGATGCTGGCCATGCCTGCCGTACCGTTAAGAGTGGAGAGACCGGATTGATTGGAGGCGTTGGTGATGGCCTGGTTGATAGTGGAGTCGGTCCACATATCAAGCCCGATGCCGCAGCCTGCGGCGGCTGCATTGGCCTTGGCCTGGGTTGCGCCGCCGAGCGCGCCGACCGCGCTGGCCGGGTTGTAGTACCCGTTGTTGTTGGCGTAAATCTCCGCCTGCGAGCGCACGGTGTCGAGGTTGCCCTGGATGCCGGCGTCGCCGCCCTTGGTGCGGGCGCTGCCCAAGGACACGAGCACGATGGCCGCCAGGATGCCGATGATGGCGATGACGACAAGGAGCTCGATGAGGGTGAAGCCCTTGTTAATAATCTTCTGCATAAATACGCTATATTATTTTAAATTAGTAATAACTAAAAGCGCGCGCCTCGAGTTATTCGTAGGCCTATCTATTATAAATCCCTATTGCCTTCTCCCCTGCCGAGATGTGGATAGCTATATGTTGCTCGCGGAGTTGTATATAGGGAGGAGCACGGAGGCCAAAAGGAAGCCGACGCCGAGTGCGAGCAGGATAATGAGTGCCGGTTCGATGAGCGAGACGAGCGTGTCGACCGCGGCATTGACCTCGCGGGTGTAGAAGTGCGCGAGGCGCTCGAGGATAGAGCCCATTTGCCCCGTCTCCTCGCCGATTTGGAGCATCTGCACCATGATTGCCGGGACTTCTTTGGGGTGGGTCGCGAGTGTCTGGCTGAGCGGCCGGCCGGCTTTGACCGCCTCGATAGCCTCGCGCAAGATGCCTTCGTACACCGCGTTTTCGACCACGTTGGCCGTAATTTCGAGCCCCCGCACCACCGGGATGCCGGAGGTGAGCATGACGTGCATGTTGTCCGCTATGCGCGAGAGGTAGAGCTTTTGGTAGAGCGTGCCGATGTACGGCAGCGACAGCCGCAGCTCGCTCGTCGCCAGCTTGCCCGCGGGCGTTTGTACGTAGCGGTACAAGAAGTAGCCGCCGACGATGAGCGCAATGAGGATGAATATGCCGTAGTTGACCAAAAACGCCGACATCGCGAGGATGATGCGCGTGTATATGGGGAGCTGTCCGCCGGAATCGGCCAAAATGGCGCCT
>JAGWLV010000002.1 GCA_028864875.1 Patescibacteria group bacterium
AAACTGGATACTGAAGGTGGCCAAGTCCGATTCAATAGTAGGGTCATCATACGCGCCCACGATAACGATAGTGCCACTGCCTCCAATCAGTGGCAGGTGGTAGATATTTTTTATCTGGTCGGGTGTCACGCCGCTAGGCGTTTTGCTTGCTCCTCCATACACATGGATAGGTGGGCGACCTTTGTAGTTCGAAAAATGATAGGAAGCCTCGGCAGGCACGCCGACAGACACAGCCAAAGCCACGATGCTGAAAATAAAAAGCACACACCTCATCAAAAATATTGTAGCGTTTATTTTTGAAAAAACTTAGGCGCTGCCGACCTGGTCAGGATTATTGAACTTCGCGCTCTCTTGGGCAAAAAAGTATATCGCGCCGACCGCAAGGAGGATAACGACGACCGCGATGCCCACCATAGGGCCTATGCCCGCCTCGCCTTTTTTGAGTTCGTGAGTGGGCTCCATGCCGTCAGTGTACGGCCAGCCGCGCGTTTGTGTGTGTGGATTGCTATTTCCCAAACTTCTTTTGGTAGAGGTCAATGCCTTTCTTGAGTTCAGCAACTGCAGCGGCTTTGTCTTTGAAGCCGTGGATCGTTACGACGGCGGGCTTTTTCTTGAGCTGTTTGATGGTCTCGAAGAAATGCTGGAACTCCCGCAGTGTGTGTTGATTGAGATCCTTGAGGTCTTGAATATCCTCCCAGCGGCGGTCGTCCACGGGCACCCCGATTATTTTGCTGTCCGGTTCGTCATCATCGGTCATTTCCATGAGGGCAACCGGGCGCATGGTGACAAGCACACCCGGGTTGAGCGGATAGGTCGCAAGCAAGAGGATGTCCAGAGCATCTCCGTCTTCGCCAAGTGTGCGCGGCACAAAACCGTACTCAGCAGGGTAGGGTGTGGCGTTGTAGTTAGCCCGGTCGAGCCTAATAAGGTTGAAATCCTTGTCGTATTCGTACTTATTGTGTGAGCCGCGTGGTATTTCAATAATAACGTTTATTTCCTCCGGTGCGGACTCTCCGACCGGGATGTCGTGCCACAAATTCATACGCATGAGCGTATCACACTCTATAAAAAAGAAAATGCCCGCCCCGTGTAACAGGGGCGGGCGGGAATGCGGCGAGTGCCGGTGAGCTCTGTTCCTCGTCTTCGACGGGTGAGTGGCCGCACCAACTGCACTTCAGAAACTCGTGCGTGTTGTTGCGGATGAGCTTAAGCGCATGCTGGCCGCACCCCGGACAGGCGTGCGGTTCGAAGCCGGAGGCTTCGGGGTTGTTTTTGATGCGCTCAAGAATAGCCGGGTCTTCCTCGCGAAAGATGCGTTGAAGCTCCCCGTAATCAGGTGCGATGGGCATGCCGTTGCTCCCAATTTTCAGCCGATAGAACTCTACGCTTCTTTTTGCTCTTCGGCAACAGGTGCGTCAGGATTCCCGGAGGGTGCCGCCGCGCTTGCTTCAGCGGGAGCGGCACCCTCTCCGGCGGGGGCGCCGAGGGATTGGATGTCGATGCGCCAGCCGGTCAACTTGGCTGCCAAACGGACGTTTTGTCCGCCGCGGCCGATGGCGAGCGACTGTTGGTCGGGGGCGACTTTTACCGTGGCGGCGTGCTCGTCGTCGTTTAATTCAACCGACAACACGCGCGCGGGGGAGAGTGCCTCTTCTATAAATGCTTTGGGGTCCTCGCTCCACTCGACGATGTCTATCTTTTCGCCGCCAAGCTCGCTTGTGACGGTCGAGACGCGCACGCCGCGCTGGCCGACGAGTGAGCCGACCGGGTCGACGTGGGAGTCGGCGCTTGCAACCGCGACTTTGGAGCGGCTCCCGGCCTCGCGCGCGATTGCTTTAAAGAGTACGGTACCGCTTTGTGCCTCGGGTGCCTCCATTTCAAACAACTTCTTCAAAAAGTCCGGGTGCGCGCGCGAGAGGCGCAGGTACACGCCGCGCGGAGACTCCTCTACTTGATAGAGCAGTGCGCGGATGCGCTCGCCCTGGCGGTAGCGCTCGCCGGGGATTTGCTCTTCGTAGGGCAAGATGCCGGTCGCGCGGCCCAAGTCGACGTACAAGTTGCCGCGCTCCATGCGCTGCACGGTGCCGCCGACGATTTCGCCGGCGCGCGCGCCGAACTCGGCCACGACGGAGACCTTTTCGGCCTCGCGGATTTTTTGGATGATGACCTGCTTGGCGGTTTGGGCGGCGATGCGTCCGTAGTCATCTTTTCTTTCGAGCGGGAAGACGAGCTCGTCGCCCACTTTTGCGTCGCGTTTGATGAGCCGCGCATCGGCGAGTGTCATGTGTTGCTCGGGATTGTAGCGGGGGAGCACCTCAACCGGGTTGCCCTCTGCGTCAAACTGGGGCTCCGCCGGAGCTTCGTCCTCCTCGTCTTCCGGAACAAAGCGCACCGTCGACTCGTCGACGACGGTTTTGACCTGGGAAAATTCGGTCGAGCCTGAGTTGAGGTCGATATGGGCTTTGATGACCTGGCCCTTTTTTGCGTACTCCTTTTTGTACGCGGTCGCGAGCGCCATCTCGATTGCCTCGATGACCTTTTCGCGCGGGATGCCGCGCTCTTCTTGGAGCTCGCCGAGCACTGAGTTGATTACTTTTAGATCAAACATATCTTTTCTTTAATTTCTTAAAAGGAGAACCGCCCTCTCGGGGCGGTTTCCAGATAGTGCGAGTATATTCCTCTTATATACTTAAGTCAAATGCAAGAGAAGTCATCGGTGCAAGACGAACTGTTGGCGGGGATGCTCATCGCAAGCGGCGCACTCTCCCGCCGCGCGCTACAAGAAGCGCTCGAAGAGCGCTCGGACACACCGCTTTCAACACTATTGGTAGAGCGCGGCTTGCTGTCGGAGGACGAAGTGCGCCGCGCACAGGCGCAGGCACTCGGTGTGCCGTTTGTGACGCTCGAGAGCATTGACCCCGAAGCGCTCTCTCTCGTCCCCGAGCCGCTGTGCCGTTCGCTCAATTGTCTTGCATATGCGGCGGGGGATGTCGTCGAGGTCGCGGTCCTGTCGCTCGGCGTCCTCCCGGAGCTCGAGCCGCTGCGCGGGCAGGCGTCCTTCGGCGGCAGGCGCATTGCGGCGCGACTCACCACCAAAGAGGCGCTGCGCCGCGGACTCCTGCAGTATCAGCGTCAGCTGCGCGAGCGCTTTGGCGCGGCGATGGGGAGCGGGGACGGCGAAGTGTTGCTGCGCAACCTCGTCGAGCACGCGCGCCTCAGCGCTGCGAGCGCGATAGAACTCACGCTCGGAGCACGCGCGCAGGTGCGCTACCGCACGCATGGAAGTCTCCACGACGCGCTCGAACTCTCCGAGCGCGCCGGGCGCGCGCTTGGTGCCGTGCTGCGTGTGGGCACTGTGACTGTGGAGCTTGGCCACGGCGAGTCGGCGACACTGCGGTGTGTGCGCGCGCCCGGCGCCAACCGCTGGACGCTCACGATACTGCCCCGCGGGCGCGGCTATGCTCTTGAGGACATCGGGTTCCATGGTACCTCTCTCGAGCGCGTGCACGCGATACTCGCCGCGCGCACAGGGCTCGTGCTCATCGCTGGGGAAGAGGGCGGCGGCCGCTCCACCCTCCTCTATACGCTGCTCCACGCGCTCAATGCCCAAGGTGCATCCATCATCACCGTAGAATCGCCGGTCGGCTCGCCACTCCAGTTTGCAACACAGATTGCCGCGGGCGAAGGCAACCCGCTTTCGGTCGCCGCGGCGGTGCGCGCCGCGGCGCGCATGGAGAGCGATGTGCTCGCCGTCGACGCGATTGAGGACCGCGACACGCTCGCGGTGGCGCTCGGCGCCGCGGCGCGCGGCACGTTTGTCCTTGCAACCGTCGCCGCGCGCGGAAGTGCCAACGCCATAGACCTTGTGCGCCGCCTCGGCGCCTCGGACAAAGAGCTCGCCGCCCTTGTGAAAGGAGTCATTGCAACGGCGGTGCTCCCCAAGCTGTGCACAAAAAAATTTATGGACATGCGCCGCGGAGCGCGCGGCGAACTCAATGTATTTGAAGCGGCGGGAGCAAACTTTGGGCGCGTGCTGAGCGCCTTAAAAGAAGAAGAGGTCGCCGCGCAACAGCTCCAGTGGAAGGACGTAACCTTCGGCACCCCGGCGGGGTGCAGCGAGTGTAGCCACGGCTACAAGGGCACGCTCGGCGTACACGAGGTGCTCGCCCCCTCGCTCATCGGCGCGGATTTGTTGCGCCGCGGCGCGGGCGGGGCGGAGGTTGTCGAGCAATCACGCACCGAAGGCATGCTCACGCTTGTAGAAGACGGGCTCTTTAAAGCCGCCGCGGGGCAAACAAGCCTCGAAGCTCTCAAATTTGTCAGAAATGATATTTCTGACGCCTCATTGACACAGTAGATTTTTCGTGATAGGGTGTTGGACGGCTGAAAGCATCAGCTTTTCTATTTTTGGAGGGCTTCCGATGTTCAAAAATTGGTGGGTACGCTTTGGCCTAATTGTGGCTGCGGCGTTCATCTTCTTGCAACCGATCGTGGCAAGCTTCACGAATCGGCCTTGCAATCCGCACTACGACTGCGGGGTATTCGGTGCCATCAACAGCACGATGTTCTACCCCAATCATCAGGCAACACCGATCGGCGAGCTCATACTGCTCCCGCTAGTTCTGTGGGGGCTGTATCTCGTCTTCAGAAATGTTGGCAAGAAGAAGAGTTAAGGAGCACATCATGTGGCGCGTCAGGCTCATCGTGATGGCGATCCTTATAGTCCTGGCCGTGTGCCTCTTTGTTCCTCCAGTGGTTGGTTTTGTCGGGGGGTTTCAAAGACGCGGGCTCGGGCTTGGGTTCACTGCCGTCCTCAACTGGGGGTGTGAAGTCGGTTCCTCCGGCTACACCCACTTCACCGAAGCAATCTTGCTTGTCGCGCTAATCATCGTCATCGATAGAATATGGCCGCGCTGATAAGCTGGCTTCAAGACCTCCGGGGTTCGCCCCGGGGGTTTTTGTTTTACCCCCGTTTAGCCGGAGCAGGTATACTTCTGTATGTATGGCCAAAAAGCGCATCGTCATTGCCAACTGGAAGATGTACATCGCTTCGCCGAAGGCGGCGCTCGGGTTCGCCCGCGCGCTGCGCCGCCGCACGCGGCTCTTCGGCGGCATAGATATTGTGCTCGCGCCCCAGACCCCGCTCATCGGGGCGCTCTCCGGCACGCTCAAGGGCTCGACCATCAAAGTGGCGGCCCAACACGTCTCTGAATTTGAAGACGGCGCCCACACCGGCGAGGTTGCCGCCGCCGCTCTGAAGGCCGCGGGCGCGCAGTGGGTTATTGTCGGGCACTCCGAGCGCCGCGCGCGCGGCGAAAAGGAGGCGTCTATCCACCAGCAGTTGGTAAACGCCGCCCACGCGGGGCTCGTGCCCGTGCTGTGCGTCGGCGAACGCCACCGCAGCGAGGACGGCTCACACTTCACAGTGATTGAAAAGCAGCTGCTGAGCGCCGTAAAGGGTGCGCAATCGATGCTCGGCAAAATTGTCATCGCATACGAACCGGTGTGGGCGATAGGCAAGACTGCGGAGCACGCGATGAAGCCGGATGATCTCGAAGAGATGGTTATTTTTATCCGCAAAACCCTCGCCGAAGCGCTCTCGCGCAAAGAAGCGCTCACTCTGCCGGTCCTCTACGGCGGCTCGGTCGAGCCCCAGAACGCTGCGGCACTCATACGCACCGGCATTTCGGGCTTTCTTGTCGGACACGCGAGCGTAGAGCTCAATTCGTTCATCGAAATTCTTACCGCATGCAAAAGATAAGCTCCGTCCAAGATGCTGATGTCGCAGACAAGCGCGTTGTCGTGCGCGTCGACTACAACGTGCCGCTTAAAGAGGGCCGCGTGCTCGACGACACGCGCATCGCGCTCTCGCTCCCTACGCTCAAACTCCTCAAAGAGAAGGGCGCCTCAAAACTAATTCTCCTCACTCACGTCGGCCGGCCCACAGGCACCGAAGGCGCGCTGCGTGTCGCCCCCATCGCTGCGCGGCTGCGCGAGATGCTTGGCGACCCGGGCATCGAGTTGCGCGAGAATCTGCGTTTTGATCCGCGGGAGGAGGAGGGGAGTGAGGACTTCGCCAAAGAACTCGCGCTCCTCGGCGACGTGTATGTCAACGAGGCGTTCTCCGTCTCGCACCGCCCGCACACATCGGTTATATTTTTGCCGAAATTGCTGCCGCACTACGCCGGTCTGCGTTTTATTGAAGAGATAGAAAAGCTTAGTGCTGCGCTCACACCGCCGCCAAAAAGCCTTGCGCTTGTCGGGGGAGCGAAGTTTGAAACAAAAGAGGCGCTGCTCGAAAAACTCCTCGGCCTCTACGACAAAGTATTCCTCGGCGGCGCGCTCGCCGACGACATCCTCAAGGCCCGCGGGATGCCTTTTGGTGGCTCGCTTGTCTCTCAAGTGCCGGTGCCCACGGTACTTGCGGGCAACGAGAAGCTTATTGCGCCCGGCGATGCCGCGGTCGTGGCCGAAGGCGTGACCCGCGGGCGCACCACACCGGTCAACGATGTCCGCGCGCACGAGCGTATTGTCGACATAGGCCCCACAACCGCCGCGGCGTGGGCCGCGGAGCTCGCTCAGGCGCCGTTTGTAGTGTGGAACGGGCCGATGGGAATTTACGAGCAGGGCTTTAGGGAGGGGACCGATACGCTCGCCAAAGCGCTCGCAGCATCGAGCGCCCGCGCGCTCATCGGCGGGGGCGACACAATCGCCGCAATCAAACAATTTTCCTTCGACCCCAAGCGCGTCTACCTTAGCAGCGGCGGCGGCGCGATGCTGCAATTTCTCTCCGATGGCACGCTCCCCGGCATCGAGGCGTTGAAATAATATTCAAAAAATGCGATAGTGGCGGCGGCTGCAATAATCTATAGGGTGTGCCCATGTCGATAGATTCTGACAGCAAGGCTACAACCGGCACCATCGCCGGCATCGCTTACCTCGTCGTCTATAGTGTAATTGGCGTTTGGGCGCTGGGACGCTTGTTCGGCGCCTGGTAAGGCACAAAGAATTAAAACACCACCCCGCCAGGGGTGGTGTTTTTAATCACTGTAGCGCGGCGCGCAATTTTTCTGCGTTTTTTTCAAATTCCATCAGCTGCGCGGAGTCTTCGGTCGAAGGGTACACCCAAATGTGTGCGTGGGCGACTTCGTCGCCAATAATGCGTGAGAGTATCCACTCGGTGCCGAACGCTTTTCGCTGTGCGAGCGCAATTGTGCGCGCAATTTCAAAATACCCGCCCACATCGGGCACGTCCCACACCCAACGCGTGTGGGCTTTTGGTATCACTTGCGTGTGGCCGGGGGCCTTGGGGTGTATGTCGAGGAAGGCGAGGTACGTGTCGTCCTCATACACCTTATGCGCGGGGATTTCGCCGCGCACTATTTTGCAAAAAATACAGTTGGGCATGTTTCGCTTATACTATAACAAATGAAGTCCTACACGCTGCGCGCCCGCGAGCACGAAAATCTGCTCGATGACCTGCTCGCCGCCCGCGGGGTGGACTTTGTGGAGCGCGACGCGTTCCTGAACCCGGATTTTGTGCAGGGGAGCGCCGACCCGTACCTGCTCCCCGACATGGAGCGGGCGGTGGAGCGCATCCTCGCAGCCAAAAAAAATAATGAAAAAGTCGCGGTATGGAGCGACTACGACGTCGACGGGACCTCGGGTGGCGTCATGCTCGTGCAATTTTTGCGCGCGCTCCCGCTCGACGTGGCGCACTACATCCCGCACCGCCATGAAGAAGGCTACGGCCTCAACGCCGAAGGACTCTCGGAGCTTGCGCGCGCCGGAGTCACACTTGTTGTGACGGTCGACTTGGGCAGCAGCGATGTGGGGCCTGTCGCGCACGCAAAGAGTCTTGGTACCGAGGTTATTGTGACCGACCACCACGAAGTGCCCGTACCCGGGCCCGTCGCATATGCGCTCGTCAATCCTAAACATGCCGGCTCCCAATATCCGTTTATGGGGCTCTGCGGCGCGGGCGTGGCATGGAAATTAGTCCAGGCGATCTTGCAGAAAGAGCGTCCAGCATCGTGGGGGCAGGAGGAGGAAAAGTGGTTGCTCGATTTGGTCGGGCTCGCGACACTCAGCGACCGCGTGCCGCTGCGCGGCGAAAATAGGATGCTCGCGCACTTCGGGCTGCGCGTGTTGCGCCGCGCGCGGCGGCCCGGGCTCGCGGCACTCCTCGACTTGTTGCGCATCCGGCCGCACACACTCACCGAAGATGATGTCGGTTTTATGCTCGCGCCGCGTATCAACGCCGCATCGCGCATGGACTCCCCGCACTCTGCGGCAAAACTCCTCATGAGCGCCGACCCGCTTGAAGCCAAGCAACTTGCGCAGGAGCTCGACACGCTCAATCACGCCCGCAAGGGCATAGTGGCCGCGACGGTCAAGGAGGCCAAGCGCCGCCTCGCACAGAGTGTGGAGAGTCCGGTCATCGTGCTCGGCAACCCCGCGTGGCGCCCGGGCGTATTGGGGCTTGTGGCGGGGGCGCTGTGCGAGGCGGAGCGCAAACCCGTGTTTGTGTGGGGGCGCGAGGGCGGGAGCGTCATCCGCGGCAGCTGCCGCTCCGACGGCTCGGTGAGCGTCGTCGAGCTGATGCAGGGCGCGCACGCGCTTTTTGGCGAGTATGGCGGGCACCACGCCTCCGGCGGCTTTTCGCTCCCCGAGGAAAACATTCACACTCTCGGCGATGCACTGCGGGGAGCCTACGAGCGTACCCGCGCGCAGGCGCACGAGCCGCAACCAACTGTTATAGATCGTGAGTTGCCACTCGGCGAACTGGGAGCTGCGCTCCCCGTGCTCGCACAACTTGCACCCTTCGGCGAGGGACACCAGAAGCCGCTGTTTGTACTCCCAAACATATCGCTCGGGCGCGTGCGCACCTTCGGCAAGCAGCAAAATCACCTTGATGTCGAATTGATACACGGCACCACCCGCGCCGCAGGGGTCGCCTTCTTTTCGACTCCGGAATCGTTTACAAAAAAAGCCGACGTCGGCGGGCGCGCCGACATCGTCGGCCATGTCGAGCGCGACTGGCGCGGGCAGCCGCGGGTGCGTATTGTTGATATTCTGTAACTATGGAGAAACTCATCGTATACACCGACGGTGGTGCGCGCGGCAACCCGGGCCCGGCGGGCATCGGGGTCGTTATAACCGACGAGCAGGGCGTCGTGCTCCACGAGTGCAACGCCTACATCGGCGAGACGACCAACAACGTCGCCGAGTATGAGGCGCTCATCCGCGCGCTTGAAGATTTGCAGATGTTCGGCGACGTGTTGCGCACCGTGCCGGTTGAAGTACGCATGGACAGCGAGCTTATTGTCCGGCAAATGCAGGGCGCCTACAAGGTCAAAGAGCCCTCGCTCAAGGAACGTTTCGGCAAAGTGGCCGCGCTCAAACTCTCCCACGTGCCCAATCTCACCTTCACGCACATTCTGCGGGAAAAGAACACGCGTGCCGACGAGTTGGTCAACGAGGCCATCGATGCCCGCCTCGCCTAACACGTCGAGTCGAGGCGGGCCCACGGCAAGTAAGTGGCTCCTTGGGCTCCTTATTTTTTGTACGTTGCTTGCAGTGCGCGTGCTTGTGCTCGTGCACGCCGAGCGCGCAGACACGCTCCGGAATTTTATTAATACGACCGCAGTGGTTGCGGGTATTGTCGCCGACGATCCGGATGTGCGCGCCGCGTCCGTGCGCGCCACTGTGGATGTCCGTTCCATAAACGGGCGCGCGGCGGGCGGGCGGCTCATCGCCGTGTTGCCGCGCACGACGGCCGTAGCGTACGGCGACACCGTGAGTGTGCGCGGATTTGTCGAAGCGCCCGCCGCGTTTCAAACAGACACAGGGCGACTCTTCGACTACCCTGGCTACTTGCGCGCGCAGGGAGTCTCCGCACTCATAAACTTTGCCTCGCTGCGCTCGGCAACCCCTGCGGGGCCGACGCTGCGCGGCACACTCTTTGCGCTCAAACACACGTTCGAGCGCTCGCTTGAAAAGACGCTCCCTCAGCCCGACACCGCACTGCTCGAAGGTGTGCTCCTCGGAGAAAAGAGCGGCCTGCCGGCGCCGCTCACGCAAGCGTTCATCATCGCCTCGCTCATCCACGTGGTCGTGCTCTCGGGCTACAATATTTCCATCGTCGCCGAGGCGGTCTTGCGGCTGCTGCGCCGCTTGCCACGGGTGTTGCGCTACGCGCTCGGCGCGGTGCTCATGATCCTTTTTGCGCTGGCAACCGGCCTTGCCGCAGCCACCGTCCGCGCGCTCATTATGGCGCTTGTCGCGATGCTCGCGCGCTACCTGCGGCGCCCCACGCTTGCGCTGCGCTCGCTAGTAGCCGCCGTGGGCGCGATGATCCTGTGGAATCCACTCGTCGCACTCTACGACCCCGGGTTCGTACTTTCGGTCCTTGCCACGTTCGGGCTCATTGTGCTTGCACCTGCGGTCGAGGCGCACCTGCCGCGGGTACTTCAGCGCGCGCCGCAGGTGCGCTCGATAGTGGCCTCGACAATTGCCGTGCAAATTTTTGTGTTGCCGGCGCTGCTCTACTTTACAGGCGTGCTCTCGTTCGTCGCACTGCCCGCGAATATCCTCGTCTTGCCGCTTGTGCCCTTCGCCATGCTCATGGGATTTGTCGCGGGGCTCCTCAACATGCTCAATCCGATACTCGCGCTTGTGCCCGCATTGCTCGGCGACGCGGTGTTGAAGTGGATGATGTTCGTCGCGCACGCGGCGGGTGCACTACCGCTCTCCCACGTGACGGTGCCCGCATTCCCCGCGTGGGTTGCAATGCTCGTCTATCTGCCGCTTAGTGTGCTAGCGCTTGTAATTTCGCGGAGCAAAATTCTCCGCGGAGGAGTTGGGGTCGTGTTTATCTCTCCGGAGCGGAGAGTTTTGCAAAGCGACTCTCAACAACACCCCAATTGAGATTTTTGAAAAAGGCGTCGATGTATGTGCCGCGCCCCGAGGCGCCGTAGTCGAGGATATACGCATGCTCCCACACGTCGAGCGCCAACAAAATCGGCAGTGTCACAAAGTGCCCCTGGTGCTGCTCGCCCACAAAGCCCGAGAGCGGCTGCCCAGCCTCCCGGTCCCAGTACAAAATGGCCCAGCCCGGTCCGCGCACCGAGGCAACAAGCTTCATCATAGAGACGAGGTTGTCCGCTCCACGGTACTCTTTGTCGAGCATCTGCGTGAGCACTCCACCTTTTGAAATTTCTTTTGTGCCGCCTTCAAGCTGCGCGAAGTAGTGCTCGTGGAGGCGCATCCCGTCAAACTCAAACGCGCGCCGCCGGGCCAACTCGCCAAGCGCGATGGCGTACTTTTCGTGGTCGATGCCGGCCAACTCGTTAATTTGTGCTGACATCGCATTGAAATTTTTGACGTACCCCGCATAGAGTGCAAGGTGCTGCTTGACCGACTCGTCGGAGATGCCTTCAAGAGAGGGGAGGTTAAACTTTTTTTCTGCATAGTTCATACTTTTAAGGATACCAAAAATAGGCCTATAAATCAGGTGAATTGGGGGATTGACTTTATACCCACAAAGTGCTATACTCGCGAACGGCTGAAGGGTCTGCAGTTGCAGGCCCGCCACAGATTCTTTGGGGGAATCCATGCGCGCCATCATTGGTACCTGCTTTGCTGTCGCTACCGTCATCGTTGCAGTGGCTGCCTATCACTCGGGCCTCGTCTATCGCGAGAAGCTGCCGAAAGTCTACACGCAGCTCTCCGAGCCGTGGCCCGACGCCGGCGGCCTCAGCATCGTCTCCAAGACCAAGGTCTCGGAAGCGCAAGCTCACTAGGCCGCAACACATTATTCGAGACCGCCCGGTTTTGCCGGGCGGTTTTATTTTTATACAAATTTGGAGTATGGTTGGAAGTGGCTGAAGCAATACGAGGTTGGTCATGTTCGAAGCGCTTGAAAAGCTCAAAGGAGCAATGCACCGTCCTGGTTTGAAATATCCGCTCATCGCCATTGCATCAGTGCTCTGGCTCGTCGGCTTGGTGGACCAAATCTCCGACCCGATGCAATTGGCCAAGTACGTCGGCCTTTCGGCCCTCATCGCCGCCGTCATGTGGGTTTAAATCAGACAGCCGCCCGGAAATCCTCCGGGCGGTTTCGCTTCCACGCACTTTAATGAAGGTGTGATATTCTACAAATGGCTGAAGAAATTCGGGGGAGAAGATGATCAAACAGTTGGCTTGTGCGGTAGTTGCGGCATACATCATAGGCTGCATTACGCTGGGAATAAGCGGACGACTGACTGAAGACCCGTCCGATTCCCAAACAGTCGATCGCACTCACAAGAGCGACCGTCTGTCTGCGGTCACCGCCGCAGTCCTGCATGATGAAGAAGACGACTGCGATTGTCACGAACAATAAAAAACCGCCCGGTTCTGCCGGGCGGTTTTGCTTTTTATTTAAATAATCCCCGCTTCTTTGAGCGTTTTGTACGCGCCGCGTTTGGCTATCGTCTTGATGGCCTGTGTCGAGAGCGTGAGCGTGATGGTGCGGTTGAGTTCCGGCACAAAAATGCGCTTTTTTTGGAGGTTGACCTGCTTGCGGCGCATGCCCGAGGGGTTGAATTTGGTAGCACGAACACGGTTGCTGTACTTGCCGGCAACTTTTGAGCCTTTTTTCGTGACGGGGCATGTCTTGGCCATATGGGACCGCAACATGCTATCATTTTTTAACTGTTATGCAAGTTGATGCGCTCTTCGGACTGGTCGTACTTATATTCTCCGTGGTACTCCACGAAGTGGCTCACGGCTACATGGCCAACTGGCTCGGCGATCCGACCGCACGCTTGCAGGGGCGGCTTACACTGAATCCCTTAGTACACGTCGACCCGCTCGGCTCGGTCTTGTTGCCGGCGATACTGCTCTTTACCCACTCGCCGATACTCATCGGCTACGCCAAGCCGGTACCCTACAACCCGTACAACTTGCCGGGGCGCTACGACGAGGCGTTCGTCGCGGCGGCGGGGCCCATGACCAACATCGGACTCGCGGTCATCTTCGGCCTCGTCATACGCATGGCACCCGCACTCGACCCCACGCTCCAGGCGGCGTTCGGCGGCATCGTGCTCATCAACATCCTTTTGGCCTGCTTTAATCTCATCCCGGTGCCGCCACTTGATGGTTCCAAAGTCCTCTCGGCCTTTTTTGAGGTGCTCTCGCCCACGCTCGCGCGCGGGTACAACACGTTCCGGCTCAATTTCGAGCGCCTCGGCGTACTTTCTGGCACGCTCCTTATTATGGTCATCTTTTATATAGTGGCGCCGTACTTTTTTGGCTCGATACTGGCGCCGCTCTTCTCGTTTTTGACAGGAGTGCCTCTGTAATATAGATTGTGTGAGACGCCCGAGGGCTCTGCCCTGCAAAATCTAGGGCGTTTTGTCTTAAGAAATGGCACGTATCTCGCAATTGGTCCGCAAGGGCCGCAAACAATTTAAGTCCAAATCGAAGAGCCCCGCACTCGGGGTCGGCTTCAACGTGCTCAAGAACAAGCCGGTGTACTACCCCTCGCCCTTCAAGCGCGGCGTGTGCACCAAGGTAACTACGACCACACCCCGCAAACCCAACTCCGCAATCCGCAAAATCGCACGTGTCCGTTTGACCAACGGCCGCGAAATCACCGCATACATCCCCGGCGAGGGCCACAACCTCCAGGAGCACTCGGTGGTCTTGGTGCGCGCCGGCCGCGTCAAGGACATAAACGTCCGCTATCAAATTGTGCGCGGGCGCCTCGACACCTCCGGCCTCGAGAAGCGCCGCGTCAGCCGCTCGCGCTACGGCACCAAGCGCCCCAAATAGATAAGTAGATAAACTTTACGTATGCGCCGCCCTGTAAAAAATCGCAATGTGCCCGGAGTCGACATCAAGTACGGCTCGGTGCGCGTGGAAAAGTTCATCAACTCGGTGATGTGGGACGGCAAGAAGTCGACCGCACGCAAAGTCGTGTACGACGCATTCGACATCATTAAAGAGAAGGCCAAGGTGGAGAATCCGGTGGAACTCTTCGACACCGCGGTGCGCAACGTGGGGCCGCAAATGGAAATCCGCTCCCGCCGCGTCGGGGGCGCCAACTATCAGGTGCCGCGCGAGGTGCGCCCCGAGCGCAAGCAAGCGCTTGCGTACCGTTGGATTTTGACCGCCGCGCGCGGCGGGAAGGGGAAGCCCATGGCCGAAAAATTAGCCGCAGAACTGATCGCCGCGGCCAACAACGAGGGCGCCGCTATCAAGAAGAAAGAGGACACGCACCGCATGGCCGAGGCCAACAAAGCCTTCGCTCACTTCGCGTGGTAACCATAGTAAAATAACAAGCGCCTTTTTTATTTATGCCAAACAGGGACTACCCGCTCGAGAAAGTACGCAACTTCGGCATCATCGCGCACATTGACGCGGGCAAAACGACCACATCCGAGCGCGTGCTCTACTACACCGGCGCGCAGCACAAAATCGGCGAGGTACACGAGGGCGAGACGACCACCGACTGGATGGAGCAGGAGCGCGAGCGCGGCATCACCATCACCGCCGCGGCCATCACCTGTTTTTGGACGCGCACAAACGAGCCGGACAAAAAAGACATCGCAAAAAAATTTCGCTTCAACATCATCGATACGCCGGGCCACATCGACTTTACGGTCGAGGTCAAGCGCTCTATGCGCGTCTTAGACGGCGCGGTGGTCGTCTTTGACGGCGTTGCAGGCGTTGAGCCGCAGAGCGAGACGAACTGGCGCTATGCCGACGAGGCGCAGGTGCCGAGGATTTGCTTTATCAACAAGCTCGACCGCATGGGCGCGAATTTTGAAAAGTCATACCAATCTATTTTGGAGCGCCTCACCAAAGCGGCAGTGCGCATGCAGCTCCCCATCGGTGCCGAGGGCGACTTCGAGGGCGTTATAGACCTCCTTGAGCGCAAGGCGTACAAGTTTGAAGGCTCGATGGGGGAGAGTGTCGTCGAGATGCCTGTGCCGGAGAATATGAAAGCCGACATGGAAAAGTACCGCGGCGAACTTGTTGAGAAAATCGTCGAGACCGACGACAAGCTCATGACCGACTATCTTGAAGGCAAGGTGGCCGACCTGTCCGACTTGAAGGCGACGCTGCGCAAAGCGGTTATTGCAAACAAAATCTTCCCCGTCTACACCGGCTCGGCGCTGAAAAACAAAGGCGTGCAGTTGGTGCTCGACGGCGTTGTCGACTACCTGCCCTCGCCGCTTGATATGCCGCCTGTCAAAGGCACCAACCCCAAGACCGGCGAGGAGGTTGTGCGCACGGCCTCCGACACGGAGCCTTTTACCGCGCTCGCGTTCAAGCTCCAGGCGGACCCGTTTGTCGGCCAGCTGACGTTCTTTCGTGTCTACTCCGGCACCGTCGAGGCGGGCTCGTACATTTTGAATTCTTCGACAGGCGAGAAGGAGCGCTTGGGCCGCATCGTACGCCTCCAGGCCGACAAGCGCGAGGAGGTAAAGAAGGTCTATGCCGGCGAAATCGCCGCCGCGGTCGGTTTGAAGTCCGCCAAAACCGGCCACACGCTGTGCGACGAAACCAACCCGGTTATTTTGGAGGGCATTACGGTGCCCGAGCCGGTCATTTCGATGCGCATCGAGCCCAAAACCAAGGCGGACCAGGAGAAAATGGGCGTCGCACTCAAAAAACTTTCAGACGAAGACCCGACATTCCGTGTGACTACCGACCAAGAGACCGCCGAGACGCTCATCTCCGGCATGGGCGAGCTCCACCTCGAAATTTTGGTCGACCGCATGAAGCGCGAGTTCAACGTCGACGCCAACACGGGCAAGCCGCAAGTCGCCTATCGCGAAACTATTACCAAGAGCGCCGAAGCGGAAGGCAAGTACATCAAGCAAACCGGCGGCCGCGGCCAGTACGGCGACGTCAACTTGCGGCTGAAACCCATGGGCCCGCTTGAAACCAACAAAAAACTCGCCAAAAACATCACCCGCGAGGACCACTTCGAATTCATCAACAACATCAAGGGCGGCGTGGTCCCCAACGAGTACATCCCCGCGGTTGAAAAGGGCGTGCGCGAGGCGATGGAGCGCGGCATTGTCGCGGGTTTTAAGATGGTCGACATTTCGGTCGAGCTCTACGACGGCTCGTACCACGACGTCGACTCTTCCGAAATTGCGTTTAAAATTGCGGCATCGATGGGCTTCCAAGACGCGGCCAAGGCCGCGGGCCCGGTCCTGCTTGAGCCTATTATGAAAGTCGAGGTGGTGACACCGGAGAAGTTCATGGGTGACGTCACCGGCAGCCTCAACTCCAAGCGCGGACAGATTGAAGGGATGGAGGAGCGCGGCCTTGCACGCGCCATCCGCGCCAAGGTGCCTCTTTCAGAAATGTTCGGCTACACGACCAACTTGCGGAGTATGACCGAGGGCCGCGCGAGCTTTACGATGGAGTTTGACCACTACGCGATAGTACCGCCCAACGTCGCACAGACGATTATTGCGGGGCGGAAATAGCCCTTGCGCGGTTTTAAGGCCTCATATATAGTTTGTGTCACTGCATTAGGGCGGGCTTTCCTATGCTCAAACGAGGGCGCGGGCGGAATTATTGTTGTTACAAATTAAGCATTAATTTATATGGCAGATTTTGATCGTCAAAAGCCGCACATCAACGTAGGCACCATCGGCCACGTTGACCACGGCAAGACCACGCTCACCGCCGGCATCCTCCATGTCCTCGACATGGCCAAGGGCGACGGCTACGGCGCCCGTGTAGAAGGCGTCGAGGGTATCGACAATGCGCCGGAGGAAAAGGCGCGCGGTATCACCATCGCGCTCCACCACTCGGAGTACTGGACGCCCAAGCGCCACTACGCGCACATCGACGCTCCCGGCCACGCCGACTACATAAAGAACATGATTACCGGTGCCGCCCAAATGGACGGCGCGGTGCTTGTGGTCGCGGCGACCGACGGCGTGATGCCCCAGACTAGGGAGCACATCCTCCTTGCGCGCCAAGTCGGCGTGCCGAAAATCATCGTCTTCCTCAACAAGGTGGACATGGTTGACGACAAGGAGCTTGTCGACCTGGTCGAGGCCGAGGTCAAAGACCTCCTCGCCAAGTATGGCTACAACGACGCTCCGGTTATCCGCGGCTCGGGCCTCAAGGCCCTCGAGAGCAAGGGCCTCGACGACGAGTACGCAAAGAAAGTACTCGAGCTCGTCAACACGCTCGACTCCTACATCCCGGACCCTGTCCGCGAGATGGACAAGCCCTTCCTTATGCCGATTGAAGACATCTTCTCGATTGAAGGCCGCGGCACCGTGGTGACCGGCCGCATCGAGCGCGGCAAGGTCAAGGTGGGTGAGGAAGTCGAAATCGTCGGTCTCCAGCCTACGGCCAAGACTACCATCACCGGCATCGAGATGTTCAACAAGCAGCTCCAGGAAGGGTTGGCGGGCGACAATGCCGGCATCCTCCTGCGCGGCACCAAGAAAGAAGACGTCCACCGCGGCCAAGTGCTCGCAAAGAGCGGCTCGGTGACCCCGCACACGGAGTTCGAGGCGGAAGTCTACGTCCTGACCAAAGACGAAGGCGGCCGCCACACGCCGTTCTTCTCCGGCTACAAGCCGCAGTTCTACGTGCGCACGACCGACGTGACCGGCGAGGTGACCCTGCCGCAGGGGACCGAGATGGTCATGCCCGGCGATACCATCACCTTCAAGGTAAAGTTGGTCGCTCCAGTGGCGCTCGAGGAAAAGACGCGCTTTGCAGTGCGCGAGGGCGGCAAGACTGTCGGCGCAGGCGTCGTCACCAAAATCATCGCGTAATTCTTACAATAATTTTTGAAGAAAAAGTCCCGCTCCTGGTATATACTTGTGGGCGGGATTTTTTCTTGCTACTGTAGAGAGCGTTCCAATTACAAGTGAGTAAGCAACCGGGTATAGGTTACGGCCAACTGTAAAAAGTTAGACCGAGAACTAGACCCCCAGGCAACTCGTTGCCTGAAGATATAAAAGAAATATGGCTACCGCTAAAAAGACCCCAGTTAAAAAAGTTTCCGCTAAGGTAAAAGCGGCTCCTGCCACGGCGTCCGCCGAGGCAAAGCCCAAGCGCACAAAGAAAGTCACCGCGCCGGTTGAAGTGCAGCGTCTGCGCATCAAAGTGCGCGCGTACGAGCACAAAGTGCTCGACGCAAGCGTCAAGCAGATTTTGGACACGGCGCTGCGCTACGACGCAAAAGTCGCCGGGCCCATCCCTCTGCCGACCGAAATTAAAAAGTACACGGTCAACCGCTCGACCTTTATCTACAAAGACGCGCGCGAGCAGTTTGAGATGCGCATCCACAAGCGCCTCATCGACATCCTCGACCCGAGCCCCAAAGTCATCGAAGCTCTGACGAACTTGTCTCTACCCTCGGGCGTTACCATCGATGTGAAGATGGCATAAGATTAGGATGTCCGGTCCGGGTCGAAGGGGCGAACCCCGTTGTAGACCGCCGGAGACCGACTGGTTGCTACGAATTGCCAGTCAGAGGGCGGCTCACCCGTGAAAACGAGCCGCCCTTTCTCTTTTTGTGCTATAGTAGAGATGTTCAGGTCCCCTGAACGAACTTCCAACCATTCTGCGGCGCTTTGGGATTCAGACCCCCTGGCGCCGCTTTTTTATTTGCATAAAAAGGGGTGGTGATATATAGTCCTTGGGACTCTAGACATAGAGTTGTTCCACGTCTCCCCGGAGACCAATAGACAACATGAAATTTATCCTTGGCCAAAAGGGCAAGATGCTCACAGTATTTACCGACGACGGTCGGGCCTTTGCCGCGACCGTCGTTGTGGCTGCGCCGAACACCGTCACGCAAATTAAGTCCAAAGAAAAAGACGGCTACGCCGCAGTGCAACTCGGCGCCCTCGAAGGCAAAGAAAAGCACATGCGCAAGCCGCAGCTCGGCCACGCGAAGGGGAAGGCGCTGCGCGCATTTGCAGAATTCCGCCCGCGCTCGGGCACGCCCGTTGAGGGTGTCGAACTTGGAGTGGCTATCGATGTCTCGGCCTTTGCGGCGGGGGACAAGGTGACCGTCTCTGCCATTTCCAAAGGCAAGGGCTTTGCGGGTGTGGTCAAGCGCCATGGCTTCCACGGCGGGCCGCGTTCCCACGGTCAAAAGCACTCCGAGCGGAGCCCCGGCTCCATAGGCGGCGGCGGCGGGCGCGCAGGCGGGCGTGTGGCCAAGGGTATGCGCATGGCCGGGCGCATGGGCAGCGACCGCGTGTCGGTGCGCAACCTTTCGATACTCCAAGTGCACCCCGAAACAAACGAACTCGTCATCTCCGGCGCGATTCCTGGTAAGCGCGGCACACTGGTAGAAGTGCGCGGCGAACAATAAATACATGAGCGTAGCAAAAAATAAAACTAGTATGGAAGCAAAAATTTACAACATGCAGGGCAAAGAGGTGGGGACGACGACGCTCCCCGAATCGGTCTTCGGCGCGCGCTGGAGTGCCGACCTTGTGCACCAAGTCGTCACCTCGATGCAGGCTAATACCCGCGCGCCTATCGCGCACACCAAGACCCGCGGCGAGGTCCGCGGCGGCGGCAAAAAGCCGTGGGCCCAAAAGGGCACCGGCCAGGCGCGCCACGGCTCGACCCGCAGCCCCATTTGGGTCGGCGGCGGCATCTCCCACGGCCCGCGCAACGCGCGCAGCTACGTCAAAAAGGTAAACCGCTCGATGCGCCAGGCGGCGCTGCGCGCCGTGCTCTCGCGCAAGGCCCGCGACGGCGAACTCATCCTTGTTGAAAACATCGCCATGCAAACGCCGAAAGCCGCCGAGGCCAAGGCGATGCTCGCCGCTCTCTCCAAGGCGGGCTTTGCGCTGCAGCGCCGCCGCAACGCGGCGCTTATCGCGCTCCCCGCGCCCTCCAAGGCGGCGCACAAGTCCTTCCGCAACTTTGGCAACGTGGCGGTCGAGGAGCTGCGCAACATCAACCCGGTTTCCGTCCTCTCCAAAAAGTATCTCGTGATTGCCAATCCGAAAGCGGCGTTTGAGGCGCTTGAGAAGTCCGCAACCTAAACTATATGAAACACTCTTCGCACATACTCCTCTCGCCGCGCATCACCGAAAAGGGCGCGCTCCTCTCGCAGCACAACTGTTGGGTCTTTAATGTGGCGCCTTCTGCAAGCAAGCGTGATGTTGCCGAGGCGGTGCGCGCGGTCTACAATGTGCGCCCGCGCAAAGTGACACTCGCCGCGCTCCCCACCAAAACGCGCGTCACCCGCGGCACCAACCGCATGGGAGTGAGCGGCGGGGGCAAGAAGGCGTACGTATACCTCAAGCAGGGCGACACCATCGAGTTCGCATAGTTCGACTACGCTCACTACAAGTAACTACTATGAAATCCTACAAGCCATACACCAAATCGCGCCGCCACATGTCCAACGTGCCCTTCCGCACGCTGCTGAGCACAAGCGAGCCGCACAAGGCGCTCACAAAAGGCGGCAAACGCGACATGGGCCGCAGCCACGGCCGGATTTCGACGCGCCACAAGGGCGGCGGACACAAGCGCCGCTTCCGCGACGTCGACTTTACGTACAAAAAGCTCGTCCCCGCGCGTGTCGAAACTATCGAGTACGACCCGAACCGCTCGGGCTTCATCGGCCTCCTCCTCTACCGCGACGGTGAGCGCCGCTACGCACTCCTGCCCCGCACGACCAAAGTGGGCGACCCCATCGAGACGGGCGAGGACGCCGCGCCCAAGCCGGGCAACCGGCTGCCGCTGCGGAGCGTCCCTATCGGCGCGTTTGTCTACAATGTTGAGATTAAGCCCGGACAGGGCGGCAAGCTCGGGCGCTCGGCCGGGGTGCACATCGAGGTTGTTGCGCGCGACCAGGGATATGTCGACCTCAAGATGCCTTCGAGCGAAATCCGCAAAGTCCCCGAGACCTGCTTTGCAACGCTCGGCGAAGTGAGCAATGACGAGCACCACCTCACTATTGTGGGTAAGGCCGGCCGCAGCCGCTGGAAGGGCATCCGCCCGACCGTGCGCGGCTCGGCGATGAACCCGGTCGACCACCCCTACGGCGGCGGCGAAGGCCGCCAAGGCCGCGGCACCCGCCGCGCAAAATCGCTGTGGGGCAAGCCGACCGGCAAGGGTCAAAAGACGCGCACACCGAAGAAGTACTCCAACTACTTGATTGTGAGCCGCCGCAAAGTCGGCAAACGCAACGCCAAACAATAAGAGCAGGCTTCGCCTTTCATAACGCCGTCGCTCGCTCGGAAGAATAAATTCTTCGCTCGCTTCGCTAGGCGTTAATAAAAACAAACCGCCCCGGACTGAAAAGTCCGGGACGTGTTGCATGTAGTTAGGCTACACGCAACTTCTTGCGGCTCCCCGACGGTTTGTAGAAAAAACCATCATGAAGAGTGACGAACTTTTTTTCGACAGGTTGCCCTATCCTTTCGCAGTAGTTTTGCAGCACTTCAGCCCACGCCTGGTCAAGAAATTTCGAGTCGATCGACTCATCAATTAGCACATTCTCAGGGGCATAGTGTTTCATTTCGAGAAATCCGAGCCGCTGTGCGTCGTAGGACGACGGATTGACCGAGCCAAAGCCGAAGTGCGGCGCGACTGTCGCCCAGGTGACCCGCCCGTCGCCTCCGGCAAATTCGGCCACGCGCCGGAATGCAAGAGCCAGAGGATTTTGGTCATTCCAGCAGGTCTTGACGGTTGAGCGGACTTTCCCCTCAAAGATGGAGACCATCTCTAAGTACCAGCCGGGCGGGGCATTTTCCTCTAGCCACTTGAAGCCGTTTTTAGCGCGCTCAAGCACATTGGCTGGCAAGTCGATTGCTTTTATGGCCGCCTGAACATGAGGTGAGAATTGGGAGAGATCTACAGCCACGACACTTCTCCATCGTTGTTTCAGCCGCTCAAAAAATAGCATAATTTGACGCCCCTAGCCACTTCCTATATAGTGCCCGTACATCCCGTGCTGCAAGGTCCAGGCGCTCGCTGCTTGTGACGGGCAGGGGAATTTCATTTGGAAATAAAAAAATCATGTCACGCAGTCTCAAAAAAGGTCCGTACGTGGACGAAAAATTGCTCCAAAAAGTAGCCGGCACAAAGCCCGGCTCTGTGACCATCAAAACATGGGCGCGCCGCAGCGCGATTGCGCCGGAGTTCGTCGGCTTTACCTTCGGGGTGCACAACGGCAAGTCGCACATCGACGTGCTCGTGACCGAGGATATGGTCGGGCACCGCTTGGGCGAATTTTCTCCGACCAAGAAGTTTACCCGCCACGGCGGCAAGATGCAGAAGGAGCTCGAGCAGAAGCAGAAGGAGGCTGAAATCGCCGCAGCCCAAGCCGCCAAATCTGTCACCGACACCAAGGAGAAGAAGCAATAACGTATGGCAGTCTCAACCGCACAACTCAAAAACTACCGCCAGTCGCCGCGCAAAGTGCGCTTGGTGGCCGACTTGGTGCGCGGCAAGTCCGCGGCCCGCGCGCTCGACATACTTGGCGCACTCCCCAAGCGCGCGAGCGACCCCATGGCCACGTTGATTAAGTCTGCGGTCGCCAACGCGGCTGGCGTCCCCGCGAGCGAGCTCTACATCGAGCGCATTGAGGTTAACGGCGGCATCGTCTTTAAGCGCATGATGCCCCGCGCGCGCGGCCGTGCTGCACAAATCCTCAAGCGCACGAGCCACGTCACAATCGCGCTTGCCAAAAAGCAACCCAAACAGCAGAAAGCCCCCAAGGCGGCTAAAAAATAATATGTCTAAAGTAGTACACCCATTTGCACACCGCCTCGGAATTTTGTGTGACTGGCGCCACCGCTGGTTCGCCGACGGCCCCCAGTACGTCCAAAATCTCAAGGGCGACATTTTGCTGCGCGAATTTTTGCTCCATGAGCTGCGCGGCATGTACGTGGGCGGCCTTGAAATCGAGCGCAGCAAGAACCTGCGCGTCGTCATCAAGACCTCGCGCCCCGGCATGCTCATCGGCAAGCAGGGCGAGGGCTCGAGCAAACTGCGCCAATCGATCGCCGACTTTCTTAAGAGCAAGAAACTCCCCGTACCCGAAATAAAACTCGACATCGAGGAAATCCGCTCGCCGGAGAGTAACGCCGCTATTGTGGCGTGGATGGTGGCCGAGAGTTTGGAGAAGCGGATGCCCTTCCGCCGCGTGCTCAAGCAAACTATTGAAAAAGTGATGGCCAACCGTGACGTCAAAGGCGTGCGCATCGCCGTTGCGGGTATGCTTGGCACAGGCTCGATGTCGCGCACCGAGGAGCTCAAGAAAGGCCGCATTCCTCTGCAAACGTTCCGCTCCGACATCGACTTTGCACGCGAGCGTGCAAACTTGCCGCTCGGCGTCATCGGCATCAAGGTATGGATATACAAAGGCGAGGTCTTTGCCGGCGAGAAGGAGAAGTCTAAGTAAACCACCATGCTATTTCCTAAAAAAGTAAAATTCCGCAAGTGGCACACGATGCGCCGCAACGCAAAGCGTGGCAAGGTGGAGACCCGCGGCATCACGGTCGCCTTTGGTAGTCACGGACTTAAAGCCACAACCCACGCACGCGTGCGCTCCAACCAAATCGAGAGCGCCCGCAAGGTTATCGCCCGCTCGCTCGGCAAGACCGGCAAGCAGTGGGTGCGCATCTTCCCGGACAAGCCCTTTACGCAAAAGCCGCCTGAAGTGAAACTCGGCAAGGGCAAGGGCGACCCGCAGGGCTATGAGGTTGAGGTGTGGCCGGGTCGTGTCTTGTTTGAGGTCGACGGTGTCGGCGATGTTGCTGCTATCGAGGCGCTCACCAAGGCCGCCAAGAAACTCCCGCTCAAAGCCAAGGTTGTTGCACGCACGCACTAATATGGCACAAAAGACTTCATACAACGGCCGCTCCAAAGAGGAGCTCCTCAAAACCGCAAACGACAAGCGCGAGGAGCTGCGTGTCTTGCGCTTTGGCTCCGCGGGGAGTAAAAACAAGAACGTCAAAGCGGTCCGCACGCTGCGCAAGGACATAGCACGGGTGCTCACGGCGATGAACGCACAGAAATAATATGGAAAAGACCCAAGAAATAAAAAAACACAAAAAGACGCTCCGGGGTACGGTGGTGTCCGACAAAATGCAGAACACCGCGGTCGTCGCGGTCACCCGCTATGTCAAACACCCCAAATACAAAAAGTACATGAAGATAACCAAGCGCTACCACGCCCACAATCCGGACAATAAGGCCAAGGAAGGGGAGAGCGTCACCATCCGCTCCTGCCGCCCCATGAGCCGTCACAAACACTTCGAGATTGTGTTCGCCTAACATCACTATGATCCAAGACCGCTCACTCGTCACCATTGCAGACAACACCGGCGCTAAAATCGGCCGGATTTTCAAGATTCTCGGCTCGGCCAAGAAGCGTTACGCGCACATCGGCGAGGTGGTGGTTTTGTCGGTACAAACTGCCGAGCCCCGCAAGAGTGTCAAGAAGAAAGACATTTTGCGCGGCGTTGTCGTGCGCACGCGCGCGCCATTGCGCCGCAAGGACGGCTCGTACCTGCGCTTTGACGAAAACGCGGTCGTCATTATTGAAGGTACCGGCAAAAACGCCAAAGAGCCCAAGGCCGGCCGCATCTTCGGTCCCATACCCCGCGAGCTCCAAGAACTCGGCTATCAAACGATAATTTCCCGCGCGCCCGAAGTGGTGTAAAAAGACTATATGATGCCCAAACTCCACATAAAGAAAGGCGACACAGTGACTATCCGCACCGGCAACGACAAAGGCAAAAGCGGCAAGGTGCTGCGCGTCTTCCCCCGCACGAACAAGGTGATAGTCGAAGGGGTCGGCATGCGCACCAAGCACCAAAAGCCGCGCAAGGCGGGGCAGGCCGGGCAAATCGTCCAGAAACAACACCCCATCCACGCGAGCAACGTAACGCTCAAAAAATAAAACAGTATGGAACTCGTACAAGCAAAACAAAAAAAGACATTTGAATCGCTCAAAAAAGATTTGGGTTGGGACAATCCCATGCAAGCGCCCCGCGTTGAAAAGGTCGTCGTCTCGGTCGGCGTGGGCCGCCTCGGCAAAGAGAAGGGCAAGCTCGAACTTGTGGCCGACCGCTTGGCAAAAATAACCGGCCAAAAGCCGGCGGTGCGCGGCGCCAAGAAGTCTATCGCGACCTTTAAGACCCGCATCGGCGACACGCTCGGCTACCAGGTGACGCTTCGCGGTGTGCGTGCGACGGACTTCCTCAACCGCTTGATAAATATCGCGCTCCCGCGCACCAAAGACTTTAAAGGCATCTCGACCGCGGCTATAGACGACATGGGCAACTACACGCTCGGCATCCGCGAGCACACCGTCTTCCCCGAAACGGCCGACGAGGACATCCGCGATGTCTTTGGTCTTGCAGTCACCGTCGTGACGACCGCAAGGGACAAAAAGACCGCCAAGGCCTATCTCGAGCACCTCGGCTTCCCCTTCAAAAAATAATTTTAAAAAGCAAAACCTCGCCGCCTCGGATTTGAGGGGCGGGGTTTTTTGTTTGAGGCGGCTTATGCCGCGAGCACAGTATCGACCACTTTGAGCAGCACCGGTGTGGGGAGCGTGCGGCCCAGGTACTCGTCGACGAACGGTGCGATTTCAACCGCCCGGATGCGCCGGCTAAAGCGGTTTATTGTCTCGTCGGTCTCCAAAAACGAGCGCTGCTGGGCGGCGTCGAGCCGCGCCAGAAGCTTTGGGTCGGAGGCCACCTTTCGAGGCGGGTGGAGTGCCTTGAATTCCTGCGCGAGCCGGATGGCCCCCGCGAGTTTTTTGAGCGACTCTTCAGGCCGCAGGCCTGCAGCCTCAATCTCCGCGAGCGCTTTCGAAAAGAGCGCGCGGTTGGACTCCACAAGTGTTTGATCAAGCGGCGTCACGAAGCACCTCCTCCTCGCCGGTTGTCGAAATCCGCACGTGTTTCGTGCCGATCTTGAACACCGCCGAGAGCCATTTGAAGTCCTCGCACGTCCGGACCGTGTTCCGCACAACATCCGGACACTCCGGGTGGTGTTTGAGGATGTCGCGGGCGTGTTCGTCGACGTGTTTGGTGTCGTCGGCCTTGTCGTGGGTCGAGACAAACGTGAGAGCGTCGAGCAGTGCCTCGTAGGCATTGCTTATCTGCTCCTTGAAGTGCGTATCCATTGAGCCTCCCTCAGAGAATTGCAGCCGTGCGTAATCTAACCCATAAATCTTTGTTAGTCAAATTAGTTGCACGTGCGAGAGTCCTTGTGCTATATTCTCCTCTAGCCCGCGAGGGCTCCTTATTTTTCTGCCAGGTCCCCTACATAGGTGGGATACCAGCAGAATCACAAGCCAATGGCTAAAAAGTCTACAGTCGCACGCTCAAACCGCCCGCCGAAATTCAAGTCGCGGGTCGTTCGCCGTTGCTTCCGTTGCGGCCGCAAGCGCGCGTTCATGCGCGACTTCGGCCTGTGCCGCGCGTGCTTTCGCGAGGCAGCCAACGAAGGGCTCATCCCCGGCGTGCGCAAATCGTCCTGGTAATCACGTATGATGACTGACCCAATCTCCGATATGCTCGTTCGTCTGCAAAACGCCGCCCGCGTGGGCAAGGGTGCGTTGTCCATGCCGTACTCGCGCATCAAACACTCCTCGCTCTCGGTCCTCAAGAAGGAGGGCTATGTCAAAGACGTATCGACCACTCAAAACGGCGGGCGCAAAATACTTGAAATTTCCATCGACCCCTCCGCCATCCGCGGCATCAAACGCATCTCCAAAGGCTCGCGCCGCGTATACCTCGGCGCGCGCGACCTGCGCCCCGTGATGCGCGGCCACGGCCTCCTTGTACTCACCACGCCGCTTGGCGTGATGACCGGCCTCGAGGCGCGCCGCAGGGGTGTCGGCGGCGAGCCTCTGTTTGAAATCTGGTAATCATATGTCACGACTTGCAAAACAGCCCATCGCGCTCCCCGAAAAGACCGAAGTGAATGTCGGAGGCGGCTTCATTACCGTCAAAGGCCCCAAGGGCACGCTCACGCGCACGACGCACAGGCTCGTTGATGTCGTCGTCAAGCCGGAGGGCGTGCAGGTGTCGCCGAAGTCGGGTTCGGTTGAGGCGCGCGCCGCGCTCGGCACCTACGCCAGCCACGTGCGCAACATGCTCGAGGGCGTCACAAAGGGGTTTGAAAAGAAACTCCTCGTCGAGGGTGTGGGCTACAAGTGGGACGTGCAGGGCAAGAGCCTCAAGCTCGCACTCGGCTTCTCCCACCCGGTTGTCGTGCCGATACCGGAAGATCTTACCGTCGTGGTCGACAAGGGCGCACTCCTCATAAAGGGGTTTGATAAAGAGCTTGTCGGGCAGTTTGCCGCCAACATCCGCGCGCTCAAGGAGCCCGAGCCCTACAAAGGCAAGGGCATCCGCTACGAGGGCGAGGTCATCCGCCGCAAGCAGGGCAAGAAAGCCGTCTAAATTCTATGCACAAGACTATTAAACAATCTATCGCCCGCTCCCGCCGCCACGCGCGCATCCGCGCGCGCGCGATAGGCTCCTCTGCGCGCCCGCGGCTCAGCGTATTTAAATCAAACCGCTACATGGTGGCGCAGCTCATCGACGACGCGAAGGGCGCGACGCTCCTGAGCGGCTCGACGATGGGGCTCAAAGGAACCAAAACGGAATCTGCGCGCGCGCTCGGCGAGACGCTCGGCAAAGCGCTGAAGGAACAGGGGATTAAGGCGGTGGTCTTTGACCGCGGCGGCTTCCGCTACACGGGGCGCGTCGCGGCGGTTGCCGACGGCGTGCGTACACAAGGTATTGATTTTTAAATTATATGGCTGACGACACACAAAAAAAAGTTGAAGGTGCTGCTCCCGAAGCCGTTGCTCCGGCGGCCCCTGCCGAGGCGCCCCGCCAGAGCGGAGAGCGCGGCCTGCCCGACGGCAAGGCGGGCCGCGGACGCGGCGCTCGCGGCGGACGCGGCGAGCGCCGCGGCGCGCGCTCGGGCTCGCGCCCCCCGCGCGCCCGCAGCGAGTTTGACACCCGCATGATCAACATCCGCCGCGTGGCACGCGTCGTTGCGGGCGGACGGCGTTTCTCCTTCTCGGTTGCTATAATCATCGGCAACAAGAAGGGCAAAGTGGGTGTGGGCCTCGGCAAGGCGGGGGACACGACGCTCGCGATAGACAAGGCGACGCGCGACGCAAAAAAACACATGATTGAAGTGGCGCTCACCAAGGACAGCTCCATCGCGCACGATGTCGCGGCCAAGTACGCCGCAAGCCGCATCGTGCTGCGCCCCAGCCCGGGTCGCGGGCTCGTCGCGGGCTCCTCGGTCAAGCCGGTCTTGGAGCTCGCGGGCATCAACAACACCGTCGCCAAGGTGCGCTCGGGCTCCAAAAACGGTCTCAATAACGCCCGCGCGACCATCGAGGCACTCAAATCGCTCAAAGCCTAAAAATATATATGCAACTCCACACACTCAAACGCAAAACCGAAAACAAAGGCAGCAAACGCATCGGCCGCGGCCGCGCCTCGGGCAAGGGCAAGACCGCCGGGCGCGGCACCAAAGGCCAGAACGCGCGCGCCGGGCACAAAAAGCGCCCGGAGATCCGCGAGCAGCTCAAAAAGCTCCCCAAGCTCCGCGGCCGCGGCGTGCACGGCCTCCGGTCCATTGTTGCGCCGGCAGAAGTACTCAACGTCTCGAGCCTCGAGCGTGCCTTTGCGCCGGGGGACACTATCACGGTCGCACTTCTCCTCGAGCGCGGCCTTGTGCACGCACGCAAGGGCAAGCAGCCCCGCGTCAAACTGTTGGGCGACGGCGAGCTGACCAAAAAGCTCGCCGTGCAGGGCATCTCCGCCTCGGCCTCGGCCAAACAAAAAATAGAACAAGCGGGGGGCTCGGTCGCATAAGCGTATGAACGCACTGATGCAAAAACTTTCGCTCCTTGTACAGGATGCGGCGCTGCGCAACCGCATGCTCTTTGTGCTCGGCGCGCTTGCCGTCTCGCGCGTGCTCGCGGCAATTCCTATCCCCGGCATCAACGCGCTTCAGCTCCAAAACTTTTTTGCACAAAACCAATTCTTCGGGCTCCTCAACCTCTTCTCCGGCGGCGGACTCTCGAGCCTCTCTATCGTGATGCTCGGTGTCGCGCCTTACATCACAGCCTCGATCGTCATGCAGCTCTTGACGCTCATGGTCCCCAGCCTCAAAGCACTCTATCAAGAAGAGGGCGAGGTCGGCCGGCAGAAATTCTCGCAGTACTCGCGCTTACTCACCGTGCCGGTGGCGCTTGTCCAAGGGACATCATTCCTCCTCATCCTCGAGCGCCAGGGAATTCTGCCCGCGCTCGGACTCTTTCCGTTTTTGGTCAACCTCTCCGTCATTGTCGCAGGTTCGCTCTTCCTCATGTGGATAGGCGAGCTCATTTCCGAGTACGGCCTCGGCAACGGCGTCTCCGTCATCATCTTTGCGGGCATCGTCGCGCGCCTCCCGCAAGACCTCAATCAGCTCCTCTTCTCGTTTGACCCGACCCAAATCCCCGTGTACCTCGGCGCGCTGCTTGCAGCGGTTGCGGTCGTCGCCGCTGTCGTGTTTGTGACCGAAGCGGAGCGCCCAGTGCCCGTGACCTACGCCAAGCGCGTGCGGGGGATGAAGTTCTTCGGCGGGCAGAGCACGTACTTGCCGCTGCGGCTCAATCAAGCGGGTGTCATTCCGATTATCTTTGCACTCTCCTTCCTCCTTATTCCGCAGATGTTCGCGAGCTTCTTCCAAAACTCCAGCCATGCGTGGCTCGCCCACATCGCGAGCGCGATACTCTCGTGGTTCCAGAACCTCGGCGTCTACGGCGCGCTCTACTTTGTCCTCGTGTTCCTCTTTACGTACTTCTATACAGCGGTGACTTTCGACCCGCACCAACTGTCGGAAAACCTCCAGCAAAACGGCGCCTTCATCCCCGGCGTGCGCCCCGGCCCCTCCACCCAGGACTACGTGGGCAAGGTCATTACGCGCATCACGTTCGTCGGCGCGCTCTTTTTAGGTATTATCGCGGTGTTGCCTATTGCGATGCAATCCTTCACGGGTGTGCAGAGCTTGGCGCTCGGCGGCACGGCGCTCCTCATCGTGGTGACGGTTATTTTGGACTTGGCGCGCCGCATCGACGCGCAGATTTCCATCCGCGAGTACTAGCCCGCGGGTATACTAAATTAGTATGAATAGAATTGGCGCGCGGGTGATGGCAGAAGTTGTTTTTGTCATCCACGCCGGGCAGATGGCGCTCGTGCTCTTCGGCTGGCTCTTGCCGTTTCCATACTACTATCTCTACCTCGCCGACTTGTCGCTCACCTTCCTCAATCAGCTCATATGGCGTTCGTGCTTCTTGACCGCCTGGGAGTTCTACTTTAGGCACATCGCCGACCCTTCAATCAAAAACGACCGGTACTTTCTTACGTACTACTCGGACAAGTATTTTCCAAGTTTTGTGACCGACGGCCTGGTTGATCGCGCGTCGCTTGTATTTCTTTCGGTATCGCTTGCATTCGCCGCGTTCCGTCTCGCCGGTATTTTGTAGTAGAGTAGGCAGATGCAAGACATCCGTACGTTTTTGATGATGGGCCGCCCCGGCGCGGGCAAAGGCACACAAGCAAAGTTACTTGCAAAAAAACTCGGCGCCGAAGTCTACTCCTCGGGCAACCGTCTGCGCGAAATGGCCAAGGGCCACGGCTTCGTGGCGCGGAAAATAAAGGACGTCATCGACAGCGGCGGCCTCCTGCCGTCGTGGCTCTCCTCGCACCTGTTTGAAGGGGCGCTCTTGATGCTTGAGCCCGAGGAGCTCGTCGTGTTCGAGGGGGCGTGTCGCCGGCTTGAAGAGGCGCGGGCTTTCGACCGCGTGGTTGCCTGGCTCGAGCGCCCCTACAAAGCGGTGTTTATCAATGTGTCCGACGAGGAATCCGAGAAGCGCCTCAATGCACGGCGGGCGGTAGAAAGGCGTGCCGACGACGCTTCAGACACCGTCATAGAGCGCCTTGCCGAGTATGAAGAAAACACCCGCCCGGCGGTCGAGTTTTTGCGCGAGCGCGGCGTCCTTGTTGAAATAGACGGCCACAAAAGTGTCGAGGACGTGCACAAAGCGATACTCAGTGCCCTCCGCCTTCAATGATTGTTACTACTCCACAAGAGCGCAAAGACCTGCACGCCGCGGGCATCATACTTTCGAGCATTCTCGAAGATCTCTCCGCGCAAGTGCGCGAGGGGACGAGCGCCGCGGCGCTCGACCTCTTTGCCGAGTCGGCCATACGCACGCACGGCGCCACGCCCGCGTTCCTCGGCTACACGCCGGCGGACGCGCCGGGGCCCTACCCGGCCGCGCTGTGCGTCTCTATCAATGACGAAATAGTGCATGGCCTCCCGACCGAGCACAAGATTGTACGCAAGGGCGACATCGTAAAGCTCGACCTGGGGCTCTCCTACAACGGCGTGTTCGTCGACGCGGCGCGCAGCGTGTGCGCAGGCTCCTGCGACGCGCGCGGAAGAGAGCTCGTTGCGGCGACCGTCGAGGCGCTGCGCGGCGGCATCGCTGCGGCAAAGGCGGGCGGGACGACGGAAGACATCGGCGCGGCGATAGGGCGCGTCGCGCGCAAGTACAAACTCGCCGTCGTACACGAGCTCGGCGGCCACAGCTTGGGGCGCACACCCCACGAGCCGCCGTTTGTGCCCAACGTCGGGCGGGAAGGGGGGGGGGATGTTTTGAAAGAAGGACTGGTGCTCGCCATTGAACCGATTTTTGCAGAAAAAAGCGGGGAAATGTTTTTGGCGCCGGACGGGTGGACGTACAAAACGCGCGACCGCTCGCGCGCCGCGCAGACCGAAGCGACCATCATCGTCGGCAAGGATTCCGCCGACATTTTGACCCCGTTTTAGTTTGCAAAACGGACTCAAAAACGGTAGAGTCTGTGGGATGAAAATAAAAGAAGAGCGGACATTCGTACTCGTCAAACCCGACGGCGTACGCAAGGGGCTTATTGGTGAAATTATCAAGCGCTTCGAGCAGCGCGACATGAAAATTGTGGCGCTTGAAATGTTTACGCCCACGCGCGCGATGATTGACCAGCACTATCCCAAAGACAAGGCATGGGTTACCCGCCTGGGGGAGAAGACACTCAACACCTTTACCAAGTACGGTATCAGCGCCAAAAAGGAGTATGGCACCGACGACCCGGCAAAAATCGGTCCACAAGTACGCACGTGGCTTGTCGATTTTATGGTCTCGGCCCCGCTCGTCAAAATGGTGGTGCAGGGGGTCCACGCGGTCGATATGGTCCGCAAGATTGCAGGACCCACCATGCCGTATCTCGCCGACATGGGCACTATCCGCGGCGACTACTCCAACGACAGCCCTGCGATAGCCAACCTCGAAAAGCGCCCCGTGTACAACCTCGTCCACGCTTCCGAGACCCCCGAAGAGGCCAAGCACGAAATAGCGCACTGGTTCGGCAAGGACGCGAAAATCGTCTCCTACAAGCGCTTTGGAGTTGACGAGTAACACACAATAATTCTGCAATCTGTTATTCACAGGATTTTTCGCCCCGCGAGAATATAATTATTGGTGGACTACGGAGGCAATGTCCTTAACAAATTTAAGGGAGCCCGCAGTTCCTCGGCCGTAAAGGCCGAAGACAAGGCACCCACCTGGCAATAGCCAGGACACGCTTCCGAAGTCCACCAAAGAGTCCCGCTTCTGCGGGATTTTTTGATGGTTGTGGTATCATCGGGGGCGTGCCGATTTTTTTTAATGCGCTCGCACTTCTCTCTGCACTCACCGTCGGCTTTTTGTACTGGCACGGCGTGCAAGACGCGCTGTTTTGGAAGATAGGAACCTACTACATTATACTCCACGTGCTGGGCGGGTTTGCGGTCGGCAGCTGGGTTTCGGCCGGGCTCTGGCGTCTGCGCGCGGCGCGCGACAAGGCACCCCTGCGTATCATGCTCGCCGCGCTCGCGGTCGGGGTGGCCTGGGAGATATTTGAATTTATAACAGGGCTCAGCTGGCCCGACCCCCACTACCTGACCAAAACAACCGGCGACCTGCTGTGCGACGTGACCGGCGGCCTTGTTGCGGCGCTCCTCTACGGCGCGCTGCGCTCGTACTTGTATGAGTAAAATTTATTTCTACGGCGGCGCGGGCATGGTGACGGGGAGCAATTTTCTGCTTGAGACCCCTGAAACAAAATTGTTGATCGATTGCGGGCTCCTCCAGGGGGCTCACACGTGCGACGCAAGCAACTGGAGCGCATTTGCGTACAATCTGCACACCATTAAGACGCTTGTCGTGACGCACGCGCACATCGACCACATAGGCCGCATCCCACGGCTCGTCAAAGAGGGTTTCCGCGGCACCATCTACTCGACTGCGGCGACCAAAGCGCTTGCGGAGCCGCTTTTGCACGACGCGCTTGAGTTGCTCGAGGCCGACGCACGCCGCTGCAAAGAAGAGCCGCTCTATTCAAAAGACCACGTCGCGCAGGCACTGCGGCAGTGGAAAGGACTCACCTATCACGAGGTGGTGGAGTTGCAGGGATGCACGCTCGAGCTGCTGAATTCCGGACACATTTTGGGTGCGAGTATGGTCAAGATTACGAGGGGCACAAAGAGCATCGTCTTTACCGGCGATCTGGGGCCGGGGACTTCGCCGCTCCTGTCGCCCTGCGAGGACGTCGCGGGTGCGCAGTTTTTGGTGATGGAGAGCGTGTACGGGGACCGCGTGCGCCAAAAGGGGGAGGACCGGCTCGGCGAGCTGGAAGATTTGATAGAGGGCGCCGCGCAAAAAAACGGCACTCTGCTCATCCCCGCCTTTTCGACCGAGCGCACGCAGGACCTCCTGTTTGAAATCCGCGACCTCATGATGCGCAAAAAAGTACCTTCAATGCCGGTGTATGTCGACTCGCCGCTTGCAGAAGCCATTACGCACGCGTTTGTACGCGAGCCGGACTTTTTTGCGCCCGAAATCGCCGCGCGTATCAAGGCGGGGGAGAACATTTTTGCGTTTCCGGAGCTCCGGTTTGTCGAGGATGTCGAGGAATCAAAAAAAATAAACGGGCACACAGGGCCCAAGGTTATTCTTGCGGGTTCCGGCATGAGCAACGGCGGGCGCGTGCAGGGTCACGAACTCTCGGTATTGCCCGACCCGAACTCGACACTACTCATTGTCGGCTACCAGGCGCCCGGCTCTATCGGCCGCAGGCTCGCCGAGGGAGCCTCGTATGTCGACATACGCGGGGAGCGTGTGCCCGTGCGCGCACAGGTCGCCGCGCTCTACGGCTACAGTGCGCACATGGACTCCGAAGCTCTGCTCGAGTTCGTCAACAAGGCCGCGCGCGACATCCGACACGTGTTTGTTGTCGAAGGCGAGCCTGCGGCGGCGGGCTTTTTGACTCAGCGCGTCCGCGACTACCTCGGGGTCAATGCCACCGCACCCGAGGCGGGAGATATCGCAGAAATTGATTTATAATAGGAAGGCATGGATCCTAAAAATACGCATCTGCAGTTGAAGTTCGCCGTCTCGGGCGCGGCGGAGACCGGCCACTGCGGCATAGACGCGTACGACAAGGGCATCGCACTCGGTCAAGAAATCGCCAAACACGGCGGGGTCTTGGTAAACGGCGCCACAACCGGCTTTCCGCTGTGGGCGGCGATGGGGGCCAAGCAGGCAAACGGCTTTGTGGTCGGCTTTTCTCCAGCCAATTCCGAAAAAGAGCACATCGAGGCGTACAACTTGCCCGTCGAGTACCTCGACGTCATCATCTACACGGGCTTCGGGTACCCGGGGCGCGACCTCATTATGACGCGCAGTGCGGATGCACTTTTCTTCGGCTGCGGGCGCATCGGGACGATACACGAGTTCACCATCGCGTTCGAAGACCAAAAGCCCATCGGGATTATGGAAGCCGACTGGGACACCGACGAAGTGATTAAACAAATTTTGGAAAACGGCCACCGCCCCAACGACCGCATCGTGTTTGATACCGACCCGAAAGCGCTCGTCGAGCGGGTCATCGAGCTGGTCAAAAAAGACAAAATCAACCGTGCGTCATTCCACTTCGACCCCTCCGCCCCCGCCCAAACTCCGGGTATGGCGGCTCCAAAGGCATAGAATTGACCCCACTCCCTTTTTGTGTCAAGATGCTCTGGTCAGGTCTTTAACTCGCATGCCCGGGCGAATCGGGCGTCTAACGGAAAAGGATGATGACGATGTTCAAAACATCGATCACGTCTGCTGACCCGCAGGGTCAGCAAGCCGTCAAGGTTTTTGAAGCCGTCTACAATAGCCTGAAGCTCGACGAGACTCGGGCTCAAAACATCAACGAAAGCTACGAACTCAAGACCGCTCTTCAAAAGGCTCTGACCGACGCGACCGGCGTCTATTGGTCGGAGCATGGATACCCCAAGCAGTACCGGGGCCCACGGCCGCTCGACGAGCAGATTGATGCTCTGCTAAAGCACTTTCCCGCTTTGCGCGTGGACGAAACCTTGCTCTTCATGCGCAACTCGCTTCCCAAAATCAGCCCCCCGTTTGGGGCCGAAGGATGGTTCGCCATCCCTCGATGGGAGAAGGTCGCTTCGGAATACGGGGTCGCCTTCAACAAACTTTTCTCGGAGCTCGTCATCAAGCACAAGTGGAAGTCCCACATTGATGACAGGGTTGGCACGAAAGGTAGGCCCGTCACACCCGGTAAGCCCAACGAGAATATGCTTGGCCGATTCAAACGCACTATCAAAGGTCAGACTGGCGACGTGGTGATTGTCCCTGCACAGTTCGGGTGGCGTCACCGTGGACGTAGCCTGGTCCAGGCGCATAGGGCAATGCGGCGTAACGAGTTTGGTCTCGGGGCGTTTGCGGTGGGGTGCATGTTGCTCACCCATCACAATCGTCTTATTCCAGATAAATCCCTCCAGCACCTCAATACGCTTATTTGTCCCGGCGACTTCTATCGGTCAGGGCATGACGATGGGCGGGTGGAAGACTCGCCCCAGTTCAGCAGATGGCATGATGGAGGGATTTCTTTTTGGAGGCACTCGACAGGCGTGAGTGGGCCGGACAATACTTTTGTCACGGCCTTTGTGCCGGCGTTCGACTAGCCACGTTTTGCAAAAGACAAAGGCCCCGCGGTTTCCCGCGGGGCCTTTTTATTAAGAGACTTTCTTTACCAATCTTGCAAAAGTTTCGGGGGATTTTTCGGCCAACTCCGCCAGCATTTTGCGGTTTACTTTGACGCCTTTTTTGTTGAGCGCGCCGATGAACTTGCTGTAGGAAAGAGAGATGTCGACCGCCTCGAGCCCCGCGTTGATGCGGACGTTCCACAAACGGCGGAAGTCGTTCTTTTTGTCGCGGCGGTGGGCGAAGGCGTACTTGCCCGCGTGAAAAATCGCCTCCTTGGCCATGCGCTCTTTTGTAGAGCGGCCGAAGCGGTAGCCCTTGACCATCTTCAATACATTGCGACGGCGCTTGAGCGATTGTTTACCTCCTTTGACGCGTGCCATAAAATTATTTCTATTTAAATATTATTTGGACTTATCGAGCGAGCCGATGTAGCGCTGGGAGACTTTCTTGGTGAACGTCAGCACCTGCGAGCGGCGGCCGTTCATTTGCGTGTTGCGGCGCTCCTTGGCGTTGAAGTGGTTTTGCCCGGGCTTGCGCGCGACAAGCTTCCCCGTGCGGGTAATCTTGATGCGTTTGAGGAAAGATTTGTTGGTTTTCATGGGTGAGTTACGATTTGCGGCCGCGCTCTATCACACAGGCGAGTCCTTTGGGGCTCTTGGCTATAGGGTCGGCGAGTTTGAATTCTGCCGGGATGAGCTTGAGAAACCGCTCGAGCCGCTCTTTAAGAAACGCGAACTCCATGTACTTGTAGCGGCCCCACAGGAACAGGTCGACCTTGACGCGGTGGCCCTCGGCGAGCCAGGCGGCCGCTTTATTGGCCTTCAGCATCATGTCGTGCTCGCCGGTGCCTATTTTAACCTGCACGGACTTGGTTTCGGTCACGTGCGATTTGGCCTTTATATCACGGCGTTTTTTCTGCTGTTCGTACTGGAATTTACCATATTCCATTATCTTTGCAACAGGCGGATTGGCGTTGGGGCTTATTTCAATGAGATCGAGGCCTATCTCTTGCGCTTTGGCGAGCGCGTCGGAGAGCGCCAAGACGCCCAAGTTCTCGCCCTCGGCTCCCACGACGCGCACTTCCTTAGCCCGGATCTGGTGGTTAATACGAGTCTCCAAAGTTGGCCCTAATATAGCACAACCCCGCCTATTTGTAAGGCGGGGTTGTTTTTTGTCATATCCGGTAGAACAGGACGCCGCCGCTGATGAGTACGAGCACCGAGTCGATCAGAAAGCTATACGCGATAACTTGGTGCGCCGGGCGGGGATAGTGCCACAAGAGACGCAGCAACAGGAGTATGAGGAGCGCGCCCCACACGCCGTCAAATAACAAGTGTGCATAGCGCAGCGCTGTCCACTGCCGCTCGCCGAGCGCCCATACTACAAGCTCGAGCACCGAGACCGCGCAGACGGCGCATAAAACCACGACCGCCGCCAATTTTTTGTGCACCGATTCGTCGCTCCCTTCTCCGGTGCGCGCGGCAAAGCGGCCGGCGATTGCGGTCTGGACGACCGCGCATGTCAACGCCAGGACAAAAGGAACCAAAACAAGTTTGAGCATAAGCCACCTGTCGGTTGTATTTCAGCCACTCACTAGTATAGCGCACTGTGCACAACCGCGCGTGCGCGCAAAATTGCGCGCTACACTAAATACCATATTAGTAGTAGTTCTTTCGTTTACATATGCGTTATCACCCATTACAAGAGCTCGCTAAGCTCGCCGCAGGCCTCGCCGCGGCGGACTTCTTTTGGTTCCTCTGGTTCAGCCAGTCGCACCTGCGCACGGCGAACTTCTTCGGCGCCTCGGTCGACCAGTCGATAGTGTGGCCGGCGATGCTCTTTGACATCGCGGCGTTCCTCATACTCGTGCACTACGGATGGCACGTCGGCAAGCTCCCGCAAATGCGCGAGCGCAACTACATCCTCGTTGCGGGCGCCATCTTTACCGTCGTTGCCGCTGCGCACATCTGGCGCATCTTCACCGGAGCGGACATCGTCATCATGGGCTGGGTCGTGCCGGTGTGGCTGTCGTGGTTTGGCGTCGCCATTGCGACATACCTCGCGTACACCTCGTTCCACTTCCTCTCGCGGATGGGCGGCAAACGCCGCTAATCCTGCTCTCCCACAAAACCCCCGCCTCGGCGGGGGTTTTGTTTTGCACGCTCACCTAAACTTCAACCGTATTTGAAACAATTACTGCGCGGGCGCTTTACCAGTAATTCCTATACATCTATGGCAACAACAATTGAACGCGAGCGTGATCGCAGCGACGGGGCGGCCGGATGGGCGATAGCCGTCATCCTCGCACTCGCCATCGTCGTTGTAGCGGCTATCATTTGGGCTCGCTACTACAATGCGACTCCGGGCATCCCCAACACCGGCGGCACCAACATCAATGTCACAACCCCCGCTCCCTCAACAGGCGGCACGTACTAAATAGCAAAACCCCGGCCGCACATTGGCCGGGGTTTTGTTTTGTTTACGCAGCGACGCGCTTGAGCTGTTGGCCCACGAAATGCCGCCCCTCGGGCGGGGTGGGGCCAAATCTCTTTTTGTACGCTACAGCAGCCTTGTCGTAGTCTTTTGCTAGGGCGTAATTGAGATCAGTGGCGTTGACGAGCACATACACGCTTGGGGCTTTGTATGTCTGCTCCAGCAAAAATGTACGGTTTGAATTCAGCCACTCCTCAGCTTTACGGAATAGTGCCATGTCCGGCATGGGTGTCTCCTAATCTGTCTGCCAGAGTCTTTATAGCACAAAGGGGAGGGGTGTGATATGGTCGTGGCGGCTGAGTTGTGGAGGCTGTGTCATGGCAGGCAAAAAGTCGGACAACATCGCTGTTGAGCGGGTGACCGGCATGGATGGCGACGTGGACATAAGTTTTGATGAGCAACGCGGCTACGCTATCTTGTCGCTGCGCGAGGGCAATGCCTTTGTCGAAATGGAGCTCGGCGGCGTGCCGTACATCGAGGACCTCATCGGCGCGCTCCAGCGCGTCAAAAAGAAAGCACAAAAAACTGAACAATAAAATGCGAAAGGCCCGCCACTAGTGGCGGGCCTTTGAGTTTGGTGGGCTTACCACATGTCCACTATTTCTTCAACGAGTGCGAGCACTGCATCGCGCCTTTCTTTAACCTTGATGCGCATGAAGTGCTTTGCGAGCTCCGGAATTTCTGGACCAAGGATGATGTCGCCGCCCCCAACCGTCGTGCGACCTGACTTGAAAAAGTACGAGACAGCGACGCCGAGTATCTCGCAGAATTGGTGCAGTTTATCGGACGGAATACGATTGAGTCCGTACTCATACTTTTGAATCTGGCCGAACGTCAGGCCAACCTTGTCGCCCAACTTTTCCTGGGACAAGCCGCATTCCTTCCTGCGCGTTTGCAAGCGGTTTCCTGCGAACACGTCGACGGGGTTGTGCCCGTTTTTCTTAATGTTTCTCCTGGGCATCGGACCCTCCAATTTTTCAGCCGCTCCTGTTTATAGCACAAAAGCGCCCTTTGTGCGCTTTTGTTTTCTTTGTGGAGATGGGGGGAATCGAACCCCCGTGCAACAGTTGATGCAGTGCGCGTCTACAAGACGTAGTGAGCTTTCAGTTCTCGACGTGGTGCATCAAAAGCGCACAAAAGCGCATCACGTTAGAGCTCTGGTCTTAGGCGGGGTAGTGAGCAGCTACTCCGCAGCATCCCGGTGGTATAACACCCGGCTCTTCCTCACAGGAGTTGGAAGAGGGGTGACGACTTACGCCTTAGCGTAGGCGAAGTCGAAATCATTCGCCGCGAAAAACGGCGATGCAACTGATTTGGCAGTTATAGGTTGGAGCAGTTTTAAGAAGTGCTCCAGTTCTGCCTCGCAGCGCACAAGCATGCATCTGCTGTCTAGGCCTGTCATCCCCGAGAAGTGCCCGACGCTAAACCGGCGCTTTTCGTGAACTACAAGTCTACTTATTTATTTTTCAATGAACGGTCAATCTCGCGCTGCGCGTCCCGCTTCTTGAGGACCTCGCGCTTGTCGTACAACTTCCGACCGCGCGCTACAGCAACCCGTACCTTGATGGTACGTCCTTTAGTGTACACACTCAAAGGCACGATTGTCAAGCCCTTTTGCCCCTCATAGCCCGCGAGCGCGGCAATTTCTTTCTTGGTCAAGAGGAGTCTGCGTGCCCGCGCGGGGTCGTAATGGGCGGCGGTGTTCGCCGCCTGGTAGGGCGGTATGACCATCCCCACCAAGTATGCCTGCCCGCCCCTGACGACAGCATGAGAGCCCTCCAAGTTGCCCTGCTTGCCGCGTAGCGCCTTGACCTCGCCCCCTTCCAATTCCAACCCGGCCTCGTATTCCTCGAGGACCTCGTAGTTGAGCCGCGCTTTTTTGTTCTCGAGTAAGGTCATAAAAACAGCCTCATTTTAAGGCTTTTTATCAGGCATAGCACCCCATTGACTCTTCTCTGTCATATGTGCTATAATTTTAAACGGCTGAAGGCAGGCCCAAATGGCCCTGCCGCCACGAATCAAATAGGGGAATCGCCATGGACCACCTCCGGTTCATCTACGAGAACTTGAGCATCACTGAATGTGTGCTCGCCACCATCTACCAGATGTCCGCTCCTATCAGCGCGCTGCTTACATTGTGGTGCGCGGAACAGGAATGGAAACGTATGACTGTTGTCGGTGTTGGGCCCGTAAGCCCCTACGCCGGCATCCTGCTCTATTCGGCAGGGTCAGCGATTCTGGCAGTCCTCCTATGGCTCACATTCGGGCACGGGAACGCCTACTTCGCGCTCTGGTATACGAGCCTCATGATGATGCTCGTCGTCATGATCGCGGTCCTCATCGCTTACCTCTTTTGGGAAGCAGCACGGACCGTCGTTGGATACGCTCAAGGCACCTAGGCACGTGCATGAAGTTAGAAACCCGGCCGTGAAAGCGGCCGGGTTTTCATTATTTTGCGCGCTTCTGTTATAGTGTGCGGCGGCAGAAGGTGCAGGAGATGTCGCCATGGAAGTCGTCATACGAGGCGTGCCGCAGCGCTTTCAGCGCGAGCTGCTGGCCCCAATCGAAGAGAAAGTGCGTCAGTTGGTGGAGTCCTACGGCTTTGTGCCCGAGGAGGTCTCGGTCGAATTGCGTCGCAACAGTATGAAAGAGGGCCGCTACCCGCTCTACATCTATGTCCACAACGTGTCGCCCGAGCGCAACAGCGCGCGGCTGCGGCTCGCCGTCGCGGCGGCGATAGCGGGCATGTGCGCGTCGCACGCCGGGTGTCAGGAAAGCACTCGCGATAAGTTTTGGTTTGCAGGTTTTCATATTGGAGATCTGCTCGAGTAGTACCGGGCCGCCCATACTGGGCGGCCCGTTCGGTTTTATTTAAAAAACACGCTGTGGTACTATGATTTTTCACATGGCCACCCAGGCGCCCAAGCCAAAAAACCCGCGCCGCCGCATCCCCGCACCCAAGCTCCCGCACGGGGGCGGCTTTTGGCTCAACCTTACGGTGAGCGTCGTCATACTCCTCGTGCTCGCGGGCGCGTACTCCTATCTCGCGGGCGGCATCAACACACCTGAAAATATTTCGCTCTCCCAAGTGGCACAGGATATTTCGGTGGGCAAAGTCACGAGCATCAAGGTCAACGGCGACGACCTCACACTCACGTACAACAACGCAACGAGCACCCAAAAGACCGCCAAGAAAGAGCCCGAGTCCTCGCTCTCCCAGACGCTCACCAACTATGGCGTCGACAAAAGCGCGCTCGACAAAGTCGCCATCACGATAGAAAACCAGAGCGGTTGGGGGTTTTGGCTCTCGACACTCGGGCCCTTCCTTATCCCGATGGTCGCGATAGCGTTTTTTGTGTGGTACCTCAGCCGCCAAGTGCGCGGCGCGGGGATGCAGGCGTTCAGCTTCGGCCAGAGCAAGCCGCGCGTGATAGAGCCGGGCGGCTCCGAGCGCATCACGTTTAAAGATGTCGCAGGTGCCAAAGAGGCCAAAGAAGAGTTACTCGAAATCGTAGACTTTTTGAAGAATCCCAAAAAGTTTCTCGACATCGGCGCGCGCATTCCCAAAGGCATTCTTCTGATGGGCGCGCCGGGCACGGGCAAGACGCTGCTTGCGCGCGCGGTCGCAGGGGAAGCGGGTGTACCGTTTTTCAGCATTAGCGGTTCTGAATTTGTAGAAATGTTTGTCGGCGTGGGTGCGAGCCGCGTGCGCGACCTCTTTTTGACCGCCAAGCGCGCGGCACCCGCAATTATTTTCGTCGACGAGATAGACGCAGTGGGGCGCGTGCGCGGCACAGGGGTCGGCGGCGGCAACGACGAGCGCGAGCAGACACTCAACCAAATCCTCGTCGAGATGGACGGCTTTGAGCCCAACGAAAAAGTGATAGTGATGGCCGCAACCAACCGCCCCGACGTGCTCGACCCGGCACTCCTGCGCACCGGGCGCTTTGACCGCCGGGTGACCATAGACCTGCCCGACCGCCAGGACCGCTTGGAAATTTTGCAGATACACGCGCGCAAAAAGCCGCTTGCCGAGGATGTTAATTTGAATGTCATTGCCGAGCGTACGCCGGGCTTTAGCGGCGCAGACCTCTACTCGCTCATGAACGAGGCCGCCATTTTGGCCGCGCGCGAGAGCCGCCGCACGGTCGCGCAATACGACCTCATCCGCTCGATAGAAAAGGTGATGCTGGGGCCCGAGCGCCGCAGCCACGTGCTCAATAAAAAAGAAAAGGAGATTACCGCCTATCACGAGGCCGGGCACGCGCTCGTTGCATCAGCCTTGCCGTACGCCGACCCTGTGCACAAAATTTCTATCATCTCCCGCGGGCGTGCGGCGGGCTACACGCTCAAGTTGCCGTTTGAAGACAAGCGCATGCAGAGCCGCAAAGAATTCCTCGACGATATTTCGATGGCGCTCGGCGGCTACGTTGCAGAAAAGACGGTGTTCGACGACGTCACAACCGGCGCACAAAATGACCTGCAGGTGTTGACCGCGCTTGCGCGCGACATGGTCACCCGCTACGGCATGAGCGACAAGCTCGGCACGGTCGCGCTCGAGGGCGAGGCGGGCCGCGTGCTCTTTGGTGCAGGGGTTGCGGGGCGCGAGTACTCGGAGAAGGTGAGCGCCGAAATAGACGCCGAGGTGCGCCGCATCATCGACGAAGCATACAAAAAAGCGGAAGCCATCATCGCCAAAAATCGCAAAGTACTCAACTCTATCGCGCAGCGCTTGGTGGAGAAGGAGACTATAGAGCGCGAGGAATTCGAGCAGATACTCATCGCGGGCGGCATCACACCCAAAAAGAAGGAAGAAATAGTCGTCGAACCCAAAACCGTCAATTTTTAATGAAAGTAGAAGTAGGGTGCGGGAAAAAGAGGAGAGAAGGGTATGAGTGTTACGATGTCCGTGACCTGCCGGGCGTTGATCATATATGCAAGGCGGATGAGCTCCCGTTTCCTGCTGGCAGCGTAGATGAAGTCTATAGCCGTCATCTTATTGAGCACCTCACGCTGAAGGAATTTCTAAAAACCCTCACTGAATGGAGCCGTGTCCTTAAAGTCGGGGGAGTGGTATACATTATCTGCCCCAACCTACTGTGGCACCTAAAGCAGATTTTAGAAGGGAGCCACGAAAGTCTATATCAAAAAGAGTCCGGTAAAAACGCCCGGTACTGGGGTTTTGGAAGCTTGTTTGGCTGGCAGCAAGATGAGTACGATGTCCATAAATTTGGGTACTACTTTGAACTGCTGAGAGATATTCTTTCCGAGTCCGGGTTTGAAGATATTGAAAATTTGACCAATCAACCCGATAGTTTGGAGCATGCGCCGTGGCATCTTGAAGTAAGGGCTACAAAAAAAGCGCCGGCAAAAGAGTACACTCAAAGTAAGTTTTATACACTTTTTGATGTAAGCCACTGAGAGGCAGAAATACAAAACGCCCCGGCTGTGCCGGGGCGTTTCTGCAAGGGGCGGGAGCCTAATAGTACAGTAACCGCCAGGCCGTTGCAGCGATGAGCGCGCCGACAAAGGCGCAAAAACCGATGATCATGTTCCAACTCCATGGCGTGGGGGCCCACAATAAGATAGCGGTGCCCATGCCGATTGCGAAGATGGAAAAGACGGCGTACCAGGTCAGCAGCGCGGGGGTAATGTGGGTATCGTGCAGGATGCTGATCGGGTCTTGAACCATAACTCGCCGAGCGTCCACGAAGGGCATGCCAATGGCGATGAGGCATAGTACCGCCACGAGCCCGATGGCCTGGCCAATGTTCCAAAGCCATTCCGGGAGGTGGGGCTGCACGCGCGGCGAGAGGCGGAGAATGCGTTCCATGAGGACACCCTTTAAAATTTCAGCCATTTCGCACAATAGCACACCACACATTTTTTAGGTAGAGTTGAGGGGCGCTCGTAGCTCAATGGTAGAGCAGTCGACTTATACTCGACCGGTTGTAGGTTCGAGTCCTACCGGGCGCACAAAAAAGAAGTGAGGCCGCCGTGGCGGCCTCAAGAACTGTAGCCAGAAGCTTTACAAAATCCGGATAATATTTTGGCGCACCTCTTCGATGACGAAGGCCTGCGCATTGAGCGTTTTGACTGTTCCGTTTTTGAACTTTACCCTCAACCAGTAGGGTGTGGCTTCAGGGCCCACACGGAGTGGGTGTTTTGATTCGTCGAGAATTTCTTCGACGTAGGCGAGCTTGTCGCGGTAGGGGTCGGCGAACTTGGGGCAGTAGCGCACCAAATCACCCGGGGCCAAACTTACCCGGGCGCTCATGAGGACGATCATCGCGCCTCCTTTCTAGTTGTGGGAGAGAACCTCCAAAGCCTTAGTGTATCACTCAAAATGCATGGCGGCAGTGCGGCTCTCCACAGCAGCTTTGAGGGTAGGGTGGGCGCGCAGTGTGGGGTCGTGTGCGACCAACTGCTGTGCTTCGGTGCGCGCCGCCTCGACCAATTTCAAATTTTTGAGCGCCTCCATGCCTATGTCGGAGATGCCCCACTGCTTGTTGCCTGCAAGTTCGCCCGGCCCGCGCTGGGCCATGTCGAGCTCGGCAAGTTCGAATCCGTTTTTTGCCTCAACGAGCGCTTTGAGGCGGGCCACCGTGGCCTCACCTTTGCTTTCGGGGACGACAAAGCAGTACGCCTGGTAAACGCTCCGCACCACGCGCCCGCGCAGTTGGTGGAGCTGGGAGAGCCCGAAGCGCTCCGCGCCCTCAATCATGATGACGGTGGCGTTCGGCACATTGACTCCCACTTCGACCACGCTGGTTGCTACAAGGATATCTATCTCATGCGCAAGAAGTTGCACCATCACCTCGTCTTTGTCTTTCGGTTTCATTTTGGAGTGGAGTACCCCGATGCGGTACTCGGGGAAGATATCTTTTTGGAGGCGTTTGGCTTCGGCTTTGACCGACTTGGCCTGGAGTGCAAAGAGCTTTTCCGGATCGGGCTCGTCGATGCGCGGGCAAATAATGTACGCCTGCCGGCCTTCTTTGAGTTGCGCACGGATTTTTTCGTACGCAGCGGCGCGCTCGCCCTGCGCCACCACTTCGGTGATGACGCGCTTGCGCCCCGGCGGCATTTCATCAAGGAGCGTGAGATCGAGATCGCCCCAGAGTGTGAGCGCGAGCGTGCGCGGGATGGGGGTCGCGGTCATAGACAGCAGGTGGGGGAGCGTTTTTTCTTTGCGCGCGAGCGCGCGGCGCTGATTGGTCCCGAAGCGGTGCTGCTCGTCTATCACAACGAGTGCGAGGTGTTTAAACTTCACCGACTTTTGGATGAGCGCGTGCGTGCCTATCACCACCGGTATCTCGCCGCCCGCGACCCACTTTAAGAGCTGCGCGCGCGAAATGGTTGTGGCTTTGGTACGCGAAATTTTGGAGGGGAATTTGTAGCACCCGTTGCCGGTGATGAGCCCGATGTTGATAGGGAAGTGCTCAAAGTATTGTATAAACGATTCGAAGTGCTGCTTGGCCAAAATTTCTGTCGGAGCCATGTAGGCGACTTGGAGCGTACCGAAGTTCTGTCCCGCAGGCCGCGTGCGCACGGTGGCGTACGCCGCGGTCGCGGCGACCGCCGTCTTGCCGCTCCCGACGTCGCCTTCGAGCAGGCGGCCCATCGGCGCTCCGCGTTGCATGTCTTTGAGTATCGCCGCGACCGCGCGCTTCTGCGCCGCGGTCGGTGCGAAGGGGAAGTCATCCATAAATTCCGCCATGTCTGCGTGCGAGGCCTCGACACGGAAGCCCTGCTCTTTGCTCAAAGCTGCGCGCTCGCGGTTGCGTTCGACCTGGATGAGGAACACTTCTTCAAACGCAAAGCGCTTGCGCGCGGCGGTCGCGTTTTTTAATTCCTTGGGCTGGTGTATCCACACAACGGCGCTGTGCAGTGTCGGGAGGTTGTACTTTTTGAGCATCTCCGGCGGTAGCGGGTCGTTCATCTCGACCCCCGCGTCGAATATTTTTTTGATAGCGCTCCTAAACCACAGTGACGACACACCGCGACTTTCGGGATACACCGCAAAGAGCTCCGCAGAAACTTCCTCCGGAGTGAACATCCCGGCTTCTTCGATAGAAATTTTTTGTAGCGAGGGGTTCGCGAGGTAGAGTTTGCCCTCGCTCCCCGTGACCTTGCCCGAGGCGCGCACGAGCGCGCCCTCTGCGTACATTTTGGCGATGTACGGCTGATTAAACCAGCGCAACTTTATGCGACCGCTGTCGTCGCGCAAAAACCCTTCAGTCATCGGTACGCGCGACTTCCAACTTTTTTTCGCCTCCAACTTTTCAAGCGAGCCGACAAGCGTCACGTCTTGCCCCGCCACAAGTTCGGCGACGCTCCCGCTGCCGCCCGCCTGCTCGTAGCGCGCGGGGAAGTGGTAGAGCACATCGCGCACCATCTTGATGCCCAACCGGTTGAGCGCTTTAGTGTGAGCGTCGGAGAGCCGGAAGTGACTTGAGAGCGGGTCGCCTGCGTGCATCTCCCTCATTCTATATGTGTAATGAATGAGGGTGCGGATTGCCAGTGGGGCGAAAGAAAGGCATAGTGTAGCCGTCTACCTATGCGGGACCTTCAAGTGGAGTTTGGCGACGCGTTTGAGCGCTGGAGCGATGAACTCTTCCGCCACGCGCTCATGCGGCTTAGCGACCGCGACAAGGCGCTCGAGGTTACCCAAGAGTGCTTTCTCCGGACTATGCAGTATGCCCGGAGCGGCAAAGTGATAGAGCAGCTCCGCCCCTTCCTCTACCGGACATTGCGGCATCTCATCATCGACGAATACCGCCGCACAAAGGCGGTGTCGCTTGAAGCTATGACAGAATCGGAGGACGGCCCCACGCTCGACACGGTGCTCCCGCCGGACGAAAGCAATACGCTGGAGAGCGCCATGGAGCGCTTCGACGCCGCGCGCGCGGCGGGGCTCCTCACAACACTCCCCGAACCCTATCGCGAAGCACTCACTCTGCGCTACATTGATGGGATGAGCGTCCCCGAGGTCGCGGCGATAGTGGGCGTGAGCGAAAACGTCGTGTCGGTGCGCGTGCACCGCGGGCTCAAAAAACTGAAGGATCTACTCGAACACGAATAATCATGAACACCTTTTTCAAAAAACTGAAGAATGAAGCACGGCACATCCGCATGAGCACGGGTGAAAAGGCGCGCATGCGCGCGGCGCTCTTTGGTGTGCCTTCGTCCGCACAGGTGGTGCGCACCCCTTACGTCTTTATCTCTCCGCCCGCCTTGCTGCGAGGCAGGTGGGTAACACGCTCGTTTGCCGCAGTGGCGCTCGTTGCCGTGCTCGGCGGCGGCACGGCGTTTGCCTCGGAAGGCTCGCTCCCCGGTCAACCTCTGTATGGGGTGAAGGTGGGCATCGTCGAGCCCATCAAAGTGGCGCTCGCGACGACGCCTGCGGCCAAAGCGACGGTCAACGCGCAGATTGCACAAACGCGCGTCGAGGAAGCCGAGGCGCTTGCGCAAAACGGCGCGCTCGATGCGACGACGAGCCAGATGCTCGCGGACGATTTTGATAAGCACGCGCAAGAGGCACAGACCGCGCAGGCGCAGGTGGCCGCGGAGAATCCGGATGAGGGTACCAAAATAGAAGTGGCTATCAATTCGTCGCTGCAAGCGCACGCGGCCATTCTCACACAACTTGCCGCGCGCGACGGGGAGCGCACACGCACGCTCGCGACCTTCTTGGCGGACAAGGTGGCCGCGCGCGCCTCGTCGACCGCCGAAGTCGCGATAGAAGACGAAAACAAAGCCTCGGGCTCCGATGCAAGCACCTCCGAGCGCATGATTTCGGTGACCTCTGCAGTACGCACCGACGCGGAGGCGACCTCGAGCGACCAAGAACACAAGGGCGGGGGGCGCGACTTCTCAAACCTTGCCGCTGCGCTCAAAGACCGTGCGGCCCAGGCACTCGAGGATGCGCAAAGTGCGCTCGCGGATGCGCAACTTTCGGCGAGCACGACCGTCCAAATACAAGCGCAGCTCTCGGCGCTCCAAGGCCTCATGGACGACGGGTCGGCGGCGCTTAGTACAGGAGACTACGCAGGCGCCGCGGCGGACTTCAAAGCCGTGCTCTCCCGCGCGCTCATCACGCAGGCTTACCTCAGCGCGGGGCAGCGTCTCAACCCCGACATCGTCGCACCCCTCCTCCAAATTCATGACCGCAATCATGGCGATGGTAACTCTGGCGGCGGCGACTCGATCAACTCCCACGACTAGTTTTCTCGACCGCTCAAAAATGCTACAGTAGCGCCTATTGGAGGCGTGGCAGAGCGGTCGAATGCAGCACACTGCTAATGTGTTGTCCGGGAAACTGGACCGGAGGTTCGAATCCTCCCGCCTCCGCATTTTGAGCGTATAGTTGAGTCATGCAGACGCGCAGTATGGTGCTCTGGGGAGCGTTCATCGGCTCGGCCATAGGCGGGTACATCCCGAGCCTGTGGGGTGCGAGCGTATTTTCATTCTCGAGCTTACTTTTGGGCGCTATTGGCGCCGTATTGGGCATTTGGCTCGGCTATCGCTTTGCACAGAATTTTTGAGGGTGACTAGCTGTGCGCGAGTACGACCGTGTGTACGGCGCGGGCACCGGCACCTTTGAGCGCGCGCTTGCACTCAGCAAGTGTGGCGCCCGTAGTCGACACGTCGTCGACGACGATGCACGCGCGCCCGGCAACGCTCGCAAGCGCGTGCATCGAGTGAGAAACATTTTTTATGCGCACCTGTTTTGGCAGCCCCTGTTGGGTAGGCGTATGCACCGAGCGCACGAGCGCGTGTGGCGCATACTCTATGCCTTGTATGCGGCGCACGAGTGCTTCGCACAATACCTCGGTTTGATTATGGCCGCGCTCGCGGCGTCTCTCTTGGTGCATTGGCACGGGCACGAGGAGCGGGATGCCGATGCACTCGCCGGCGGCGGCGAGCACGTCTTCTTCAAGAACTGCGGCACACAGCGCCGCGGCGCGGGGATTGGCGTAGTACTTGAGCTCCCACACGAGCGAGCGCACGCGCGGGTCGTGGTAGGGGAGACCGTCTCCTGTGCGCAGGTTTTGCACCTGCGCGAGGGTGAGCGTGCGCACAAGCCGCTCGGAGCCGCGCGGCGGCACGAGTGCGTCGATCAGAGATGAAATTAGCGCGCGCAGCATACTATATAATGATACTGTGGACCTTTCTTTTTCTAAGCTCTTCGCCACCGAAAGCAAAAGCGTAATCGGGGTCGACATCGGTTCAAGCACGATAAAGGTCGTGCAACTGCGCCGCGAGAAAGGGCGCGTCGTGCTCGAAACGTACGGCGCAATCGCGCTCGGCCCCTACGCCGGGGTCGAAATCGGCCGCGCCACCGCACTCGGGGCCGACAAATTGAGCGAGGCGCTCAAAGATGTCATCCGCGAGGCCAACGTCACCACGGGTGACGCCGCCATTTCTATCCCGTATGCCTCCTCGCTCGTCACCATCATCAAGCTCCCCGCCTCGACTCAAAAGCAGCTCGCGACCGTGGTGCCGATTGAGGCGCGCAAATACATCCCGGTGCCCATCAACGAGGTGGTGCTCGACTGGTTTGTCATATCCGACAAGCCCAAGGACGACAAAATCGACGTGCTCCTCGTCGCCATCCACAACGACACCATCGCCAAGTTTAAATCGATAGCGGCCGATGCGCAGCTCGCCATTTCGTTTTTTGAAATAGAAGTGTTTTCTGCGGTGCGCGCGGCGCTCGACCACGGGCTCGCCCCCGTTGCGGTGGCCGACATGGGTGCGGGGACGACAAAATTCTACATCGTCGAGCGCGGACTCATCCGCGAAAGCCACATCATCAATTCGGGCTCCCAAGACTTGACGCTCGCGGCGAGCCGCGCGCTCTCTATTTCGGTGCTGCAGGCCGAGGAACGCAAGCGCACGTGGGGTCTCGCGGGCTCCGCCGCGGTGGGCGCGCCGCCTGCGGCGCTCGAGCTCAAACGCAGCCTCGAACTCTCGCTCTCGCCGCTTGCCTCGGAGCTCGCGCGCACGATTTCGTCTTACGAGCAAAAGCTCAACCAGCCGCTCTCGGCGCTCGTACTCACCGGTGGGGGAGCGTCGCTCAAAGGGCTTAAAGAATATTTGCAAGGCAAGATACAAAACGACATACGGCTGGCCGACCCGTTCGGCAAAACGTCCGCACCCGCGTTCCTCGAGTCGGTACTCAAAGACGCGGGGCCCGAATTCGCCGTTGCGGTGGGCTTGGCCCTGCGCCGCTTGCAGGAATTGGGCTGATTGTGTGTTGAAAAGGCGGGGTTTGACTTAATTCTGCGTATATAATGGAAAGTGATAGAAGCACTTCGTCTTATATAGTCGTCGAACGCTCGGCAATATAAGTTAAGAACTTCTATTGCGCTCGCTTATCTAAACTATGGATCCTGTTGCGGCTCCCGGCTCGTTCATACCCAAACAATCGCTCTCCTCGGCCCGCCGCGGCGGCATGGGGTTGCTTACGCTAATCGCCGTAATCTTTTTTGTGTTTTCGGTTATCGCCGCGGCGGGTGCGTGGGGGTACAAATTCTATGCACAGAGTGATCTCGACAGCAAAAAGGCGCAACTCCAGAAGTACCAGGATGCCTATAACTTCGGCAGTATCCAGGACCTCGTGCGCTTTGACTCGCGCATAAAAAACAGCAAACAGCTCCTCAACAAACACATTGCGGTCACTGGGGTGCTGAACTTCCTCGCACTTCAAACGCTTGAAAAGGTGCAGTTTACGAGCTTTACGTTCGACCTCGACCCTGACGGCTCGGCCAAGCTCCAGCTGACCGGCATTGCGGACTCCTTCTCGACTGTTGCGCTCCAGAGCGACCAGTTCGGCGCGTCCAAAGTGCTGCGCGACGTCGTCTTCTCCAACATCGCGGTCAATACCAAGAGCCAGGTGTCCTTTGGTGTCGCGGCGACCATCGACCCCTCGCTCCTCCTCTATAGCACCACCATCTCGCAGACCACCACACAAACGCCATGAGCAAATTCATCCTCCCCATTATGTTGGTCGCCGCGGGCGTAGGACTCTTTATCTTGTGGACATCGCCGCAATATGCAACGGCGCAAGGAATCAAGAATCAGACGGCCGCGTACGACGACGCGCTCGCGAAGTCCGCCGAGCTCAAGGGCCTGCGCGACCAACTCCTCTCCAAGTACAACACCTTCTCCACCGATGACATCAAAAAGCTCACGCGCGTCCTGCCGGACAACGTCGACAACATCCGCCTCATCATCGACATCAACAACATCGCTTCCCGCCACAATCTGACGCTCAAGAACGTGCAGCTCGGCGCTGTGTCCGACTCTTCGCAATCACGCTCTGCAACTGCGGTGGGCTCCTCGGGCGACCCGGTCGGCTCCGTGCAGGTGGGCTTTGCGGTCAATGCGAGCTATGACGATATGATTACGTTCGTCACCGACCTCGAGCACAGCCTCCGGCTCATCGACATCCAGAAACTCGACTTCAACGCGCCTTCCGACAACGGTCCGACAACCGACTACACCTTTACTATCCGCACGTACTGGCTCCACTAATATGAATCTCTTTGCCAAATATCGCACCGGCCTCCTCGCAGTAGTACTCGTCCTGTGCCTCGTCATTGCGTACCTCTTCTACATGGGCGGGCCCTCGACCCCGGCGCTCTCCACCGTCGACACGTCCTCGCCGGTTTCGAGCGACCTGCTTGCCGTGCTCGGGAGCCTCCACACCATCCAGCTTGACCAGACGATATTCACCAACCCGGTCTTTGTGTCGCTGTCGGACTTCGGGGTGACTATCCCGCCGGAAAACGTCGGCCGCCGCAACCCCTTCGCCCCCGTCGGCGCCCAAACTCAATCCCAAACTAAGACCCAGCCGGGGCAGTAGGCTATGAACATCCTCTCGCTCCTCGCGGACAACGGCATCATCGAGCGGGGCAGAGTCCCGGAGCTCGACAGCGAGCTCAAAAAGCCCGGCGCCAAAGAAGAAGACGTGCTCCAGCACTCGGGCGTAGCACTTAAAGATATCCTCAAGGTTAAAGGGGAGTACTGGGGTGTCCCCGTGCGCGAAGTGGGGGAGAAGCCGGTGCCCTTCGATATTCTGCGCTACATCCCCGAGGAATCCGCGCGCTACTATCATCTTGTCCCGCTCGGCGTCGCAGACGGTGTGCTCGAAGTGGGCATCACCGACCCGGACAATCTCGAGGCGCGCGATGCGCTCACGTTCATCTCCGCGAAGTTGGGGATGCCCTACAAGCTCTTTCTTATCACGCAAACCGACTTTGATAAGTTGCTCCAGCAGTACAAAGGGCTCTCGGGCGAGGTGGGCAAGGCGCTGAATGAGCTTGAAACGGAGATAACGATAGAAAAGGAGAAGGCACCGGTCAAAAAGAGCTCCGGATTTGAAGAGGTGGAGATAAGCGAGACGGCGAGCGAGGCTATCACCGAGGACGCGCCGGTGACCAAAATTGTGGCGACCGTGCTGCGCCACGCGGCCGAGGGGCGCGCCTCCGACATCCACATCGAGCCCATGCAGGACCAGACGCGCGTGCGCTTCCGTGTGGACGGCATCCTCATCACCAACATCACGCTCCCGCCTAAAATCCACTCCGCGGTGGTCGCGCGTATCAAAGTGCTCTCCAACATGCGGCTCGATGAGAAGCGCAAGCCTCAAGACGGCCGCTTTTCCGCGCGCGTTTCGGGTGTGAAGGTCGACTTCCGCGTCTCAACCTTTCCCACCTACTACGGCGAGAAGGTGGTGATGCGCATTTTGGGTCAGCAGACCAAGGACTGGAAGCTCGACGGCATCGGACTCACCGACCGCAACCTGGATCTCATCCGCGCCGCAATCAAAAAGCCCTACGGACTTATACTTATTTCCGGTCCGACCGGCTCGGGCAAATCGACCACGCTCTATACACTCTTAAACGAGGTCGATCGCGACCAACAAAATGTACTCAGCCTCGAAGATCCGGTCGAGTACACCATCCAGGGCGTTTCGCAGTCCCAAGTGCGCCCCGAAATCGGCTACTCTTTTGCGAACGGCTTGCGCACCACGCTGCGGCAGGACCCAAACATCATCATGGTCGGCGAGATCCGCGACAGTGAAACAGCCAGCCTCGCCGTACAAGCGGCGCTCACCGGCCACCTCGTGCTCTCTACCATCCACACCAATGACGCCATCGGTATCGTGCCCCGTTTGCTCGACATGGGGGTCGAGCCCTACCTCATTCCGCCCGTCTTAGTGCTCGGTGTCGCACAGCGCCTTGTGCGCACGCTGTGCCCCGGCGGGGGGACAAGAATAAAGGCGGAGGGGAGTCTCAAGCGCATGCTCGAGGACCAGTTCTCCGATCTGCCGCTCACGCACCGCCAAGATATTCCGTCGCTCGGCGAAGTGTACCGTGCGCAGGTGACGCCCGAGTGTCCGGCGGGGACGCGGGGCCGTGTCGCGTGCTTTGAAGTATTTGAAATGACCCCCGATTTGGAAAAAGGCATTTTGGAGCGCAAGCCGGAGGACGAATTGTACAGAATCGTGCGCTCGCAAGGCATGCTCACTATGAAGGAGGATGCTATTCTTAAATCGGTGCAAGGATTGGTGCCCTTCGAAGAGGTCAACACGCTGGGCGGCGAGTTCGAACTTCCTGAAATGGAGGCGGCTGTGCCGCTCCCCGCAGCGGCACCCGTGCACCTTGGCGATGATATCGAGCCGACCGGCTTGGATACCAAAGAAATTTCAGTATAGATGTAAGAAGAAACTATGGATTACCAGAGTACACTGACAAAACTTCTCGACGCGGTGCTCCTAGAGGGGGCGTCCGACCTCCACTTAAGCGTGGGGATGAACCCTATCGTGCGCGTCTCGGGTGCGCTCACACCGCTTTTGACCGAAGCAAAGCTCACGCCGGAGGACGTGCAGGGATTTTTGGGCATTTTGCTTGACGGTGAGCGGCGCAAAAAGTTTGCCGAGACGCAGGAGTCCGACTTTTCCTACGCGTACGGCGAAAAGGCGCGCTTCAGGGGCAATGCGTACTTCGAGCGCGGGCGCACGGCTATTGCGCTGCGGCTCATCCCGCGCACCATCCGCACCATCAAAGAGCTCAACATCCCGTCCATACTCGAGAACTTTGCCGCGCGCGAGCAGGGGTTCTTCCTCGTCGTGGGGCCGGTAGGGCAGGGCAAGACCACCACGCTCGCCGCACTGATTGAAAAGATAAACCAGGAGCGCACCGAGCACATCATCACGATCGAAGACCCCATCGAGTACCTGTTTGAAAATAAAAAATCGCTCATCGACCAGCGCGAGGTGCGCATCGACACCGCGAGCTTCGAGTCGGCGCTCGCGTCGGTGTTCCGCGAGGACGTCGACGTCGTGATGATAGGCGAGATGCGCACGCCAGAGACCATTTCGACCGCGGTGACCGCGGCCGAAACCGGCCACCTCGTGCTCTCGACACTCCACACCAACAACGCCGCGCAGACGGTCGACCGCATCATCGACTCCTTCCCGGCGGCTCAGCAAGAGCAGATCCGCATTCAACTTGCGGGCTCCTTGGCCGGCATATTTTCCCAGCGGCTCATCCCGCGCATCGCGGGCGGGCTCATCCCAGCGTGCGAACTCTTGATCAACAACAACGCGGTCCAAAACCTCATCCGCGAAAAGCGCACCCACGAAATACAAACCATCATCGAAACGGGCTCGCAAGACGGCATGATAGACATGAACCGCAGCTTGGCAGACCTGGTGCGGGCGGGGGAGATTACGCCCGAGTCGGCCTACTCCCGCTCGCTTAACCCCAAACTCCTCGAGCGTCTCCTCTAAAAAACCTATGGCGGAATTTAAGTACGAAGCGCTCGACAACCAAGGCAAGCCGCAGGCGGGCACGATTAATGCCGCGACCCAAGACGCGGCCATATCCGCGCTCCAGCGCCGCGGGCTCACCATCACGGCGTTTAAAGAGACTTCGGAGAAGAGCTTTTTTGATACGCTCAAAACAATAACGCTCTTCAGCGCCATTTCGAGCCGCGATCTCGTCATCCTCTCGCGCCAAATCGCCACACTCTTTGAGGCGCAGGTCTCGGCCCTGCGCGTATTCCGCCTGCTCGCCGAGCAGGCGGAAAAGCCCGTCATCCGCGAAATTTTGGCGGCAGTCAGCGACGACCTCCAGGGCGGGAGCTCAATCTCCAAAGCCTTGGCCAAGCACCCAAAGGCCTTTTCCGACTTCTACGTCAACATGGTGCGCGCCGGCGAGGAGTCGGGCAAGCTCGACCAGACGTTCCTCTTTTTGGCCGACTATGTTGACCGCTCCTTCGAGCTTGCGAGCAAGGCGCGCAACGCGCTCATCTACCCCTCGTTCATCGTCGTGACCTTTATTGCGGTGATGACGCTCATGCTCACGTTCGTTATCCCCAAAATAGGCGCCATTTTGGCCGA
>JAGWLV010000014.1 GCA_028864875.1 Patescibacteria group bacterium
CGTTGATCTCATCAACCAAAAGTTCGGTCCGACCGCTTTTGTGCCGAGTGTCGAGGATATTCAGGACCTTGTGGAGACCGCCTTGATGGAGCGAGGGTACTTTAGTGTCGCCAAAGCGTACATTATTTACCGCTACGAGCACCAAAAGGCCCGCGAGGAGCGTCGCGCGGAGGTCGTTGAGCGCATTTTGGAGGACGCGCTCTACATCGAGAAGCGCGACGGAAGCTTGGAAAAGTTTTCTGAGAGCAAGTTGACCCAAACGCTGCTGCGCGCTGCGCGCGGGTACGAGCGCGTCGTCAGCGCGCCCGCAATCATCGCCCGCGTGCGCGCCGAGATGTACGACAAAATAAAAACAAAAGACATCCACGATGTTTTGATTATGGTTGTGCGGAGTATGATCGAGCGCGACCCGGCGTACAGCTACGTCGCTGCGCGCCTCCTGCTCCAGCACCTCTACCGCGACGTGTTCGGCGAGTTCGACCACGACCGTGTCGAAGATGTCCACCGCGCCGCGTTCAAGCGCTCTATCGCCCGCGGGGTCGAAATCGGCCAATTTACCCCCGAAATGCTCGACTTTGACCTGGAGCGGCTCGCGGACAGCCTTGTTCTTGAGCGCGACCTCGACTTTAAGTACCTGGGGCTCCAGACGCTGCAAACCAACTACCTTACAAAGGAGTACGCGACGCGCAAACTCCTTGAAACCCCGCAGATTTTCTGGATGCGCATCGCCATGGGTGTGGCGCTTGCGGAGAAGACGCCCGAGGAGCGCAACCGCTGGGCGGTCGAGTTCTACGAGGTGATGTCCAAAATGCTCTACCACCCCTCCTCCCCCACGCTCTACCACGCGGGCTTCAAGCTGCCGCAGCTCTCTTCGTGCTTCCTCATGACCGTTTCCGACGACCTCCACGAAATATTCCGCCACTACGGCGATGCGGCACAGCTCTTGAAGTTCGCCGGAGGCAACGGCGTCGACTGGACCCCGGTGCGCGCGACCGGAAGCCTGGTCAAAAAGACCGGTGTCGAGAGCCAGGGTGTCATCCCCTTCCTCAAGATCGAGAACGACGTCACCATCTCCATCAACCGCTCGGGGCGCCGGCGCGGCGCCGCGGCGGTGTACCTCGAGTACTGGCACCTCGACATAGAAGACTTTATGGAGCTGCGCAAAAACACCGGCGACGAGCGGCGCCGCGCGCACGACCTCAACACCGCGGTGTGGATCCCGGACCTCTTTATGAAGCGCTTGCAGGAAGACGGTTCGTGGACGTTGTTTAGCCCCTCCGATGTCCCCGACCTCCACGACCTCTACGGCCGCGCGTTCGACGAGCGCTACGCGCACTACGAACAGGCGGCGCGGGACGGCACAATCCCCCACCACAAAGTGATACGCGCGGCCGACCTCTGGCGCAAAAACCTCACCATGCTCTTTGAAACCGGCCACCCCTGGATCAACTGGAAGGATCCGAGCAACGTGCGCTCCCCGCAGGACCACGTGGGCGTCGTCCACTCGTCCAACCTGTGCACCGAAATTACGCTCAACTCCTCGCGCAACGAGACTGCCGTATGCAACCTCGGTTCCATCAACATGGCACGCTTTATAGAAAACGGCCGCTACAGCCACGACATCGTCGCGCGTGTCATCCCCGTTGCGATGCGTATGCTCGACAACGTCATCGACATCAACTACTACGCCACGGAGGACGCCCGGCGCTCCAACATGCGCCACCGCCCGGTGGGCCTCGGCATCCGCGGCCTCCAGGACGCGCTCTACAGGCTCAATCTTGCGTTCGATTCCGACGAGGGGGTGCGCTTCTCCGACGAGAGCATGGAGGGTATCGCCTACCACGCTATACTCTCCTCCGCCCTGCTTGCAAAAGAGCGCGGCGCATATGAAACGTACAAGGGCTCCAAGTGGGACCGCGGCATACTCCCGCAGGACACGGTGGCGCTCCTCGAGCAAGAGCGCGGCGTGCGCATAGATGTGCCGCGCCACGAAACGCTCAACTGGCAGTTGGTGCGCGAAACCGTGCGCAAGTACGGCATGCGCAACTCAAACACGATGGCCAATGCGCCGACCGCGACCATCGCAAACATCGCCGGCTGCTACCCCACCATCGAGCCCATCTACAAAAATATCTACGTGAAGTCCAACATGGCGGGCGATTTTATGATAGTCAACGAGTACCTCGTCGAAGACCTCAAAAAGCTCGGCCTCTGGAGCGAGGACATGCTCGAAAAGCTCAAATTCTACGACGGCTCGATACAAGAAATCACCGAGATACCTCCGGCAATACGCACCAAGTACAAAGAGACGTTTGAAATAGGGCCGGAGTGGCTCGTCAAAGCGGCGGCCTACCGCGGGCGCTGGATAGACATGAGCCAGAGCCTCAACATCTTCTACGGGGGCACCTCCGGGCGCGTCCTGAGCGAAATCTACCAGTACGCGTGGAGCTTGGGGCTCAAAACCACCTACTACCTGCGCACGCTCGGCGCGAGCCGTGTGGAGAAGTCGACCGTCAACATGAAGAAGTTCGGCGCGACGAGCTCTTCGGATGCGACCGCACAGGAGGGCGCTTCGGTCGCTTCCGAAATAATAGTCCAAGAAACCGTGTTGGTGAGCCAGAGCAAAGACGCGCTCCTGAGCCAAGCCGGACCGCAAGAGAGTGTGGAGTCGCCGATGCCGCTCAGCGAAGTCGCAGCCATGGTAGAGGCGGCCCAAGTACTTGAAGGCGGCCAGACGCAGATGAACATCGCCCCGGCACCCTCGCCGGTCAAGCTCGCGGAACCTAAAAAATTCTCCTTCTCCGCCTCGGTCGAGGAGCCGGCGCTCAACAAGCCCACTATTGAAATCGTCGGCGAAGCGTGTGAAAGTTGCTCAGCATAGCGATAGCGCGTACAATAGCTGGTGATATGGGAGTCATCAACGGCGGCAGTAATACCGACCCGAACAAAATCCTGCCGATGCGCTACAACTGGGCGCGCACCCACTACAAAAAGGGCGTTGCTAACAACTGGGTGCCCGAGGAAGTCTCGATGCAACAGGACGTCGAGCTGTGGAAAAAGCCCGGCGCGCTCTCCGAGGACGAGCGGCGCATGATTATGTGGAACCTCGGCTTCTTTTCTACTGCAGAGAGTCTGACCGCCAACAACATCGTTATGGCTATATACCGCCACATCACCAACCCCGAGTGCCGCCAGTACCTCCTGCGCCAGGCGTACGAAGAGGCCGTGCACACAGACACCTTCATCTACAGCTGCGACACGCTCGGACTCAATCCGGACGAAGTTTACAATATGTACAAAACTATCCCCTCTATCAAAGAGAAGGATGATTTCGTCGTCGATATGACCAAGTCGGTCTTTGACCCGGGGTTTTCTACGGAGGGTATCGAGAACATCCGCCGCTTTGTGCACGACCTTGTCGGCTACTACGTCATTATGGAGGGGATATTCTTCTACGCCGGGTTTGCGATGATGCTCTCGATGCTGCGCAAAAACCGCATGGTGGGCGTGGGCGAGCAGTTCCAGTTTATTTTGCGCGACGAATCAGTCCACCTGGCCTTTGGGGCCGACCTCATCAACACCATCGTCGCCGAAAATCCGGACATCTGGACCCCGGAGTTCAAAAAGCAGCTCACCGACAACATTAGGCGCGGCGTAGAACTTGAAAAGAAGTACGCCGACGACGCGCTCCCGCGCGGGATAGTGGGTCTGACCCCGACGACCGTCAAGCAGTACGTCGAGCACATCGCGGACCGCCGGCTCGAGCGCATCGGGCTGGAGCGGCAGTACCACGTCGACAACCCCTTCCCCTGGATGAGCGAGATTATGGACATGCCCAAAGAAAAGAACTTTTTCGAAACGCGCGTCACCGAGTACAAAACCGGCGAACTCGATTGGTAAAAACAGAAACGGCGGCCCGTAATAGTTTTGAAAATGTCACCGCCGCGCGGCGGTGGAGATAAATGGTCAGCGCGCCTTGTTCTGAAGGTTTTTTGCCCGGGATACAGACGGACAACACCCCCTCCAACTTGAGGTTGAGTCATGAGTCACCCAATCGAAGTATCAGCCGCTACAAAACATACTTTTATTTCAATGATTTGTCAATGAGGAAGTCTCCCACCCGTGTGCGGGTGATGTGGAGCGCGAGCGCGGGCACACCCAGGTGCCGGCCCAGGTCGTTGGCAATAGAGCGCATGTACGTGCCGGAGGAACACTCCACCTTGACGGTGGCCGCGGGGAACTCGCGCATGCCGCCTGTGCGCAACTCGCGCTCCCACAGGCGTATGATTTCTTCTTGGCGGAAATCCCCTTGTACGAGCCCCACCGACTCGCTGATGTAGTGCAGGAGCTGCGGCTCGGGTACCTTGTACATGTCGACCAGATTGATCGAGTAGACCTTGACCGAGCGGCTCGGCAACACGAGCGAGCCGATTGCACCGCTGCGGGCCCACTCAAAGAGCGAGCGACCATCGACTGTTTTGGACGAATAGGGCGGGTACTCCTGACTCACGTCGCCGCGGAACTCATTGAGCGCTTGGCGCACCTGCACGCGCTCGATGTGGGACGCGTCGCCGCGCGCGAGCACTTTGCCGAGCACGTCGTACGTATTGGTTGAAAAGCCGAAGAGGATATCGAGCACATACTCTTTGTCCAAATCGAGATACTTGTCGCGCTCTTTGTTTGCGGGGCCCACAAGTGCGAGGAGTACCCCCTCGGCCATAGGGTCGAGCCGCCCCGCGTAGGAGAGCACTTCGTTCTCGTACTCGTACTTTTGTACGCGCAGGCGCTCGAGCCGCTCGCGGGGCGTCTCGCCGAGGCGCTTGTAGAGGTTGAGCGATTGCCCGTCGCGGCTCTTCTTTGCCCGGGAGGGCGCGATGTTCAGCGGGTCTTGCATATAGGGTAGAATAAACGAAATGGCCGATTATGTACAAAAATCGGGGCAGAAATTGTCGACCGAGCCGTACAAAGGTGTGCGCGATTTCTATCCGGAGGACCAGGCATTTCTGAATTACTTCATCGACACGTGCCGCGGGGTCGTCGAAAAAGTCGGTTATGAAGAGTACCACGCATCGATTCTCGAGCCAGTTGAGCTCTACAAAGGCAAGGGTGCGGAGAATGAAGAGATCATCCGCGAGCAGGTGTACACGTTCACAGACCGCGGCGAGCGCGAGGTCGCGCTGCGCCCCGAAATGACGCCGACGGTCGCGCGCATGGTCGCCGCGCGCCGCAGAGAGCTCGCCTTCCCCCTGCGGTGGTACTCGATACCGAACGTATTCCGCTACGAGCGCCCGCAACGCGGGCGCCTGCGCGAACACTGGCAGCTCAATGTCGACCTGTTTGGGAGCCGCTCGTTGTATGCCGATGCGGAGATTATAGGGGTAGCATACGGACTCATGGCCGCCTTTGGCGCGACCGAGAGCGACTTTGTCATAAAACTCAACTCCCGGGCGGCGCTCGATGAGCTGTGCGCGTCCCTGAAGCTCGATGATACAAAAAAGAAAGTGCTTATGGGGCTGCTCGACAAAATGGGAAAGGTGCCCACAGACGAATTTGCCGCCAACCTGCGCGGGTTGGGGCTCACTCCCGCACAGGTACTCCCCGCCAGGCCGCCAAAAGAAATCGCACAACTTATAGAGGAGTTTAAAAATGCGGGCATCAGCAATATCGTCTACGCGCCGGAGGTGGTGCGCGGCTTCAACTACTACACCGGAGTGGTGTTCGAGGTGTTCGACACCCACAAAGACAATAGCCGCGCGCTCTTCGGCGGCGGCCGATACGACAACCTCACGGCACTCTTTGACGAAGACCCCATACCGGGCGTGGGTTTTGGCCTCGGCGATGTCGGCATCCACAACTTCCTCGAAAGCCGCGGCCTCCTGCCCTCCTATACGCCGCCTGCGAAGGTTTACATCGCGATCCCCGAGCCGCGCCTGGCCCCACACGCTCAGACGCTCGCAGGGCTCTTGCGAGAGGGCGGGGTCAACGCGGCAATAGACTTCGGCGAGCGCAAGTTGGGAGACCAAATAAAAAACGCATCCAAACACAAGATCCCCTACCTCATCGTCGTCGGGGAGAAGGAGCTCGCCGAAGGACGTTTTGTGGTGCGCGACCTCGGGAGCGGCGAGGAGCAAGCGCTCGACAAAGGACAACTGGCGGAATTCTTTCTCAACATATAAAATCCAGTGATGCGGCAAATCACCGTCGACGTAGAGACGCAGGGGGTGTTCCGCGGACCGATAGATCCTACCGCGCTCGAACTCACCGTCGCCTGCATCCACGACTCTTCGACCGGACAAATGCTCGGATTCTTCCGCGACGAACTTAGTTCGCTGTGGCCTATACTCGAGCGTGCGGACTCCATCATCGGCTACAACTCGGAGCACTTCGACATACCGGTCCTCAGCCGCTACTACACGGGCGACCTCACCAAAATAAAACACGTCGACTTGATGAAAGAGGTTAAGAACGTGCTCGGCCGCCGGCTCAAGCTCGACAATCTGGCTGAAGCGACTCTGGGGCGCAAAAAGACGAGTAATGGGCTTGAGGCCGTGCGCTGGTGGGAGCAGGGCTTGCGCGAGAAGGTCCGCGACTACTGCATGGCCGACGTTGCCATCACCCGCGAACTCTACGACTACGCGCTCAAAAACGGCAGCCTCAAGTACCGCGACTTCGACGGCGTGCGCGACATCAAGCTCGACACCTCCACCTGGGAGCTCATGCCGGCTGCGGCACCCACACTCACCCACACACTTCCGTTTTAAAACAAAACGGAAAGGCCGGGCGTGATGCCCGGCCTTTGTATGTTGTTAGGTATTTCGCCACGTGGTGATGATGACAATCCACTCATAGTGGCCCACTCGCGGAGACCAGGTGAGGTGTTTGGAGCGGTAGAGCACAATTTGAAGCGTGCTCGCGTTGAGATTGACGATTGTCCTGCGCATCCATGGCCCGCGGGCTGCTGCAGGGCGCCGCGCGTAGGTGCACGATGCGCCGGTCGGCCCCAGCGCCCAATCGAAGAGCCCTGCACGAAAGGCCGCCCGGATAGAGGTGACATAACGGTCGGCAGTACCCCAGCGCTCGGACATATTGATCCAGTCCTTGACCCCCTCGATGAGGCCTTGCGCAACGGCTTGGTCCGAGCAGACAATCGTATCTTCCGCCACGGCCGGATGTGCAAGAAACAGCAGTAATACAAAAGCGGCAACAAGCTTCCTCATGCCAACCCCCTGTTGAACCCTTCAGCCGCAGGTACTATACTACAGAACATGAAATCATACGTACTGCCGTTTACCATCGTGCTTGCGGGCGCCATTATCGCAGGAGCCGTCTTTTTTGCGGGAAAAAACGGGACTCAAAATCCCAACTCGACCCAGAGCGGCACCCAGATTACCGCGCGGGCGTATGATCCCGCACAAGACCACATCTTGGGCAACCCCCAGGCACCGGCAAAGGTTGTGGAGTACATGGACCTTGAGTGCCCGCACTGCCAAGTCTTCAACACAACGATGCACCAGGTGATGGACTACTACGGCGCCTCGGGCAAGGTCGCGTGGGTGTCGCGGCCCTTCCCGCTCGCACAGATCCACTCCAAAGCGCCTGAGGAAGCGCAAGCGGCCGAGTGTGCGGCGGCCCAGGGCGGCGACACGGCGTACTTTAAATTTACCGACAAAATCTTTGCGGTGACACCCTCCGACAACGGGCTTGATCTCTCGCAGCTCCCCGCGTATGCACAGCAGGTCGGGCTCGACGGAGTCAAGCTCATGGCGTGTGTCAACGCGGGCACGTACGCGCAAAAAATCCAAAACTCCTACAACGAGGCCATAAGCTACGGCGCGCAGGGCACGCCCTTCACCCTCATTATGGTCGGCAATCAGGGGGTCGCGCTCTCGGGCGACCAACCCTACGACTCGATGCGCGCGGCCATCGACGCTGTCTTGCAATCAACAGGCAACGCCACCACCACAACGCAGTAGCTATTCGTCGGGGCGGAAGTGGGTGTCGTACTCCTCGGGGGCGAGGTTGAAATGGTAGAGCATAAACGAGTCCTCCCCTTCGAAGATGTCGGAGGGGTTGGGGAGAAACACCTTCATATGCCGGAGCGCTTCGGTCGCATCGCGCACGAGGCGGTTGAAGATAATAAATTCTTTGCGGAAGGTGCGGAAGTCTACGACATGCCGGCGCACTTGCGGTGAGCCATCAATGTTGCGCGAAATTTTGCACTCGTTGATGATGAAGCGGCGCACTGGTTTGCCGAAGGTCTTTTTGACCGCGTAGTAGTTGAATATGGCCTGGATGATGTAGAGCGGCTTGTCGCCACCCCGCGTCGTAAAGCTCGACACAAACTTATGGTCTATGACATCAACTCCTCGCGGATCAACTTTACTTACTACCACCAAGTCAGAGACGGCTTTGATGGGGAGCGGGAGACCTGAAACTTCTACCGTCGACTTAGACTCGACCGCGAGCACCTTGTACTTGGGCGCGCGGGCAAGATAGAACCCTATCCCCTGCAGGTACTCGCGCTCCATCGAAGCGCGCTTTTTCTTTTTGGCGAGCTTGCTTGAGGCGCGCCCGAAATTAATCTCAAAATCAGCTATGTCGCGCAAATATTCAAGTCCGAGCGCTGCCGCGGCCTCTTTGGGGAGGCCGCTGTAGTAGTGCTCGAGGGCTTTGTGGCACGCACGCCCGACCGCCGAGGCGGGGCCGTAGGGTGTGTCATACACCTCCTCCACGTAGCGCTTGTGCCACGCGAGCGGGTTGCGCAGAAATGCCATGAGCGAAGAGTGGCTCCAGTGTTTTATAGGAAGTCTGCCCAGGCCTTGCATAAGTCCAGTATATTGTGTACAAGGAAATGGAGCGAGTTCTGTACAGGAGTGCGTCCAATGGGTATTGAGTATTGGGGATTTCCCCTCCTATTCATCATCGCTATCGGCATAATTGCCGTGGCCCGCTCGTAAAAAAACTCCGCCTCTAGAAGGCGGAGTTTCTGCTTGTTAGTAACTGCGGAGGCGTTTGGCCTTTTCGTGGGTGCGGATGCGCTCGAGCGCCTTGGCCTCGATTTGGCGGATGCGCTCGCGGGTGACGCCGAACTTCTTGCCCACTTCCTCGAGTGTGTGGTAGATGCCGTCTTCAAGTCCGTGGCGCAGCTTCAAAATCTCTCGCTCTTTGGGGCTGAGTTCATCAAGAATTTCGCGCAGCTGGTCGGCCAAAATGCGCCGCGCTACCTCCTGGTCGGGGCTCAAAATCTTGTCGTCTTTTATAAAGTCGCCCAAGACCGACTTGCCGTCGTCGTCGTCGCTCCCGACCGGGCTCTCGAGGCTCACGGTGTCCTGGTCAATCTTCTCTATCTGGTAGATCTTTTCGACATCAACGCCCATTTCAAGAGCAATTTCCTCGGCCAAGGGGTCGCGCCCAAGGTCTTGGGAAAGCCGGCGGGACACCTGTTTATACTTGGCGATAGTTTCGACCATGTGCACCGGGATGCGGATGGTGCGACTCTGATCGGCGAGCGCGCGGGTGATAGCCTGGCGTATCCACCACGTTGCGTAGGTCGAGAATTTAAACCCTTTGGTGAAGTCGAACTTATCGACTGCTTTAAACAACCCCAGATTACCTTCTTGAATAAGATCGAGTAGCGTGAGGTCGGGGCTGCGACCCACGTACTTTTTGGCGATACTCACGACAAGGCGCAGGTTGGCGCGCGCAAGGAGGTTGCGCGCTTCGGCGTCACCCTCCGTAATGCGCTTGGCCAAGTCGCGCTCTTCTTGACCGGTCAAGAGCGGGTACTTGCCTATCTCGCGCAAGTACATCTGGATTGAGTCGTACTGACTGTCGGAGCGGCTGTAGCCCTTTTCGACCGGCTCTTCGGTCACCTCGAGCATGCCACCGCCCTCGAGTACGTCGATGTGCGCCTGGGCAAAGCGCTCGTTGAGCTCTTCGAGGAACTCGAGGTCGGTTTCGATGGTCGGAAAGAGCTTGAGAATGTCGTCGTAGGTCACAAACCCGCGTTCGCGGCCGCGCACGAGGAGCACCTCGGCCTTTTTGTTCTGGTCGGCGATTTTGCGCTCAAGTTTGGCGCTCATTTTAGGGACAGCCGCCTTTTTGACCTTTGCCACCCTCCCTGGCCGGGCAGGCTTTTTGGGCGCGAGTTTAGCGCGCCGCTTGTGTGCTGCGGCACGGTACCTCTTTGCCACGGACGCTTTGCGCGCCGGCTTTTTCTTCCCTTTTTTTGCCATTCTAGTGTTCAAAATTATATCACACAGACTTCATTTTGGCACGCTTAAGCGCGGCTTCAACATGGACAAGCATATCCTGCGCCACACGCTCTGCAGTAGTCTCTTCGTGGACCTCGCGCTCAAAGCGGAACTTCAGCTCTTCTTCAAAAGGTTTTAAACGCGCTGTAGTCCTCTCAAAATCCGCGCCAAGAAGCTCCTGTACTTTTGCTTTACTCCCCTCCCACCCCGCGAGAGCCATGCCAATTTTAAGCTCGAGCGACGACAAGTTCGATTCTGCGCCGCCGTGATGAACTTCCGGTGAAGTTTCCTCCGGCGCGGGGGTCGTACGCCCTGCGATTTTGTTGACCTCCTCGCGTACGGCAGAGTCGGGCACACTCAAGCGCCCCGCCGTGGTGTGGATGAAGTGCTCTTGGTCAATGCGACTCTGCAGTGCCGCAACAAGCGGCAGCACGTGCGCCTCAACGAGCTTGTTGTACGCGCGGTCATCTTGCGCCTGTGGCCACAGCGCATTGAGGAAGAACTCAATCGCGGTCTGGCTGGTGCGCACGGCGGCCTTCAGCAACTCCGGGTTTTCTTTAGCGATATCTGCAGGATCCTTGCCCGCGGGGAAGGTTGGGATTTTGACGTCAAAACCGGCGCCAAGCGCCATGTGGGCCGATTTGAGCCCTGCGCGCAGCCCCGCCTGGTCCGCATCGAGTGCCAAGACAAGGCGCTTGGAGAGTCTCGAGAGTATCGAAAGATGTTCAGGTGTAAGAGCTGTGCCCGAGAGTGCGACAGCAAACGGCAGTCCCGATTGGTGGCTGAGCAGCAGGTCGAATTGTCCCTCAACAAGGAGAATGCAGTCGGCCTTGCGGATGTATGTGCGCGCCCGGTCGAGTCCGTAGAGCGTGCGCGCTTTCTTAAATATGAGCGTCTCGGGCGAGTTGACGTACTTGGCGGGCTCGCCGTCCTCCTTTTGCCCCGGAACTTTTTCAAAAAATCTTCCTGAGACAGCAATAGGCGCTCCCGCGACGTCAA
>JAGWLV010000015.1 GCA_028864875.1 Patescibacteria group bacterium
AAACCCCACAATCATTTGCAAAAACGCCGTTATAGCCCCCGGATAGGAGGCGTAGCGGGATTTGACCTGCTCTATAGTGTCGAGGTCGGGCATCACGCGCTTGAGTTCCACCTCTTTGAGCATCGCCTCCGGACCGGCCCAGTGGTATATCCTCCCGACTTTTTTGGTGAAAGTATCGCTGCCGCAGCTGAAGGTGAGCGTGTCCCCCACTTTGACGCTGCGATACTTCGGCGTCGCAGCGCGCGTCTCTATCTGCTTGGCACCACTGTGCACTTCCTCAAACCGTGCACGGTCTACTTCTCGAAATACTAAATTCATAGCTATGTGTTTGCCGCGGTATTGGGGCGCAGGGGATGCTTCTGTTTGGCCAGTGCGGAGGTGATGATTTGCTTGACCCGCTTTGCCTTGGTGTCGGCGCCTTTGGCCCGCAAGAACCAGCGGTACAGCGTGCGGGTCGTCGACGGCGGATACTGTGCGAAAGCCGCCTTTGCTTTGGGATTTTTATTGAGCGCCTCCCGAATCTCGTGCGGCATGTCGGGGTTTTTGGGGATGCCGTGGTCGTGGGTCGGGCGCGCCTTCCCAAGTTTGTAGTGGTGCATCCCGTGCGGGCTCATCCTCCCCTCTTTGACCAACCGCGCCGCATAACTAAGTGTGTTGTCGCTCCACTTACTCTTTTCTGTGCGTTTGGAGAAGTGGCGCACAAATGTGTCGTGGTCGATGCGCTTGATAGTCGTGTCTATCCAACCGAAGCAGATCGCCTCTTCTATCATCTGCCGGTGGGTGGGCGCTTTTTTGCCCGTGTGCTTTTTGTGCACGACGACCGCCACTTTGTGCTCTTTGGTGTGATGCTTCTTCAACCAGCGGCGGAACTCCGCCGGGGTAAATACAGTGATGCGCTTAACTTCCATACTCACTATCTTACTAGCCGGGCAGTGAAAATAACTTGGAGGGCTCGTGGGCGCCGGCGACGAGCCGCACCTTGCCTGCGGGGACTCTGAAGTGCCGCGCCACCAAAAAGGTGGCGCGGCGGTTGGCGAGGTTTTGTTTTGCGGGCTCTTTAACCCACAGGCGCAACCGCCCGTTTTTGAGCTCCTCTACCCGCTCGACGCCCGCCTCCGTTACCACTCGCACGCTCACGTACATTACGGTAGTGGAGTGAAGTGCACACCTAAGAGATACGGCCAGAGAATTATGGCAAGCACGCCCCACCAAAACGAGAGCTTGAGGTAGCCCACGGTGAATAGCCACGCCGCAACCCACAAACCGCCGCTGAACGTATGATTTTCTACTTTTACTTTCATGCCTTAAGCTTACACCCCGAAATCGCCACATTGACGCCCCCCTAGGGCTTGGTACGCTTATGCGAGGTCATTTTATACATTTTTATAGAAATATATGGAACCAGGAATGGAGCCGACGCAGAGGCATATTTGGCAGCACTTGCTCAACCCTAAGGTCGCGATAGTGGTCATTGGCTGCATTGCAGTTGTGGTGGGCGCGTGGACTCTTGTCGGCCACAAGGCAAAGGGCGGCGCACTCTCTCCGTCCTCGGGCCCCGAAGGTACGGTGGTCTCTATCAAAGTACCAAAAGGCACCTCGGTGCCGGCGGGTGCGCAACTTGTGTTGACCGACGCGGGCGAGCACGGCTATGTGGCCAAGCAACAGGGCGGCGGCATGTTTGTAGCCTACGACCCGACTAAGGGACTTACATACAAAATCCCCGCGACCCTCGAGGCAAACGGCGACAACTACAGCTCATACAGCGCGGAAGTGCCGCAGGGCGTGTGCGGACTCATCATCAAGTCGGTGCAGGAACCCAACCCGCAACCTAAAGTACTCAGTGCTACACTCGTGGGCCCCGACGAAGTGCCTGTGCCGGGAGTGTCAGGCTCGTTTAGTGTGACCTGCGACACCTTTACGCTCAAAATCGTCACGACCGCATCTCAAGATCCCGTACTCCCCGACGGAGTTGACCAGTCGACGGTCACCGCAACACTCACCGTTAAAGGCCCCGCGCAGTTTATAAATGGCCAGCGCATCAAGGCAGGCGGACAAAAACCGGTCATCGAGACGCCGCTTGGTCTCACGCCGGTGGAGTTTACGACCGACTTGGGCACTCTTAACCCCGCTTCCCCCGCCAAAGTGACGACCGACCTCTCCGGCCGCGCGAGCGTGACTATCACGTCTGCCGATGCAGGCATCGCGAGCGTGCGCGCCATAGCCCCGGGCATCGGCGATGCAAAACAGCAGATACACTTCAAGCCTGTGATCGTTGCGGTCAATATGGTGTTTGTACAACCCCAGAGCCCGACCACCTATCAGCTGAAGACAATCCCGGCCAACCCGAAAGATCTTGATTTCGCCTGGTCGATAGCATTCCCCGCAGGCGCATGCGGCAGCCTCACGGGCGGCGCTTCGAGCAAGGGGCTCGTCAAGAATGCCTACTACCACGGGCCGCAAGACGGCGCACCAAACGGCTGTGACGAAAAGTTGGAGATGGCCGCGCGGGTGACCGTGACCGCAACCGACAAAGACGGCCAGAGCGACACCAAAACTTTTGGCGCGCGTTCGTCAGAAGGCCAAGGTTGGGTAAATCTTAAATAGCACCACTTACTCTTGCGTGCTAGTGTAGAAGTGGCTGAAGCACGAAAGGGCACAGCGATGACGCTCATCGGCAAGGCTGCCTACTTCTCCATCTGCAACAACTGCAACCCCCGGCACGGATGGATTATCTGCACCGACGACTCGTTTGTGGCGTGCTACTCGAAGTACGCCGCGCGGGTGTGTGCCGCCGAGCTTGTGAAGTGCGGGCTCATGCAGCACGACGAGCTGCCGGTGGTGCTCGAACAAATTGACTCCTCGCCGCTGCCGCGGCGGCACGACTATCCTGCCGTCTTTGCTCCGTCGAAGCTCAGCGCCGGTACCGGCTTTTATCCGCCGGGGCTTGAAGTTGTTGTAGCCGAGGCCTACGACGACACCGCTATCGACGATGCGGATGAAGTCTACGCCGAGGAGTGTGGCGGCGATGGCGACGGCGAGTTCGAGGAGTCTGCGCTGCCCGACCCGGGCATACACCGCATGCAGTAGCAACAAAAAAGGCTGCGCGAAACATCGCGCAGCCTTTGCTGTATTCAATGCCCTATTACTGCACCACGGTGAGCGTGCGGCGGATGGAGTCGAAGGTGCCCACAAGTGCATTGCGGTCGAACTCGCGCACCACGCCCGGGGGATAATTTTCTATCGCGCCGTAGTGGATAAAGTAGCGCACCGCCACACACGGGTTCGTACCGGGGAGCGCCCACACCGACTCTTCGTAGCGGTTGCCCACGGCGGCGTCGGTCGTTGTAGCGACACTGTAGTCGACACCATTGTCGGCCACGGTTGAAGTCTTGACCCCAAACTGCGGGTCGAGGAAGAGATTCGCCGTGCACTCCTTGCCTTGTGCGATGGGGAGCTGCTCGATAGATATGCCGCTGTCCCCCGCGAGGTTCGTCCCCTGCCGCGTGCTCGTCGAGACGGAGAACTTGACTCCGCCTATTGTTTTGCCGGGGCCGAGGTTCGTATATTGGTAGGCGTCATTGACGCTCCAGTCGGAGGGGTAGCGCACGACCACCCCGCCCGCGCCGTCGTGGTAAATCTGCGGCAAGCGGCCCGGGTCCTTGGGCACCTCGATACAGCCTTTGTAGGTTTGTTCAGTATTATTTTCAAGAACCATCGCACCGTTGCCCTTGCTCCAAAAGACGAATGTCTCGCCGCCCTGTACATTCGGATCGCCGTTGCTGTAGCGGCTGCCATCGGCCGACACGGTCTGCGGCAGCGTCATCGTGCGCCCGTCGCTGACGCCGAGGTGGACGCTCCCCGCCGGGATGGGCATCCCTTGCGGGGTGGAGGTCGCCGCGGAGCGCGTGTTTTGATAGAAGATGGCGTCGATAGTTTTGCCGCCGTCGCACGCGTAGCTTGCGCGCGCAACCTCCGTGGTGGTCGCCGAGGCGCCGATTAAGTTGGCAAACCACGAAGAGTCGCGGTAATAATATGCGAGCCCTGCGAGCACAATAAGTGCGATGACAAAAATGATGTAGCCCGTGCTCACGCCGCGGCTCTTCATGCCGCTAGTGTAGCACAGGGGGCTTTGTATAGGCATCAAGGGCAAGGGCCGCCGCCGCCGCGGCTATGGAGAGGTCGCGAAATACGACCTGGAATTCGCTCAATTGGAGTACTACGATGCCGAGGAGCGCGACGACCGCCGCGGCGGCGGGCCACACGACGCGCCAGCCGGAGAGTATCCAGAGCGCGATACCAATTTCTATTACACCAAAAACATGCAGCTCAACCAAAGGCGGCGCGAGCGTAAGCCACGGCGGGAGGTAACCGACCCACGCGCTTGGATCGACAGCGGCGTTGAGCGGAGGATACAAAAAGGCGAACGCAACCCCCGCGCGCAGGATGAGGTTCGCCGTTTTGTTCATGCACTTACTGTACCACTACGGTGCCGAATGCCGAGGTGTTGAGGTGGTCATGGTACTGGAAGCTCCCCGTCTTGTTGAAGGTGAAGCTGAAGCCCGGGCCCGCCGAGCACTGGTCAAACGGCGCGGGGCCCGTGTAGCCCGCGGCGCAGTGCACCGACGCGGTCGTGCCGTCGTAGGCGGTGTGCACCGGGTGCGGTGCGGATGCGATCCAGATATTCCCCGCGGTTGAGGTAAAGGTGACCGTGCCACCCTTCGCGATGGTCACAGACGAGGGCGAGAAGGAGGTGCCATTGTAGGTGACCGTCGCCTGCATCGGCGCCCCCGTGCCCACCGTAGTCGAGACTGTGCCGGTGAGGTCGCCGCTTGGGCCGGTGGTCGCGGTGTTTTGCCCGGCGCCCTGCGTGTTGGCGTTTTGCGGCTGCGTGGTCATCCACCACACAACGCCCCCAATGATGATAATGACGATGACAATGCCTATCCACGTGACTGGTTTCATACAAAAGATTGTTCAATAAATAATTACTTACGAGCTTCGCACACGCCCCTGAATCAATTGTTAAGTATAAACTACGGCAACACACTCCACATCGCGGGGTCCTCCGCCCCGCCGAGGCTGAAGAGCGCCACCCCGCGCACGCCGAGCCGTTTGGCGAGCGCAATCTTGTCTTGTATCGCTTGCGCGTCGCTCCACGTTACGTAGTTGAAGGGGGTGACATTGACGGTGGTGCCGTCTTGGTTTTGTACGACGGTCGTCGTCGGCTCGCTCTGACTTTGTTGCTGCGTGATGTCGGCAAACGCCGGTCCCACTGCCGAGGCAGAGTTGCCCGCGGGTGGGCGGTATACAAACCCCAGCTCCCCCGCGCTCGTGCGCACGGGGCTGACGTTGTTTTGCGCGGCGAGATTGAGCGCGTAGGGCGGGTTGAAGGCGAAGTCGCGCTGATACTTGAAGGTCCCGTCGCCCTGGGGTGTGACCGTGTATTCGTAGCCGTAGGTCGGGATGCCGACGATAAGTTTGTTGCGCGAGATAGTTTGGGCGGCGAGCGCGATGATATCCTCGACCCAGCCCGGGTCTGCGACAGGCGCGTAGGGTGCCGCGCGCGCGGCATTGAGCCGCAGGTCGATAGTGCTCTGGTCGTAGGCCATAATTTCGACCCGGTCGCAGTAGCTGTTCATCGCGATGTAGTTGTTGGCGTAGAGTGTTGCATCCCCGGGCACGCTCTGCCCGGGCAGGTAGCGGTCTTCAATGGGCATGCGCGCCTCGACCGTGCAATACACCCACTTCTGGCCCATCCGCTGGTAAAGCCCTTTGAGGAATGTGGAGAAGTAGTTGATAGTCTGCGCCTCTTTGGCCTCGAAGTCGATGTCGATGCCGTCAAAGCCCCTTTGCCGCACCAAGCTTGCTATCGAATTTTCAAGCGCGATGCGCGAGGTGCTGTCGCTGAGGACGTCTTGAATTTGGGCACCGCTCCCCCACTCGACGGTCGGCACAACGCGCACGTGCGCCGCATGTGCCGCGGCGATAAACGACACCCACGGCTCTTGCCCGATGCGCGCGTGGTCGACAATCCGCCCTTGCGAGGAGACCGTGTAGCCGAATGGCATCACACTACGCAGTTGATTGAGGTGCGGCAGCACATCTATAGTCCCGCTTGCGGCGCGCCAGTCCGGCATCCACCCGCTCACCTCAAAACTCCCTGTCGCGGCGGCCGTGGTGCGGCCGTTGAGTGTTGCGGGTTGCGCGGGGGCGGAGAGCACCGCGGCGGTCGCGGGACCCACGGTGCCGTACCCCGCCTGCCCCGCGCACGCAATCTTGAGCGTGCACTGGAAGTTTTGTACCGCGACGAGTGTGATGGAGCCGAAGTATCCGCTGGAGGGGGCGCTGAAGTAGCCCTTGGCCGCCAACTGCTTTTGGACGGCGGCGACATCGCTGCCGCTCATGCCGACCGTGAGCGTGCGCGCCGAGGCTACCGCCGGGATAAGCACCCCGCACACAATAAGGAGAGATAATAAAAAATTGCGCATACGCTACAACAATAGCAGACGCGCACAAATTGAACAGATTACACCTTCAGCGATACTTCAGGCGTCTATAAACGTGAGTGCCGAGCCGCGCTTCCCCGCGCGGCCGGTGCGGCCGATGCGGTGGATGTAGTCCTCGCGCGACTGCGGAAGGTCGTAGTTGATGACGTGGGAGACATCGCTGATGTCGAGCCCGCGGGCGGCGACGTCGGTTGCAATGAGGACCTGCACGCGGTCGCGCTTAAAGAGGTCGAGCGCTTTTTGGCGCTTGTTTTGAGTTTTGTTGCCGTGGATGCTCTCGGCCGCGATGCCGCGCTCGGCGAGCTTTTTGGCAAGCTTATCGACACCGTGCTTGGTGCGGCCGAACACGAGCACCTTATCGAAGCCCGGCTTGGCAAGGAGGCCTTGGAGCACTTCGAGCTTGTCGGTGCCCTGCGGCACGCGCACGACGTCTTGGTCGATGGTCGCGGATGTCTCGCGCACCTTGACCGCGACGCGCACCGGCGTGCGCAAAAACTCGCTGATGAGGCGCTCCACTTCGGCGCCGAGTGTGGCGGAGAAGAAGAGCGTCTGACGCTCCCGCGGCAAGAGGGCCAAAATTTTGCGCATGTCGTGCACAAAACCCATGTCGAGCATGCGGTCGGCCTCGTCTAAGACCGCGACCGAAAAGTCGCCGAGTTTGAGCGCACGGCGCTCGAGCAGGTCTTTGAGCCGCCCCGGTGTGCCTATGACAAACTGCGGCGAGAGTTTGAGGGAGGAGATTTGCGGGTTGATGTTGATGCCGCCCACACACACTGAGGACTTGACGTGCATGCCGCGGGCAAAGGCGCGCAATTCATCGTCAATTTGCACGGCCAACTCGCGGGTGGGCACCATGATGAGCACACGAGCGGGGTGGTGTGCAAGCTTGTTGATGAGCGGGACAAGAAAGGCGGCGGTCTTGCCAGTCCCCGTGTTGGCGATGCCGACGACATCCTCCCCGCGCATAATGTGCGGGATGGTGCGGTCCTGGATGGGTGTCGGATCGGTGTACCCTTTTGTCTTGAGGTTGGCCTTCAGCGCAGGCACAAGGGCAAAGTCCTCGAAGCGGTGCTCGGGGATAAACTTTTCTACCTCCTCGGTGATGACCGCCTTGTTGATGAACGCGGAGAGGTCGGAGAAGTTTTTTGCGGCAAAGCCGCCCCGCTTTTGCGGCGGGCGGGCGAATCGGCGGTTTTGATTAAACGGACGCGACTTTCCGGAGAACCGGCTGCGGTTCCTGCTGAATCTTCCTTGAGGCATTGGTAAAATTATAGTAGCAAACTAAGACGATTTTGTCAATCTTCGCCATAACTTTTTTGTATTGCCGTGTTTGAGGAGACTTTTGTATGACTGCACGATTGCACTTTCTTGTTGGAGCCCCGCGGTGCGGCGCAACATGCGCCGTTTCGTCGTTCTCCGTAAAACGCGATGGTCGGGAAAATGCACCCAACCTAAGAAATCGACGCCGGATGCGATTGTATGTATCGACACCTTCTTGGGATGCAGTGTGAGGCGCAGCTCGTTCCATAGAAATTTCTCTATCCGAGGCAACAGGCTTTCGAGCCATTCCTTGTCGCGGGAGAGAATCACGAAATCGTCGGCATACCTTATATAGTATTTCACCTTGAGCTTGTGCTTCACGAACTGATCGAACTCGTTCATGTAGACGTTGACCAGCAGCTGGCTTGTGAGGTTGCCGAGCGGCAGGCCTTTGCCTGGAGCGGTGCTACTGAAGCTCTCCGTCACCCGCCCGATGAGGCGGAGAATGTTAGCGTCTGGAATGCGTCTCTCAAGTATTTTTGACAAAACACCCTGGTCGACCGAGGCGAAAAATTTCTTGATGTCGCACTTCAGCGCCCAGAGCGTCTTCGTATCGTTGAGGCTGGCCTTGGCGACATAGCGCTTAAACGCCCTCATCGCGAGATGCGTTCCTTTATATTTGCGGCACGAGTAGGAGTGGGGAAATGAAAGTCCTGTCGAAGAACGGGTAGAGCTGTCGGTAGAGGGCATGATGCAAGAGCCGGTCGCGCACTAGCGCCTTGTGGATATTGCGTGGCTTCGGGTCTGAGATATTGAAAGCATAATACCCTCCGTGGACATACGTTTTTGCTTTCAGCTCTGCATGGAGGGAAAGGAGGTTGTCTGCCAGCCGGTACTGGAATTCACGCACATCGCGCTTCCCTCTTTTTCCTTTTAGGAACTCGCGCCACGCGGCAAGCAGATTTTCCGGAGAAATGATATCTTCATACGCATGACCGAAACACATGCCCCTCATTCTACGAAGCGTACCCCCCCCTCGACGATTCAACAACCGAAACTCATTCCGGTTGTCCTAGGTCTTAAGGAGGCTTACGGTGTCTGGCAGAAATACCTGGCGGACTTTCCAAAGGCTAATCGCTTTACACTCGGCAGCAAGATCGACGACATATTCCTGGCGGCAATCGAGTATTGCTTTCTAGCCAGTTACTCGGCAAGCTCTGAAAAGCTGATGTTCGTGGATCGCGGGATAAGCCGGGTTGATCTGCTGAAGCTTCTGCTACAGCTCGCATGGGATATAAAAGCACTTGACGATAAAAGATACGCGCACCTTTCTGGCCATCTTGCTGAGGTGGGCAGGATGCTTGGCGGATGGCGGCGTCAGATCGCAAGCAAAACTCCCGTCCGGGAGGGACGGGAGAAATAGCGACAGTGGCGAACGGCGAGGAAACGGCAGTTGCCATTCCAGTCGTTGTCCCACCAATAGAGGTCGAGGTGGCGCTTGGCGTCGTTCCGGTTGAGGTACGGCACGTTGCGGTTGCCATTGACCTTCGCGACGGAACCTCGTGCGAAAGCCCCGTCCATTCCACCGCCCGTCGAATGCTCTCCGGGTTGTATCGTATTCGCGACCTTATATGTCGCAGAGGGCTTCGCACCAACTGTCTTTGTTTTTTCTTTGCCGCGCGGCGCTCTCCAAGAAACCGTGGCCGCTTGAACTCTGTCCTGCGCGGGTTGCGGACAAATTACCCGGAGCCGTGACCCCGGATTTTTCACTTGTCGTTTTGAGTATATAAAAGCAGAACCGGCGCATGCAAGAGCATGCGCCGGTTAGTAGGGCCCAAGTGTCCGAGGACCCGAGTGCGGAGTCCTTAGGCCTGAGGGGCCGAGGACAGTTTGCGAACGGCGAGGAAACGGCAGCGGCCATTCCAGCCGTTGACCCACCAAAAGAGGCCGAGGCGGCGCTCGGCGTCGTACCGGTAGAGGTACGGCACGTGGCGGTAGCCACCGACCCTCGCGACGGAACCGAGGGCGGTGATCGGGTACTTCCGCTGCTCTTCCGGGTACTTCTCCCCGAAGGACAGCAGGTGCTCGATCTTGCCCGGCTCGAAGCCCGCGGCCTTGATCGCCTCGACGGCCGCTTCCGAAGACATCGTGCGGTCGAAGTGGAAGACCTTGACCTCGAACTGCTCGATGCCGTTGCCGACCACCGAGAATTTCTTCGCGGTGATGTTGTCGTTCTTCCAGTCGTAGTTGCCGGCGGCAACCATCTGGTCGAGCGAGCGGCCGTAGTCCACCGAAAACGTGATGCTCTCGGGCAGGGCCACGCCGAGCTTCAGCGCCTTGCGGACGCTGTCGCGATCGTCGAGACAGGCGTTCGGGTCGCAGATGTCGGCGAAGATGCCGCTGCTCAGGAGCCGGTTGAAGCGTTCGGGGTTCATGCCCTTCTGCCTCATCGTCTCCATCGCCTTGGTCAACTGGCCGTCAGTGAAGATTGTGTCCATGTGGATTCCTCCAGTCTGGATCGCTGTCCCTTCCGGGGAGCGAGTGCTAGCTGACGAATCACGGATGTGCTCGCCATAGCCCGGAGAGGCCCTCCAAAAAAGAGCCGCTTGGGGCTATGGCGAGTTCGCAAACTTCTCAAAGAACTGGTTTATATTGTACTATATCTATAGAGCCTCTGTCAAGAATACTTTGGATTGCAGATAAAGGCTATTTTACCCGCGCTCTTTGAACGCGATTTTGACTCCGGGTCGCTTGCGCAGGCGCACGGACAGCGGCGTAATCTCCAAATACTCGTCCCCCGCCATCACTTCAAGCCCGCGCTCAATGCTCAATACAAACGGCGGCACGAGGGTGATAGCTTCGTCGCTCCCGGAGGCGCGCATGTTGGTGAGTTGTTTGCCTTTGGTCGGATTGACGAACATTTCTTCGCCCTTGCTTGTGTCGCCGATGACCTGGCCCTCGTATACTTCGGTACCCGGCGATATGTAGAGCACGCCGCGGTCCTGCAAGTTCCAGAGCGCAAACCCGAGCGCCTTGCCCGCGGTCATCGACACCATAGAGCCGACGGGGCGCTTTTCTATCTCGCCCACAAAAGGCGCGAAGTGCGTAAAGCGCGACGAAAAAATCCCCTCCCCTTTTGTGTCGAGGATAAATTGCGAGCGATAGCCGAGGAGTCCGCGGGTCGGCCCTTCGAACATAATCCGGACATGGCTTTGGTGGACGCGCATATCCTTCATCACCACTTTGCGGCGG
>JAGWLV010000037.1 GCA_028864875.1 Patescibacteria group bacterium
ATGCGCTGTGGGAACTCGTATTTGCTCCCCGGCTGCTGGCAAAAGCGCCAGGGGAGCGATGGGTCATCCCGAGCCACAAGAAGCGCGGGTTTCCGATTCATGAGCCGCGAGGCTCGTTAAAAGTGCTAAGGGAGCGAGTTGGGCTAAACCTTACTCCGCACCCATTCCGCTACACGTTCATCACCATCGCGAGCAACCTTGTGGGTAGGGACGTGGCACTTGAATTAGCCATGCATAGTGGCGCCGTGCCCCGGCACGAGCAGCAGACCGAGCGCTACGTAAGGGAGAAGTTCAAGCGGTGCGTAGAACCAATGAACAGGGTCGCGGCAGAGATACTGAGGCAGGCCGGCGTGTCGCTTTCCAATGCGTCGGCGGCCATCAAAGAGTCTGCAGGACCTGACCTCGAATTCATGGGCTTCATGTAGCAGTAGCGCGCTTAAGTGCCGCCTGCACCTGTGGGCTGCCCACAATCGCGTACAGTGTCCTGTCGCACTGATTTAGCGTCGCCGCGTGCAGCGGGATTATCTTCGTGAGCCAAAATTGGCCGGTACTGTCGAGCTCGTCACTTTGTTTTCCGCCCAGGTTTGACCTTGCGTCGGGCCTGAAAGGCCAGCATCAATTCAAGCATTGCACCGGCTCCCACAGTTTCTGTCCAAGTTTCACCATCCATCAGGTCGAGTACCAGCGATGCTTCCAAGCACGCGCTCTCAACAGCCACATCCGATTCGTCCGCAAAACTCAACATATGCTCGTACTCTCCCCTCGGAATAAAGATGGTGGTGCGGCCAGCGCCGCCGGCGCGGCTCACACGCACTTCCTTGAAAGCATCTCTCAGCGCGGGCATGCCCCCCTTGGGAAGTAATGCCGCCGGCGTTGCCGGCGCTCGGGTCGGCTTCGCGCCGGCCGGGGTCTTGGCTGGGGCTCTTGCTCGCCTATAAGCAAATCTTGCGGTCATTTCTTGGCGCTCCGCGTAGGAGAGCGGGAAGCCCGCTCCTGTAACTCTGTAGCGAGTGCCCGCACAAAAACTAACACTCATTCGCGAGGTGGCACGGGGTAAAAACCCGGGACATTTCGAAACCGTGGCAGGAGGCGATTGGACGACTGCCCTTGATGCCGGTAAGACTGCAGGCCTGGTGAAGGAAGTGCTGCGCGTCAAGGCGTGGAATCTCCGCGCTTACTGATGCGCTTTCTGGTGCCTCCGCCGGTGCAGACTGTGGTGCGTCATTTGGAATCATATTGATGCACCGGTTGGCGCGGCGCTGGGGCGTTTGCCCCAACACTCTCTGCGCTACGAGCCGCATCGTGCGTAAGCTGGGAGAGTCGTACACCGGTACTCTTCAGGCGCTGCACGTAACGCAACTGGCGCGGTAGGGGCGGGAACGCATCGGCCGCCGCTCGCCGGCGCTTCCACTCTTTGCGCCAAAGCCCAACAAGAAATCCGACCTGTGAGCGTATGCCCGCAAAGCCTGGGACTGAGTACAGGCGCCGCGCAATGTCATGCTCCGCGCGAAGCGCAGGCTTTCGGGCGCACGCCACCACTCTTTCGCGCCACGCCTGGTAGCGCTCAGCGGTCATCCGGAAGGTCCACGCAGGTGTCGCGGAGTCTTTGCGCGGTAGTTGTACGAGTTCGTACCCATCGACGCGTATGCGCTCCCCGGGAGCGTGAGCGTCTCGGAGTGTCTCCAGCGCGGCTGCCGGGTGCTCGCCGTCCGACACCAGAAGGAACCACAAAATGGTGCGCGGTTTGGCACCGGCCTCGGGCCGGCGGGCGTACAGAAGTAGGTGCGCCGAGCCGACACCGGAGCGCTTCATGCGAAGACGCTGCCCGCGGGTAGCGTCGATGCGGTAAAGCGCACTAAACTTTTGCACCAGCGCATGGGCGCGCGCCCCTTCGAGCGGACATTCTCCAGAGGTCCAGCGCGCATGGCCGCTGCGGACATAGTCCGCA
>JAGWLV010000038.1 GCA_028864875.1 Patescibacteria group bacterium
TTCCATCGTGTTCGCAATGTGCTTGGAGGCAGGATCGTCGGCCATTTGCCCGAGCGTTTGGCTGGGCGCACCGACCTTGCTCAAGACGCCCTCTGCCGTTTTCACCACTTCACTCGAAGTCTTGGGCACGAACAATTTATTGCCGAGCTTGGCGCCTATATCCGCGACTTGTTTTCCAATGGGGGCGAGCAAATCACCTAAAATAGGAAACGCCCCCTCCGCTGCGCCGCTCGTGAGGCCCATCTTGCCTGCGCTGAGGAGATTATCGGTAATGGTCTCAATGGTCGGTTCGATGCCGTTCGCCACGTCCTGAATTGTTTTGCCCGCATAGTGCATCCCCGCGGCCCCGGCTGCTGCACCGATCATGCGGCCTCCCGGTATGGGAGAGATTTGCCCCAGGGTAGCCCCCGCCATACCGCCCGCTGCCGCCATCTGCTCGGGAAGATGAGCAAACTTTTCCTGGTTCACGCCCTTTTCCTGTTGTAGGCGCTTGACGGTAGATTGAATCACATCGGTGGACGTGCCCGCAGGAAATTCGAGCGTGTCGGGCAGGCCTTCGGCTTGGACACGCATGGGAGATTCGGTGGGCGTCTCGCTCATTTGAGGAGGTTTCCATTCTTATCGAAGCGCAGCACAGGGCCTTCAGTGGGTTTGGCTTTCGCAGTCGGGGCGGGGGCTGCGCTGGGATTGAGCAACTCTCCCGCACTATTGAATCGCAAGGCTTGTTTGCCGGTTGGCTTGAGGGGATCGTCGGCCAACAAATCGACCGGCTTTCCGAGGGCTTTGCCCAAGATTAAATTCAAAGTTTGGATTTTCTCGTTCGTGGAGTCGGGGCGGAGCTTGGCCTCAATCAACCCCGACAGCGACTCCATCGCCGCCACTTGCTCTTGTTCGTTGAGCGCCCCCGTTTGGAGCAACACACCCTTGGCAATGATCGAGCGGAAGGCCTTGAGGCGATCTTTGTATAAGGTGCCTTTGCTATACAGCTTCGTCGGGTCCGTGAGTGGGGTCTCCATATAGTTGCGCAGGGACTTCGCCAATTCACTAAGCGGCGTGGCGACTGACTTGACCACCTGCTCGCGCTCGGTTTCCACACGGGCATTCGTCGTCGCGGCGGTGTCGGCAGATTTTTGTTGTGTCTCAATCGTGCGTTGCTGCGGCCCCGCTTCTTTTAAGGCGGTCGTGAGGGGCTGTTGCTGCGCGCGCGTTTTTTCCATCACCCCTGCCGCCACATCGGGTTGTGTAATCGTGCCGATGGCGCGTTTCGTGAGATCGTCACTGAGGGCCTTCTCGCCTGCCGCATTCAACATCGCTTCCATCCCACCCTTTTGAAAAATGTTGTATTTGCCAGTGAGATAGAGTTCCGCTACTTGCGGCGTGAGGCCGAAGGCTTGCGGGTTGCCCGCGATGAGTTGTTGCCATTGCGGAGGAATAGTACCCCCTGTGAGCTGCCCCGCGATCATCATGGCTCTGGCCTGCGCGAGGGGCCCCGGCACCCCGCCCGCTTCGAGCTTGGGGGCCAGGCGACTTGCGGTCAGTTGGGCAATATCAACCAAGGCGCGATCCCGCTCCTCCGGTTTCAGGTTCGGCACACTTTGCATGATGTCGCGGAAGAGGCCGGGTTGCACGGTGGTATTGACGCCGCCCGCTTCAATGACCCGCATCGCACCGGTGATTTGCAGGTTGGCGATGTTCAATGATTGATTCACAGCCGCCGCATGGCGCTCGTCGGGGCTGTATTTAATGAGGTCGCCAAACTTCTCAGGAATATACCCGTCCATCTGTTCACTCGCCCAGCGTGCGGCGGCTTGTTGCGCGGCGGCGGGTTCGATGACGCCGGTGCCGAGGATCTCCTGCTCCTTACTCAAGCGCAATTTATTGAACCGTTGATCGTTGTACTCGTTAATGACTTTGAAATCGGGCACCACCGCGTCCAGGCCC
>JAGWLV010000039.1 GCA_028864875.1 Patescibacteria group bacterium
GTCGATACTTTGCGCGGCAACGTCAACGAGCGCCGCGACCCACAGCGGGTCGGCAACCGGCGCGTACGGGGCGGAGCGCGCGTTATTCAATTTCACATCTATGGTGCCCTGGTCGTACGCCATAATCTCGACGCGGTCGCAGTATTTGTTCATGGCTACGTAATCGTTGGCATATTGCGTGGCGTCGGGCGGGATGGTCATGCCCGGCCCGTAGCGATCCTCAAGAGGCATGCGCGCCTCGACGGTGCAGTAGACCCACTTCGAGCCCATGCGCGCATAAAGGCCTTTGAGGAATGTCGAAAAATAATTGATGGTCTGCGCCTGCTTCGCCTCGAAGTCGATATCAATGCCGTCGAAGCCGTTTTGTTTGACGAGTCTTGCGACCGCATCCTCAAGCGCAATGCGCTTCTTGGTGTCCGAGAGCACCGCCTGTATCTCGCTACCTTTGCCCCACATGATAGTAGGCACGACGCGCACTTTTTGCGCCTTCGCCGCGGCGATGAGCGAGGCCCACGGCTCCTCGGCGAGTTGCGAGGTATTAGAGAGCGTGCCATCGCCCGCGACCTTGAGGACAAAGGGCATCACGCTCTTGAACTGCGCGAGGTGGGGGAGTACGTCTGCCGTGGAGGAGGCCGCGCGCCACCCGGGTAGCCACCCGGAATACTCGAACGCTCCGGTCGCGGGTCCGGTGAGTGAGATGTTGCTCATGGTCGTTGGTTGTGCCGGGGCGAGAGCAATCTGCAAGGCCGCTTGCGTCTTTGGCCCGTACACGCCATACCCGTCCGAGAGGGTGCCCGAGCAGATGATTCCCTTATCGCATTGAAATTTTTCGAGAGCGGCTTGCGTTTTTGGCCCGAAGTAGCCGTTGTTATTTCCCGGGGCGAGATATTTGAGCGTGGTGAGGCCGTTCTGAAGCGCCGTCACATTACTCCCCGAGTCTCCCCTGGTTAAGGAGTGCGCCGCGAGAGCGCTCGCGGGCATTGCGAGGATGGAGAGTAGTAGGGCAACGATAGTGAGCCAGTTTTTCATATTTCTTATCATAGCAGACCTTCACTGCCAGCGATTTGGGAGAGCGCTCCGGGCCGCTAGGCCAAGTCTTACGCTCCCAAATCGCCGCCAGTTCCGGTCTGTTCTTGTCTTTCTGTGGAAAACTTTTTTACACTGTTTACACCCATGCTAGAGTACCTGCATATGCACGATACACAAGCTCGTTTGCTCACCTTAGCCAAGAGGCAAAATTTAGGTAAGCTCAGCCTCCGGCAAATAGCCAAGTTCATCGATGCGGAGGGCAAGCCGCAAGTAGTGAAGTATCACCTCCGCCAGCTTGAGAAGGCGGGCATGATTCAGCTCAATTTGGAGAAGCACGTCATCAAACCGGTTTTTAAAGGCGTGGTGGAGAAGGCGAGAGGCCTTTTTTTCTCCTTGCCGATAGTGGGCGCGGCCAACTGCGGGCCGGCGACAGTGTTCGCGGACGAGCGCATCGAGGGATATCTCAAAGTCTCCGCCACAATGCTCCCGCGCCAGAAGAGTGATTTGTATGTTCTCGTCGCCGACGGCCCTTCCATGAACCTCGCCGAGGTGCGCAAAGGCGTCACCATCGAGGATGGCGATTACGTGGTGGTGGATAGTTCGTACAAAGTGCCTAAAGACGGCGATATCGTGGTTGCCGTCATCGACAGGATGGCCACGATTAAGCGCTATAGGGAGGATAAGAAAAACAATCGAATAGTCCTCGAGGCGCAATCCACGGAGAAATACCTTCCCATCTTCATTCACGAAGGCGACGACTTCACCGTCTCCGGCAAGGTGATAGATGTGATGAAGAAGTAATTTTGAGTGCTAGAATTAAGCTACTTACAGTGATGAAAAAGCAAA